>JAQCAB010000026.1 GCA_027622375.1 Bacteroidota bacterium
CTCAATATAGCGTTCTGGTTTTTCAATCATTAGATGTACATCAAGAGGTTTTGTAGCATGCTTTTTTATCAACCTATATTTGATACTTCAATTTCTCTCCCATATGTAATAAAAATGTTGGACGCAACAAAAACTAGTTTACTAGATCCCCCGCCAACAGAACAAATGCAATCTAATCAACGACAAAATATGGGAATGACTTCAATACCAGAAATTGGTGGGACTTATTTACATCAATCAACTCCCGGAGAAACCCAACAAAGGTTATTACTTGTTTATGATAAAAACGAACCTGAAAAATTACAAAGTTTATTATCACTGCTTCGAGATAAAATAGATCAAGCTGCGCGACAAATTGTTATAGAGGCTCTCGTAATTGAGATGAATGTGGAAGATATAAAAGAGTTGGGCGTTGAATTGAGTTGGGCTGATAGAAATAAATCATTTCAATCTTCAAAGCCTGATGAGTCCGGCCTAATAATAAATCCATTTACATTTATGTTTGAACGAAATGCACAAAATCAAGCAAAATTTACAACTACAGTAAAAACTTTAATCAGTCAAGGTAAAGCAGAAGTACTTTCGAGTCCATCGGTTTTAGTTTTAGATGGAAGACAAGCGCGAATTCAAATTGGACAGCAAGTCCCTGTTACTCAATCAACATCTGTTCAAGGTGCGGTTGCGCAATCAGTTTCATATGTTCCGGTTGGAATAGTTTTAAATTTACGTCCCCGTATAAGCGAAGATGGAACTGAAATCACAATGCAGGTTGAAACAATTGTTAGTGCTCTTGATAAAAGCGCTGCAAAATATTCTAACTTTCTTGCCCCAACTATAGATAACAGACAAGTTCAAACTTTTGTAAGAGTTTCAAACAATACACCTTTTATTATTGGTGGGTTAATTTCAACAGAAAAATCTACAGGGCAAACCGGAATTCCATATTTAATAGATATACCATTTATTGGATGGATTTTTGGATCAACAAAAGATCAGACAATTAAAAAAGAAGTTATAATTGTTTTGACTCCACATGTTGTTCCTATTCAAGAAAAAAACTTTTCGTATGTAATTCCAAAAGATGATAAAATTTTTGATTCGTTTGAGCATAATTTATTTCAAAATGCATATCGTGTCCGCAGTAGTGATGTTTATGATTTAAATTTTATAACTGACGCAATGCAGGTAAATAGCGTTCATAAAGAATTCAAAGAAAAAGTTGCGCTAAATCCTAATCTTGAAGAAAATCCAAAAATTAAAAATATAATTCGTGGTAATATTCCGGGCGAAGATGTTTTAGTAAAAAGAATGTTGTGGGATATTATTCGCAGACTAAAATATTATGAAAACGTTCCATCCGAAAAAATAATATTGTTTACACCAGATAAAGATCCGACACAATTTAAATTAGTTTTTCTAGATCAAGAATTAACAAAAATTGGAAGCTCCTCAACATTGCTTCTTAATTATCAAAAAGAAAATTTAAAATTAAGCAAACGTCCATTTACACAACCAACCGCACAAGTTGTTATTGATAGTAAGTCAAAAGATTTAACGCAAAGTGGAAATACTTATGTCTCTGCAATCAGAAAACTAAATGATGATAAATCAAACTCCCCTGTTCTTGCTTTAAACTCAAGCTCGATGGTGGGTGGGTTAACAACATTAGAAGTTTTAAAATCAGTACTTATTATCCGAAGAATTTTGCAATTAAATCCTGATTTGACTTTAACAATTGCTGGAATGTATGCTGGTAAACAAATTCTCTTCCCCGCAACAGATGATTTACAATCTCGCTACCATGTTGTGGATGGTGAAACCGCAGAATTGTTTTATGACATTTGTGATTATTATTATTCATTTGAGAAAAAATTTCAAAACGAAGTTACACAATTGAGGTCTATCGTTAAATAAATAATAAAAAATCTCTTTTTATGAGAGTCCGGTTAGTTTGTTTACTTTTTATTTTTTTAGCCGGGGGTTGGTTTAGCCGAAAAAGTTTATCGTGATTTTACGCTTAATTATAGTAATCTTTATGGCGAAGCTTACAAAAAAACATTTAAAGAAATTTTAGAGAGAGGGTCAAAATGACAAAAGAACAAATGGAACAACTTGAACATCTTTTTTCTCTTCACAAAAGAGGGATAATTACAAAAGAGGAGCTTGAAAAAGAAAAAGAAAAAATTTTAAATACTCCTCCACCACCACTCGAATTAAATCCAAATTTAGATCCACTATCAAAATCCAAAATTGTTGCTGGTGTACTTGGAATATTACTTGGTGGAATAGGAATTCACCGATTTTATCTTGGTTTTGCCGGGATTGGAATTCTTCAAATTTTTGTTACAATTTGTACTTGTGGTGTTGGCTCTCTTTGGGGACTTATTGAAGGAATATTAATTTTAGTAGGTGGTTATCTTACAACTGATTCAACCGGGAGGCCATTAAAAGATTGAAATTTAATTTAACTCAAGTTTCTGTAATTTCTGTTTTTTTTGGTGCTGCAGTAATTTTATTTTTTTTTGATCCTTTACAATTCGGGCTTTATCCAAAATGTATATTTTATTCTTTAACGGGATTTAAATGCCCCGGTTGCGGTGGTTTGCGTGCAATTAATTTATTTTTGCATGGAAACACTTTAGAAAGTATAAATCAAAATATTTTGGTTGTGGGGGCTCTTCCTTTTTTATTTACTGAAATATTTTTTCCGAATAATAAATTTAAACTAGCTACTTATTTTACTTCTTCGGTTGGGATTATAATTCTTTCCGTATTTATATTCTTATTTACACTTTTAAGAAATATTTTTTAATTTATTTCTTCCTTTTGTAATTGTTCGTAATACGAACGAATCAATTCTTTATATTCTTTTGTAAATTTAGAATCGCGTAATTGTAATAAATCAATTTTCTTTTTACGAAGTTGTTTAATTTCTACGCTTTCTGTTTTTTCAAAATTTTTATCTGTTGCACTTATTGCTTTTCTGCGTTCTTCATAATCACGTTCTTGTGTTGAGCGTTGCATATCCAGCATTCGTGATAAAATATTTTTTTGCTTTTCAATTGTTGATTCATTTATTTTATCATCACTCAATTCTTTAACCACCTCTTTCATCTCATCTAAAATTGATTGTGTATTTCCAATCATTTTTTGTTTTATTTCACTTTCGGCTGCTTCTTTTGATAGCTGTTCAAGAGATTTGCGAATCATTTCCTGTTGCGCAGACATTTTACCAATACTTTCTATTTGTTCTTTTGTATAACCCTTTCCATTCATCATTCCTTCGGTTTCTAAATTTAAAAGTTGCTGCTCGCCCATTAGTTGTCTGAATTGTTGTAAAAAAGAAAATCCTCCTCCTTGAGATTGCTGAGCCATTTCTGAAATTGCTTTTTGAATTTGGTTTGCACTTTTATTTAACAAACTCATTGCGTTATTTTGATTTTGAAATGCGTTGCTGTTATTTCTTTGTTCAAGCGCTGAAACCGAATTTATAATTTCTCGTAATGCTTCTCCTAAAGTTCGTCCCATTTGCGGAGTTATTTTAAATGATTTTTGAGATGCTTGAGCGAGTGACTCCATTAAGCTTTGTAAATTTGATTCTAAACTTAATTCTTCTTTTGCTTTTTCAGGGAATTGAGATGAATTTGTTTCTAATTGTTCTGTTTCTTTTTTTATTTTTTCTTGCCGCTTTGAGAGTTCAATTAAATCTTCAATTGCTCTTTGCATTGTAGATAATACTTGATTTGATTGTGAGCGCAATAATTCCTCTTTTAAATTTGAAAATTGTTTGCCCAGTTTTTGAAATTCCTTTATCAATTTTTTTTGATTTACTGCGGATTGCTCCATCTGCGAATTAGATAAATTTTTAATTGACTCATCCATTTCTTTTTTTAAATCATCACTTTCTAAGGATTCTTTGGTTTCGTCTAGTTCTTTCATCGGCATTTCACTGGCAAACTCTTCCATTTTTGATTCTAAATCTTTGGTTTGTTTTTTTAAATTATTTAATTCTTTTTCGATTTGGTTCTGCTTTTGTTTTAGATCTTCCTTTGATTTGTTATTTGAAGAAGTTTCTTTTTCAAGTTCGGCTTGTTTTTTTAAAAGCTCTTCAGATCGCTTAACTAACTCATCAAGTTTTTGTTCTATTTGAATTCTTTTTAATAAATTAATTGTTCGTTCTAAGCTCGATCTAAATATTTCATCATTTAACTCAATTTTTGGAATTATCTGATTTAACTGCTCTTGATTTAATCCTTTCATTTTATCTTGAAGTTTTTGAATTGCTTTTTGATATTCTTCTAAATTTAGATTTTTCATTAATTCCTGAAGCTCAAAATATTTTTCTAATGTTTCGCTCGATAACAATTGTTCTTTTTGTAGATTATCTGCCACCTTTGAAAGCTCGTCATTTATACTTTTTGTTTTTTCTTCTAAGTCTGACATCTTTTTTTTAAGGGCTTCAATAATATTTTCTTTTTGTTTATTATTAATATCTTTTTGTTGTTTTACTTCGCGTAAAAGCTCTTTCATTACTTTTGTAATTTGCTCGGCCTCTTTTACATTTTGTTCGAGCGAGCTTTGAATTGTTTCTTGTTTTTTTTGAACTTCACTAAAAACTTCATCTAAAGATGGAAATCTTATAATGTGGGTTTTACTTCTTGTAGTTTTGGGTCCTGTAACTTGATCGTTATCAGTTGCTTCGGCAAAATATTCCACAACATCATTTGGTGCAAAGCTATAACCAGTTAAATCCATTAAAAAATTTATTGAAAAGGGTTCCCTTTTTTTTGCCGATGTTAATGGGACAGAAATAAATTTTGAGTTTTTCCATTTATTTTCAAAATCAGATCGAATAAGCTTTATCCCTATTTTACAATTAATAATTTCATAATCATCCCAAACTTCAAGCTCAATTGGTATCTTCATGGTTTGGTCGGCAACTGATTCTTCTTTTGGTAGAATTATTTCAACAGTTGGATTTTGGTCTTTTAAAGAAACAAGCAGATAGTTTATTTTGTGTTCATTTTTTATTCCCTCATCCGAAATAAGTTTAAAGGTATAATTATCATTCTCATTTAAAATAAAGTTGTAATTAAACGAGCTTTTATTTTTTTTCATCTTTTTTGAATATTTTTCAAAGAGAATACTTGCTTCGCTTAAATTTTTATTTGTTTGGATCTTTAAATTAATTGCTGATCCTTTTAGCGCGCTAACATCTCCAACATTTTCGGGTAATGTAAAAGATTCTTCATTTGTATATTTTGGCGGAGTTACTTCAACACTCAAAAGCCTGATGAGTGGTTTATCAGTTACATTAATTTTATAAGTTGGTGTTCTTTGATTTTCAACTTGTATATAAAAATATGTTGATGAGCGAATATTTGATATTTCAGCTTCGTACTTTACGTTTTTTTTCTCAATAATTATTTCTTCTTTATCACCATCTAAATTTAAAAAAGTGATAAATTTTATTTTGTTTGGGATTGTAATATTTGGTTTAGTGTGTGCTGGGTTTAAATTAACAAACACAGATACTGGGATTGTATCTCCTTTAACAACATCTAAATTATTTGGAGAAACTTTTATTAAATATTTATCTGCCAATTTAAAACTTTGATCATAATTCACAATTCTATAAAGCGCTGAACTTAATCCAATCCCTGAAAAACTTAAAATTAAAATTGAAATTACCACAATGTAGCTTGCGGTTTTCGCTATTCTTTTAAATGATAAAAACGATATCGCTTCAGAATAATTTAAACTACTTGTTTCTTTTTCCAACTCCTCTAATGCAAATAATGTTATTTCGCTTGATGTGTACGGGCTATTTTGTTCAAAAATCTGCAACACATTCCTAAGATGGTCTTTTATAATTGGAAATTTTTCTCCAATCAACAATGCAATTGAACCAAACAGATTAACTTTTTCTTTTTTCCATTCTAGGATAAATTTATATGTTTTGTAAAATAAAAATACAATACAGAATGTTATTGTTGACCAAAATATTATTCCCCTCCACAAACTTGATAATTGAAAAAACGTTTCTATAAAACTGAAAATTAAAATTATTACAGATAAAAATATTACAAGCTGTAATAAAACAATAAATACTTTTTCCGCGTAATAAAGTTTTGCGGCTCTTTTAAGCTTCCCAAATAATAAATTATATGCCGCGCTATTTAGTTTCATAAATTAATGTGTTAAACACCAAACAAGTATGTTGGTTCCGAATCGCAAAGCTTGTTCCCTTTTATCTTCGGGGATATTATGAACTTCCTTGTCAACCCATCCATCGCTCGGATTTGATTCATAAGTGTATAAAACTATTAATCTTTTTTCTATAAAAATTCCAAATCCTTTTGGTGCTTTGCCATCATGCTCGTTTATTTTTGGAACTCCTTTTGGAAAATCATAAAATGCTTTATATAAACCATGTTCATTTTTTAGTTCGACAAAATCTATATCCGGAAAAACTTTTTTCATTTCTCGCCTGAAAGATTGATCCATTCCGTAATCATCATCGACATATAAAAAACCACCATTTTCTAAATATGCTCTAAGTTTTCTTACTTCTGAATCTAAAATATTTATATTTCCATGGCCGGTTATAAAAAGAATTGGATAAGAAAATATTTTATCACTTGAGAGTTCCACTGCTTCAAACCCGGGGGCTGTGTCAATGCCTGCATTATTTTTTGCAAACATTAGCAAGTTTTTTTCTGCCGATGGATCATTATACCAATCACCACCACCGCCATACTTCACTCTTCCGATTTTAATTTGTGAATCATATTTATTTTCTTGTCCAAAAAGTAAAACAGTTAAAAACAAAAATAATAAACTGATATTTGTAGTTTTTTTCATTTCATATAAAAAGTAATTAGCGTTTGCCTATTTATCAATATAATAAAACTTGTTTTTTTACCTCATTTAATACACATTAAAAACTTAAAAGTAATTGGTGGTTTTCAAATGAATAAGTTTTATTTACCAATATTTTTTTTCTTTCCTTTTATTGTCAACTCACAAGTTGTTAAAAATTTTCCATATTCCGAAAATTTTGATACAGTTTCTGTCCCATTTCTTCCTCTTGATTGGGGTACTTCAAAATTAAAATCTTCTCTTGGAGATTTTTTAACAACTTCTTCAATTCCGAATTCTTCACCAAATGCTATTTTATCAACTGATTCAAAGATAATGCAATGGATAAAACTTCCTCTGATTTCTTTTGTTGATAAAGTTCCTGAAAAATTAGAATTTTTTGAAAGAAGGAGCTCTACTCATAATTCTGGAATAGTTTTTGAATACTCTTTTGCAAACGATACTAATTTTATACAAATCGGCGACACTTTAAAATTTTTAAGTGCGAATTACATTAAAAGATCGATTCCACTCCCTTTAATTTTACAAAATAAAGATAGTGTTAATTTCCGCTTGAAAATTGTTGGCAATGGAACGGGTTCTACTGGCACAATTAGATTTGATGATTTTTTAATTACTGTTAAAATAAATATTGATCTTGGGATTCACTCAATTACTTTATCCCCTATAAAATTAATTATCGGTGATTCAGCGCTGGCTTCTGTTTTTATTAAAAATTATGCAGTATCTAGATTGTATGATTTACGTTTAAAATTATTTGATGACTCAAATCTGGATTCTCTTTTTACAGAAAATGAAGTTATAAAAGTTTTTAATTTTAGTCGCTTGATTGGTGAAAATGAACTAATGCCTTTCGAGTTTTACATCTCAAATCCAAAACAAGGATTTCATTCGATGCAATTACAATTAATTATTAATGGCGATGAGGATTTATCAAATAATATTTTAAAATTTAATTTTGTTGTTGGCTCGTTATCAAACTCTATAATTATTAATGAGGTTATGTATGAACCTTTTTCTAATTCATCTGAATATATTGAACTTCAAAATATTTCTGTCGCTGAGATCTCGCTGCTAAATTGGAAAATAAATGACATGGCAACACCGAGTGGCATTAAAAATATTTATACTTTTACAAAAAATATTATAATTCAGCCAAACTCATTTATTTTAATTTCTGCTGATTCCACAATATTTAATGTTTTCCCAAATTTAAGATTAAATAATGCTTTGTTAATAATTAATAAAGAGCTTTCGCTTGGCAATATTGAGGATGATGTTGTTCTTCGCGATAATACTGGCAACTTGATTGATAGTATTAGATATTCAAACTCGTGGCATCGTGCGAGTTCAACTCAAGGTCGTTCGCTTGAAAAAATTATTTCAACAATTTCCGGAACCAATTCAAATAATTGGAGTACATCTGTAAATAAACTTGGTGGAACGCCAGCTGAAAAAAATAGCATTATCACTCCAATTATAAATAATAAAGTTGATATTTCAATTTCTCCAAATCCCTTTTCTCCAGATGGAGATGGTTTTGAAGATTTTACAATTATTTCATACAATTTAAATTCAGCAATCACAAATATCCGTGCTAGAATTTTTGATCGTCGTGGTTATCTTGTTCGTTCGCTCGCAAATAATGATGCTTCAACTTCAACAGGAAATTTAATTTGGGATGGGTTTAATGATGACAAACAAAGATTGAGAATAGGGGCATACATTCTTTTATTTGAAGCGCTAGACCAAAAAGGAACTACAATTTTACAATCAAAAAACGTAATTATTGTTGCAAAGAGTCTTTAAAATATTTAATAGACAATCTATAAAAGAGGAAAAATTATAACGCTTAATAAATCATTGGTTTATCTTGTGTAGCATTTTTAATAAATTTATCTGGTTTTTAGTTCTATTTAAGTTTTGGTGTGGGTATTTTATTTTATAATAAACATCTCCCTTTAAATAATCAGTTAAAAATCTTATAGCCTGAATAAATATAACTGTCTCTGCTGCTAGTTTTAAATTATCTAATTCTATTTTTTCTAACTTTTTCTTAAGGTGAAAAAGAAATCCTTCTTTAACAGCATTAAAAGTTTCAATGTTAAAAATATTCTTTTCCCGTGGATCGTCCTCAAGTCGATTGTTTGTATATGAACGAACCATATCTCCAAAATCATAAAGTATAGTCCCAGCCATTAAGGTATCTAAGTCAATTACTGCTTTTGTTTTGGTTTTACTTTTGTTAAAAAGAATGTTACTAATTTTTGGATCTGCGTGGATTAATCTAATTGGCAGTAGTTTGTTTTTTTGTAAATAAAAAAAATTCTCAACATTACTATAAAAGTTTTTACAAAATTTTATAGCATCACTTGCTGCTTCCTTTCTATCATTATCAGCATTTTGCAAAGCATCATTAAAAGACTTAATCCTGTGCTCAAAGTTAAGAAAGTTGGGGATTGATGGTTTAATTTTTTTCAAATCAAAATCCCATAAATATGAATAAAACTCACTAAAAGTTTTTGCTGCGATAAATGCGATGGTGGGTGATTCAGCTTTTTCTAAACTAATAGATTCATTAATATATGGCAAACTCCTCCACGCAAATCCATTTACATCATAAGTTAAATAAACTCCCTTGTTATTAATTTTCGGTACAATAATTTGTTTCGGATAATTTTTTAATTTTAAATGATTCTCAACTGCGCGCATCGAAGTAATTAAGACTTCTGGGTTTTTAAAAATTTTAGTATTTATTCTCTGAAGCATAAAAGCATCATTAAACTTTTTAGACTTAATATCTACCTTGTAGGTGGAGTTAATGTGTCCATTTTCTAATGCAGTAACCTCTATTGTTGCATCTGGTTTTGTATTAATAAAACTTTTTATAACTGATTGAAATATTGTATGATCAATTAGCTCCATAGTGGATTTGGATATTCCCCCTTATCACTCATTTTAAGTAATTCTTTTTTTACAATTTCTTTATCAGCCGGGAAAGTAATCCCTAGCCATTTATCTGTTGTGCTTATAGCTCTAACTTTTATTTTTTTATTTTTTATTAATGTGTTAATTACCTCGGGCAGAAAAAATTCTTTTTTTGGATTTGGATTCATTTTAAGAAAATTTATAAACTGTTTTTTGTATTCATAAAATATTTCATGATGAAAAATCCAAAAATTCATTGAGGTTGGGGTCTCTCCCGATAATTTTTTTAGTTTATTTTTTGTATTACTCTGAATTGTATTTTTTGTTTTAAATATCTCTGTGTGCTCTTCTATCTTTTTAAGAAATCCATTTTTGTCAGTTAAACAAATTCCTCTTGAGACTGCCCCATCATTACTAAGTGTTTCCCTCAGTGGGAATGTAATTAATGTAAAAAGATTTTTTTTTGTTGTTGTTTTTTTTAATAGATCAATAGCTATCGAAAATGATTTTTTATTATAGTAATCATCTGCATTAATTACTAAAAACGGCTCTTGGATTATATTTTCAGCCATTGCAATTGCATGCCCTGTGCCCCATGGTTTGGTTCTTTGGGAAATTAAATTTTTATACTTTTTTGATACAAGTTTTGTATTGTTTTGATAAACAAAATAAATTTTAAGTTTTACTTTTTTGGCGATTTGTTTGAAGTAATTAATATTTTCTTTTGAAAAATATTTATTTATTACTAAGACAACTTTATTAAATCCACATAGAGCCGAATCGTAAATCGAATACTCCATTAAACACTCATCCGATGGCCCAACACTATCCAATTGTTTTCTTCCTTGGTATCGGCTTCCAATACCCCCCGCTAAAATTAATAAAGTATATTTTTTATTTGAATGCTTCATCGAATTAAAAAACTGATTTGCGTGTTTTCCATTCTCCATTTGTAAAATCAGGAATTTCTTGAACTGCACCATTATTTTCTATTGATATTTCACTTAAAGGTGTTATTGAATACCAGGTTGCCAAATCATAAATATCTAAAGGGAATGAAATATTGTTTTTAATGCATTCAATAAAAGTGTTGATTACAAAATAATCCATTCCTCCATGACCAGAGTTCTCAGCTTCTTTTTCATAACTTTTCCAAAGTGGGTGGTCATTTTCTTTTAACCACTTTTCGGTGTTGTCCCATTTGTGAGATTTATTCATTAGTTTTTCAAAATAAATAAATCCCTGATTTGCTTCTCCCCATCCAAAATCCTGCCAAAGACCAGTTGTACCCTGAATGCGAAATCCTAAATTATAAGGTCTTTGCAAGCTTGTATCGTGAGTTAATAAAATAGTTTCTCCGTTTGCACATTGAATTTGTGTTGTTACAACATCACCTTGTTTAAAATTTATTTTTGCGTTTGGGTGATTTTCTCCACCCTTTGAATGTTCAACGATGTATTTATTTAATCCTTTACTTTTGGATGCAAATGATGAAAGTCTTACCAATCTGTTTCCTCTATTAACATCAAGCATAATGGCAAGTGGACCAAGTCCATGCGTTGGATATAATTCTCCATTTCGATTTACATAATGATTAGTTCTCCATTTGGCCTCACTAAATCCTTTTTCACCGAACTCAACGCCAGAATTATATGCTGTTTCTCCATCATTAAAAAGTACTCCTCTTAAATCATGCTCATATCCACCTTGTGCGTGAATTAATTCTCCGAACATTCCTTTACGAACCATATTAAGCACCGCCATTACATCTCTTCTGTAGCAAACATTTTCTAAAATCATTATTGGAACTTTTGTCTCTTTATAAGTTTTTACAAAATCCCAGCAATCAGATAAATTCATTGCGCCAGAAACTTCCATGCCTACAATTTTACCGGAGCGCATTGCATCAATTCCATGCTCTTTATGCCACTCCCATGGCGATGAAACAATTACAGCATCAATTTTTTCATTCTTTAAGAGATTTCGATAATCATAATCTCCGTTTGAATATTCTTTTACATTTGGTTTATTATTTTTTGTTAATATTTTTTGTGCAAGTGCTAACATTTTCTTGTCGGGATCAGCAATTGCAACAATTTCAACATCATCTCTTTTTAATAATTCATTCAGATGTGATTGTCCTCTAAAACCAACAGCAATAAGACCAATCCTTATTTTTTTTGAAAGACTTTGGCTGTATGCGTAAATTGAGCTTGGTGAGATCAATGATCCAATACTTGCCAAAGAAGCTAATTTTAAAAAATTTCTTCTATTTTGATTTGTTTTCATGTTGTTTTATTAATTTTAATTTAAAAATATAGTTGTGTTTTCTTAAATAAAATATAACTATTTCATAAGTACCATATAACTTAAGAATATAATTTTTCCTCTAAAAGAAACTATGCATTGCTTTGTAAATTAATATTAATTAATCGATATATTTAAATATGAAATTTTATTTCTTCTTCATTATTAGTTTCTTTTATTTAGATGCTCAAAATAAAATAGATTATTCAAAACCAATTATCGACCAAATTGGAATTAAAGTTGAGAATAAAGAACGCCAATTTAGTTTTACAAATAAAGAGGCTGGAACTTATTATGGAGATGTAATTTCTGAAAATAAAAACTCATGGATGGGTTGGTATGTAAATACTCAAAAAATTTTACAAGACTACACTCTTTCAACAAATGGCAGAACTCTCGATAGACAAAGATCTACTGCGATTGTTTATCCACATTTTTTTGAACGTAAATATGGAAATATTTTAACTGAACGATTTACTTTTTATGACAGTTTAAATATTATTCGTATCGAGTTTACATCAAATATTAATTCGGAAATAATTTATACACCTCGCGTTGCTGATGATTTTATTCTCTCATCATCAACAGGATCCGAATTGCTATTTTCTAATCCAAATCAAACGTTGCCCTTTTTACCTTCAAAACTAAAAATCTTTTCACAAAATGGAATTGTATTTAAAGGCTCAATTAAAATCAAATTAAAACCAAATAATCCGACCTATTGTTTTTTAATTGCATCGGGTGATGCTTCTGAATTATCTGTATTATCAAAATTAATTTTAATAGATCATAAAAAACTGTTTGCTAAACGAAAAGAAAGAATGGAAAAAATTATCAACCGTTCTTTAATTATCACAAATAATAACGAACTCAATAAAGCATTTTATTGGTCTTTACTTTCAAGCGACGCTTTAATAATGAATCAAGTTTCAAACGGGAAACCTACAAAAGGTATTTTTGCCGGGCTTCCATGGTTTAATAATTATTGGGGAAGAGATTCTTTTATCTCTTTGCCGGGTGCGACTTGGCTTTTTGGAAACAGTAATGATGCTCGTGAAATATTTAAAAATTTTGCAAAATTTCAAGATTCAATAATCACTTCAAATACTTTTGGTAGAATTCCAAATCAAATCACTACAACATCGCTTTCTTATAATACCGCCGATGCAACTCAGAGATTTGTAATTGGGTTGTGGGAATATTTTAAACACACAGGTGACACTTTATTATTGAATGAATTATTTCCAACGGTGCGTCGCTCGATTGATGGCACATTTCAACACAGAGTTGATGTTTTTGGTTTTTTGAATCATGATGATGCTGATACCTGGATGGATGCAAAGTTGCAAAATAAAAGTTGGTCTCCACGTGGCAATCGTGCAAATGATGTCCAAGCACTTTGGTATTTTCAATTACTTGCTTCATCTGAGATTGCAAAATTTTTAGGAGATACTAATTTAGCTCAAAGTTGGAGTACGCATGCAAAAAAAGTTAAGTCAAGTTTTAATATTCATTTTGTAAATAAAAAAGAAAATTTTATTTACGATCATATAAATCCTGAAAATTCCCCTTCTCCACAAATTAGACCAAATCAATTATTTTCTCTTGAGCTTGTTGAGGATTACATTATTAAAACAAAAACTTTACATAAACTTGTATCCGAATTAGTTTTTGAACATGGCACATCAACCTTAAAACAAACTGATACAAATTTTCATCCGTTTCATAATTATGAAGATTTTTATCCTCAAGATGCTGCTTATCATAATGGAACTGTTTGGAATTGGTTAAATGGCCCAGCAATTACAGCTCTTTGTAATACTGGAGGACAAGAAGTGGCTTATAAACTAACTCAAAATATGGTCCACCAAATTTTAGATCGTGGTTGCGTTGGAACTTTATCTGAACTTGTTGATGCTCATCCAAAAAATTTTGGAGGTGAGCCAAATTTATCAGGAGCATTTTCGCAAGCTTGGAGCGTTTCAGAATTTAATAGAAATTTGATTCAAGATTTTTTTGGAATTTCTGTAAATGTAATTGATAAAAATATAATAGTTGCCCCCTCTTTACCATCTCAATTACATTCGGTTGTTTGTAATTTAAATATTGAAAATCAAAATGTGACAATCTCGCTAAATCAAATTGAAAATGATAGTGTGGTTGTAACATCGAATAATTTGCCAGATGGATATAAAATTTTACAAAAAGTAAGGGTTGTTAAAAAAAGAACTGGTTGGAGTTTCGCTAAACCAAAATCAAGTTTAAATTGGAGCTTTTTAATACCTTTAAATTATTATAAACTCTCAAACTCCGAAGTTAAACAAGAACCAAAAAATGTTTCAACTCTCTTTAATGTTAATGATCCCCCGCTTGACGACAAAGGGGATTCTTTGAATTATATTTATCCTAAAAATAAATTTTTTGAAAGTGGGATTTTAGATATTATAAATGCAAAAGTAAGTTTTGATTCTGATAATTTTTATGTAAATCTTTCTTTCAGAAATTTAGTAAATCCACTTTGGCATCCCGAATATGGATTTCAATTAACATTTGCTGCAATCGCCTTACAAACAGATTCTATTGGCAGCAACATTCTACCATATAATTCAAATTATCAATTTAATAATTTTAACTTTAATCGATTAATTCTTGTTGGTGGTGGAATTAAAGTTGTGGATCAATTTGACGCAACAATTTGCGAATATAATCCAAAATTAAAAGATGTATCAAACACAATTGGAAATGTAAAGAAAAAGGAAATTAGTTTTTCAATTCCTTTAAAATTTATTGGCAAACCATCAAATAGTTGGAAAATGAAAATTTTAGTCGGAGCGCAAGATGATGGTGGGGCTTTAGGCCTTGGTCAATTTCGCAATGTAGACTCTCTTCAAAGCGAATGGAATGGTGGTGGAAAGAAATTTACATCTCAACCAAATATTTACGATATTTTAGAAACAAATTAAAAAAGGAGTTATTATGTTTTTTTTACTATTACTTATACTTTCAATAAGTTTATTTTATGCCTATCGCTACTCTTCACAAATTGGGATTCAATCGCGCGCAAAATTATTTCTCGTGCTTGGTCTTTTTTCTTTACTGCTTTCAGCTGGACAATGTTTGACTGTAGTCCCTGCTGGTAATGTTGGTGTTGTAGATT
>JAQCAB010000027.1 GCA_027622375.1 Bacteroidota bacterium
TATAAAGTATCAAACATTTTTTCATCTCAACGCTCCTTAAAATATTTTATAAAGTTTATATTAAATAAAAATATCAATCTCTTTCTAGCCATTTAGCCCAACCATCAAAATTAAAATCTCTTCCTAAAAAGTTTTGGACTAAATTTTTTGCAGGTAGCGAGCCACCCGGATTTAAAACATTATCACGATATTTTTTTGCAACTTTTGTATCCATTAAATTTTCTTCATCAAACATACTTAAAAAATCTTTTGCAATTACAAGTGACCACATGTAAGTATAATAAATTGCAGAGTAACCATCTAAATGACCAAATGAGCATTGGAAGTGAGTGCCATCAACATATTTATATGGCGTATATTTTTCTCTTAAATTTTTTACAAGTTCAGTTGTATTTACATCACTCGGGTTTCTATCATAGCACGAAAGTGAAAGTTTTGCATAATACATTTGCTGGCTAACCTGTAATCCTTTTCCAAACTCGCTTGCACGACGCATTTGGTTTACCAATACTTCGGAGATTGGCTCGTTAGTTTGATAATGTTTTGCAAAAGATTGTAAAGTTTTTACATCCCAAGCCCATTCTTCTAAAAGTTGAGATGGCGCTTCAACAAAATCCCATTCAGTTGATATGCCAGTTATGCCAGCCCACTTTTGATTGCCGGCAAAAATTGTGTGCAATAAATGACCAAATTCATGGAAAAAAGTTTCTACATCACTATGCTCCATCAAACCTGGATCATTTTCTTTTCCACCGGGGAAGTTACAAATTAAAGCTGCTTCTGGAATTTGTTTATTTTTTACTCCGGCACGAATATCAAATTGAGCCGCATGATTATATTTATTTTCTCTGGGATGCATATCCAAATAAAATCGGCCAATTAATTTTCCATTTTCAAAAATTTCCCAGCACTCAACTGAATTATGCCAGACAGGAGCATTTTTATTTTGCTTAAATTCAACTCCAAATAACTTTGAAGTAACATCTAAAATGCCTTGTTTAACTTTATTGTATTGAAAATATGGACGAACTTTTTGACCATCAAAATTGTAATTTTGTTTTCTGACTAATTCGGAATAATAACCTGATTCCCAAGGTGAAATTTCTGTTGATGAAGTATTGTCTAATTTTTTTCTAGCGAGAAGTTGTTCATAATCTTTTTTAGTTTTTTCTTTTGCAGCTTTTGCAATTTTTTCAATAAACTCACTCACATTTTTTTCTGATGAAACCATTTTATCAGCAGTAACATATGCGGCATAGTTATTAAAATTTACCAACACAGCTAACTCACTTCTTTTTAAAATTAGATTATCGAGCACTTCAATATTTTTTGGATATGCGCGATTATTGTACTCCATAAATAATTTTTTACGAAGCAATTCGTTTTTTGCATAAGTAAAAACCGGGACAGCATCAGGATAGTTGATTGTTAATTTTATTCTACCATCAGTTTCAGGTTTGTGAAGATCAATAAAATCTTTTGGAAGGCCATCAAGTTCAGCTACATTATTTGCATAAATAGATCTAACACCTTCCCTAATGTTGCGAGAGAAAGCCTGACTAATTAAAACAAGTTCATCTCGAAGTTTTTTTATTTTTTCCCGAGTTGCTTTATCTTTATCAACGCCGGAAAGTTTAAAATCGCGTAAAGTTTTTTGCAAATAATATTTTGTAGTTTCATCGGCATTTGCAATGTCAATCGAATTGAGAGCGTCAAAGACATCTTTATTTAATGAAAGCTCAGATGCAAAAGATGAAACTTTTTGTGAATATTCTTCAGAAATTTTTCTAATTGTAGAATCGGGATGAACATTTTCCAATAAATTTGATTGGCTAGCAGCTACGTTTAATAAAATTATAATCTCGTCATATGGAACCAAAGTGTTCTCCACATTTCTTTTTCCTTTAAAAGAAGTTATTTGCAGAAGTAATTTTTTTGCTTCCGATAATCTTTCTTCCTGTTTTAATTTATATTTATCGGTGTTTGAAATATTCCCATAAAAAGGTGAATCGTCGATAGAAAAAATTGATGATAAAGTCATAAAAAGTCCTAAAAATAAATTCATAATAGTTTAGTTTTGTGAATTAAATATTATTATTAAATACAATTTCAATTATAACAATTATTAACTAAAAAAAACAAGTCTATGTGATTTACGGCAATGAGGAATTGAAGGAAAGATTAAAAACTATAATAAAAGTAAAAAAAATGTCAAAATCCCAAATAAAACGAGGGCTTGAATTTTTTCATTTGTTGAGATTTTATTCATTTTAATTAGTTATTAATCCCAACTCCCTCCTCATCCCCCTTTTGAGGGGGGGAGCGTGGGTAAATTTTTCCTACTAAAATATTAATACCAAATTACTTTTTTGATTAGTTGAGTCTTACCACCCTATTACATAAACTAATGTCATGCTTAATTTGTTGTAAATAAGTTGTTGTTTTATATGGAAGTAGCAGTTTAATATTATCAAAGAATTAATTTTTAAATTTTTTTTAATTTTATTAACTAGAATTAAAGTAACTCTGTATTGAAACGAGGGAATATTTAGTATATTTTTAAATAGTTTGGTTATGCCTGAAAATAATATTGTATTAGAAAAAGAATTTGAAAAAAGATTAATCCAACAGGAAAAAATAGAACCTCGAGATTGGATGCCTGAAAAATACAGGAATCAATTAATTCGCTTAATTTCGCAACATGCTCATTCTGAAATAATTGGAATGTTGCCAGAAGGAAATTGGATAACGCGGGCACCATCCTTAAGAAGAAAAATTGCACTACTTGCAAAAGTTCAGGATGAAGCAGGACATGGACTTTATCTATATTGTGCAGCAGAAACTCTCGGAACTACTCGCGAAGAAATGTTCGACCAACTTCATGAAGGGAAAGCAAAATATTCTTCAATATTTAATTATCCAACTTTAACTTGGGCTGATATTGGAATGATTGGTTGGCTTGTTGATGGAGCTGCAATTATAAATCAAACTACAATGGCAAGATGTTCGTATGGACCCTACAGCAGAAGTTTACTTAGAATCTGTAAAGAAGAAAATTTCCACAAAATTCAAGGAATGGAAATTGTTGGTGTGCTTTGCTCTGGAACAAAAGAGCAAAGGGAAATGGCTCAAGAATCTTTTAACAGATGGTGGTGGCCAACTTTAATGATGTTTGGCCCGCATGATTCAAACTCACCAAATAGTGGTGAACTTTTGAAGTGGAAAATAAAAATGAAATCGAACGATGAATTGCGTCAAAGATTTATTGATATTACTGTTGAACAAGCAAAAGTTTTTGGACTTGAAATCCCCGATCCAAATTTAAACTACAATCAAAAAACAGGGAAATGGGATACGGGAGAAATAAATTGGGAAGAATTTTATAATGTTATTAATGGGAATGGTTTGTGCAATAAAGAAAGATTGGGCGCAAGAAAAAATGCTCATTTCGGAAATTCTTGGGTACGTGATGCTGCAACTACTTATGAAAATAAAAAAAATAATTTAAAGGCAGCTTAATGACGGCCGAAGAAAATAAAAACGATCAATGGGAATTGTGGGAAGTATTTTTACAGGGAAAAACTGGTGAAGCACATATTCATGCAGGGAGTTTGCGAGCTGCAGATAAAGAAATGGCTTTGCAAAATGCAAGAGATGTTTATTCGAGAAGAGAAAAATTTGAAAATATTTGGGTTGTAAAATCAAAAGATATTATTGCATCAACTCAAAAAGATAACGATTCATTTTTTGGAACAGTTGAAGATAAAATTTACAGGCATCCACAATTTTACAAACTTCCCGACGGAATGAAAAATGAATTTAAAAAATAAAAATGTAGTTGATTACTTGCTTCAACTTGGGGATGATAGATTAATTCTTGGCCATCGACTTTCGGAGTGGTGTGGCCACGCGCCAATTTTGGAAGAAGATATTGCGCTTGCCAATATTGCGCAAGATTGTTTAGGGCAGGCAACTTTTTTTTTAAATGCAGCTGCAGAAGAAATTGGGAATGGAAAAACCACCGATGATTTAGCTTATTTACGCAATCCAAATCAGTTTAAAAATCTTTTAATAATGGAATTGCCAAAAGGGGATTTTGCGTTCACAATTTTCCGTCAATTTTTAGTTGATAATTATACTTTCCTTTTATATCAACAACTTCAAAACTCAAAGCATAACCAGATTGCAAATATTGCACAAAAATCTTTAAAAGAAGTTAAATATCATTTGCGGCACTCGAGTGAGTGGGTTTTACGTTTAGGAGATGGGACCGAAATCAGTCACGAAAAATCTCAAAATGCATTAAATGAATTATGGGCTTATACAAATGAATTATTTAATGAAAATGAAATTGAAAAAAAACTAGCTGAAGAAAATATTGCAATTGAATCCTTTAAATTAAAAAATGAATGGTTAGATAAAGTTACACAACATTTAAAAACAGCAACTTTGAAAATCCTGGAAAATAAAGAAGAAAATATTTTTAACGGTCGCAGCGGAAAACATACCGAACATTTAGATCATTTATTAAGCGAAATGCAAATCGTAGTTCGCGCATATCCCGGCGCAAAATGGTAAATACAGAAGTTCCAAAAATGAATGATATTTATAAACTACTTTCTCAAATTAAAGATCCTGAAATTCCTGAAATAAATATAATTGAATTAGGGATTTTACGAAATGTTGAATTTGAAAATAACAAATATAAAATTTCAATTACACCAACTTATAGTGGTTGCCCGGCAATGAAGATGATTGAAAATCAAATCTCTGAAATTTTAAAAAATAATTTTTATGATTTTGAAATAATTACAAATCTTTCGCCCGCTTGGACAACTGATTGGATGACTGATGAAGGAAAGAAAAAATTAATTGAATCAGGAATTACACCACCTCAAAAAAATTTTAATAGCATCGAATTCAAATTAAATAAAATCAATTGCCCGTATTGCAATTCAGTTAAAACAATTTTAAAAAGTGAATTTGGTTCAACAGCGTGCAAAAGTTTTTATTTTTGTGAAAATTGTTTAACTCCGTTTGACTACTTCAAATCTATATAAAATGAATAATATCAAATTCGAAATTCAAAATCAGATTGGAATAATTAGATTTAATCGACCTGAAGTTTTAAATAGTTTTACAATTGAAATGTCAAATGAATTTGCAGCCACATTAAATACTTGCAGCGAAGATAAAAATATTCGGGCAATTTATTTAACCGGCAACGGTCGTGGTTTTTGCGCCGGTCAGGATATAAATGAATTTCTAGCATCAAGCCAAAATGAAATTCATCTTGGTGAAATTTTGAAAAAAACTTATGAACCAATTATTTTAAAAATCCGTGAAATTGAAAAACCAATTGTATGCGGAGTAAATGGTGTAGCTGCCGGTGCTGGTGCAAATATTGCGCTTGCTTGTGATTTTGTAGTCGCAAGCGAGAAGGCAAGTTTTATTCAATCGTTTAGTAAAATTGGTTTAATCCCAGATGCTGGTGGATCATTTTTTTTACCGCGACTTGTTGGATTTTCAAAAGCAACTGAATTGTTAATGCTTGCTGATAAAGTTTTGGCTCTTGATGCAGAAAAAATTGGAATGATTTACAAATGTGTTCCCGGAAATTTGTTAGAGGAAGTATCATTAAAACTTGCTGAGCGGTTATCTAAAATGCCAACTAAGGCAATTGGATATATTAAAAAATTGATGAATGAATCTTTCTCGAACAATTTACAAAATCAATTATCTCTCGAAGCTAAACTTCAAGAACTTGCTGGCTTTACAAAAGATTTTAAAGAGGGGATTAATTCGTTTTTGGAAAAACGAAATCCAAATTTTACAGGTGAATAAAATTTAATGAGCTTTCCTGTAATCGGAATTATTGGCTCAGGAACTATGGGGAGTGGAATTGCTCAAGTTGCTGCTACTTTCAATCATAAAGTAATTTTATACGATAGTAATATTGAATCATTAAAAAAGGGAATTCAATTAATAGAAAATTCATTAAATAGATTTGTTGAAAAAAATAAATTAACTGATAATGAATATAAATCAATTCTAAATAATATTTTAATTGCAGATTCTATTGCAGATTTAAAAAATTCAGATTTGATTTTAGAAGCTATAATTGAAGATGAAGATTCAAAAAAAAAATTATATTCTAAAATTGAAGAGATTGTTTCGCCAAATGCAGTATTAGCTTCAAACACATCCTCCTTCAGCATTGAAAAACTTTCTTCAAACTTAAAAATAAAAAATAGATTTTTAGGAATGCATTTTTTCAATCCACCAGTTTTAATGGAATTAGTTGAAATTATTTTTACATCTGAAACTGATAAAAATATTACCGATAAAGTTAAAGAATTAATTTTGAGTTGGAAAAAAATTCCTGTAATTGTAAAAGACACTTCCGGATTTTTGGTAAATAGAATTGCTCGTTCATTTTATTTGGAAGCTTTAAAAATTCTTGAAGAAAAAATTGCTGATATTGAAACAGTTGACTGGGCGATGAAAAAATTTGGAAATTTTAAAATGGGACCATTTGAATTAATGGATTTAATTGGAATTGATGTAAATTTTTCAGTAACGGAATCTGTTTATAAAAGTTTTAACAATAATGCACGATTTAGACCATCTGGCTTACAAAAAAAGATGGTTCAAAATAATTTACTCGGCAAAAAAACCGGAATCGGATTTTATGACTACAAAAATCCAGAAATTAAAAAAACAGATTTCAATAATATAGATTTGGGCAATAAAATATTTACAAGAATAATTTCTATGCTTGTAAATGAAGCTTATTTCGCTTTACAGGAAAAGATAGCAACATATAATGATATTGAACTTGCAATGCAAAAGGGAGCAAATTATCCAAAAGGGTTATTAAATTGGGGAAAAGAAATTGGTTATAAGAATATTATTAATATTTTAAACAATCTTGAAACTAAAAATAAAGATGACCGTTATAAAGTTTGCCCGTTAATTTTAGAACTTGAAAAAACTGAAAATAAAAATGACTCGTAAAAAATTAGCCGTAAAAACAGTTGATAAAATGATGAGTAATGATGCTTTCAGTAAATGGATGAAATTAAAAATTTTAGAAGTAAAACCGGGGTTTTGTAAACTATCAGCAAAAATTACAAAACAAATGTTGAACGGATATTTTGTTTGCCATGGAGGAATTTTATTTTCAATTGCAGATAGCGCTTTTGCTTTTGCATCAAACTCGCATGGTAAAATTTCGGTAAGTATAAATTCAAGTTTGGCAATTCCGAATGCTGCAAAAGTTGGAGATACAATAATTGCAGTTGCTATAGAAATAAGTAAAAGTAATAAAATTGGGAATTATGATGTTAAATTAATAAATCAAAAAAAAATTGTTGTAGGGATTTTTAAAGGAACAGTTTACAGAACATCAAAAAACACAATTGAAAATGAAAAATGAAGTTTACATAGTTGATGGAGTTCGCACCGCAATTGGAAAATATGGCGGAGCGCTTTCATCTGTTCGTGCAGATGATTTAGCAAGTTTTGTAATTAGAAAACTAATTGAAAAAAATAAAAATATTGACTCTTCCGAAATAAGCGATGTAATATTTGGTTGCGCAAATCAATCTGGAGAAGATAATCGTAACATAGCAAGAATGGCTTTGTTACTTGCAGGACTTCCTCAAACGGTGCCGGGAGTTACAATAAATCGTCTTTGCGCTTCTGGAATGAATGCGGTTTCAATTGCTGCAAACTCAATTTCAAGTGGCAATGGAGATTTATTTATTGCTGGTGGAGTTGAAAATATGAGTCGTTCACCTTGGGTTATTGCAAAATCTGGCGAAACATTTTCACGAACCCCAGAAATTTTTGATACAACAATTGGCTGGCGATTTGTAAATCCTAAAATGAAAGAAATTTATGGAATTGACTCGATGGGGCAAACTGCCGAAAATGTTGCGGAATATTTAAAAATTTCAAGAAAACTTCAAGATGAGTTTGCTTTTAATTCTCAACAAAAAGCAATTAAATCAATTAAAAGCGGAAGATTTAAAAAAGAAATTACCTCAATAGAAATTTTAAAAGGAAAAGAAAAAATTATTTTTGAAACAGATGAATATCCACGTTTTGAAACAAGTTTAGAAAAACTTGCAACTTTAAAACCTGCATTTAAAAAAGATGGAACTGTTACAGCTGGTAATTCATCAGGGATTAATGATGGAGCTTGCGCAATATTGTTAGCATCTGAAAATGCAATCAAAAAATATAATTTAAAACCAATTGCAAAATTTATTTCTACAGCAGTTTGTGGAGTTGAACCGCGATTAATGGGATTGGGTCCGGTATCATCAACAAAAAAAGTTTTACAAAATTCTTCACTTGAATTAAATAAAATTAATATCATTGAAATTAACGAAGCATTTTCTGCACAAGTTTTAGGATGTTTACAAGAATTAAAAATTGATATAAATGATGAAAGAGTAAATCCAAATGGAGGAGCAATTGCATTAGGTCATCCGCTCGGAATGTCTGGCGCAAGATTAATTTTAACAGCTGCTTTGGAACTTCAGGAAAAAAATAAAAATTATGCGCTCTGTACGATGTGTGTTGGTGTTGGCCAAGGAATGTCAACTATTATAGAGCGAATTTAAAAAATGAAAAAGAAAAATATTTTTTCCAATCCAATGGTTTATTCTTTTAATGGATTTACCCCTGTAATTGATAAAACTGCATTCATTCATCCAACTGCAACTATTACGGGGAATGTAACAATTGGTAAAAAAGTTTATGTTGGGCCTTCGGCAAGTTTACGCGGCGATTGGGGAGAAATAATTATTGAAGATGGTTGCAATGTTCAAGATGGTTGTATTTTACATGCTTTCCCTGCGGCAAAAGTTTATCTAAAAAAAATGGCACACATTGGTCACGGATCTGTAATTCATGGAGCAAAAATTGGAGAAAATACTTTAATTGGAATGAATTCAGTTGTGATGGATTATGCAGAAATTGGAGATGAATGTATTATTGGAGCATTAACTTTTATTCCGGCTGAAATGAAAATACCACCACGGAAAGTTGTAGTCGGTGCGCCTGCAAAAATTATTAAAAATGTACCGGCTAAAATGCTCGAATGGAAAACCAAAGGGACAAAACTATATCAACAATTAACAATTGATAATTTTAGAACAATGAAGTTAGTTCCCGCTCTTACAAAAGCAAAATCAAAAAAGAAAAAACAACCAAAATCATTTATTACCTGGAAAGAAACAAAAAATAAATAAATGAAAATTGAAAGTTACATAAATGGAAATTGGATTAATGGAAGTGGAAGCCCAAAAGAATTACATAATGCGGTTAATGGATCAAAAGTTGCAGAAGTTTGTGATTTAAATAATTTTGATGAAGCAGTAATTTATGCCCGCCAAATTGGAGGAAAAAATTTAAGAAAATTTACAATCCACGAACGGGCAAATATTTTAAAAGAGTTGGGAAAATATTTATCCGAAAAGAAAAAAGAATTTTATAAACTTTCTGCCTGGAGTGGTGCTACAAAAAGTGATTCGTGGCTTGATATTGATGGTGGATTAGGAACTCTTTTTACAATTTCAAGTAAAGCAAGAAAAGAATTATCAAATAAAAAATTTCATCTCGAAGGTGGAGTTGAAGAACTTTCAAAAGGGGGAACATTTAAAGCTCGCCATTTAATGCTTCCACTTGAAGGAGTTGCGCTACATATTAATGCTTTCAATTTTCCAACTTGGGGAATGCTAGAAAAATTTGCGCCAACTTTTATTGCGGGAATGCCATCAATAATAAAACCAGCTACTCAAACTTGTTACGTTGCATTTGGAGTTGTGAAAGAAATTATTAATTCCGGGATTCTACCAGAAGGAAGCTTGCAATTAATTTGTGGAAGTGCCGGGAATATTTTTGATTATTTAAATTGCCAAGACGTTGTAACTTTTACCGGCTCGCAATCAACAGGTTTAAAATTGAGAACAAATAAAAATGTTCAGCAAAATTCAATCCGTTTTAATATGGAAGCTGATTCTTTAAATTGTTCAATCTTGGGTAAAGATGCAATTCCCGGCAGCGATGAATTCAATTTATATATTGATGAAATTATTAAAGAGATGAAGTCAAAAACGGGACAGCGATGTACGGCGATAAGAAGAGCAATTGTCCCAAATAATTTTGTAAACGATGTAATCGAAAATCTTAAAAAAAGAATTTCGGAAATTATAATTGGCGATCCATCTGAAAGTGAAGTTATGATGGGACCACTTGTAAGTAAAATGCAGGCAAGCGAGGTTGATTCAAAAGTTAGTGAAATACAAAAAAATTGCGAATTGGCTTTTACCAGAAAAAATAATTTAAATTTAAAAGGTCTCGGAATTGATAATGGATCATTTTTTAGTCCGACTCTTTTATATTGTAAAAATCCAAACACAAACGAAGAAGTTCATTCAATTGAAGCTTTCGGTCCGGTTACAACTGTAATGGGATATGAAAATGTTGATGAACTTTGTTCTATTGTAAAAAAAGGGAATGGAAGTTTAGTCGCCTCTTGTTTTACAGATGATGATTTATTTGCTCGCGAAATTGTTTATGGAATTGGATCTTATCACGGCAGATTAATGTTTGTAAATAAATATAGTGCAAAAGAATCAACAGGTCATGGTTCACCGATGCCACATTTAGTACATGGCGGACCAGGAAGAGCTGGTGGCGGTGAAGAACTTGGTGGAAGTCGTTCGGTTTTACATTACATGCAACGGGTTGCTGTGCAAGCATCTCCAAATACTTTAATGAATATTGCAGATGAATTTGTAAAAGGTGCTGAAAAAGATGAATCTATACACCCTTTTAAAAAATATTTTGAGGAATTAAAAATTGGAGATTCAGTTACAACAAAAGAAAGAATTATTACAGAAGAAGATATTTTAAATTTTACAAATTTAAGTGGTGATCATTTTTATGCACACAAAGAAGACGATCTTGCAATGCAATCTATTTTTGGAAGAAGAGTTGCTCATGGATATTTTGTACTTTCGGCTGCTGCGGGATTATTTGTTTGGCCCAATCCGGGACCAGTGCTTGCAAATTACGGTCTTGAAAATTTAAGATTTATAAAACCAGTTTTCCCGAATGATTCAATTTACGTTCAACTAACTTGTAAAAATAAACAGTTAAAAATTGGTGATCCAAATGGAATTGTTCATTGGGATGTAGTTGTAAAAAATCAATTTCATGAAGATGTTGCTTTGTACACATTATTAACTCTTGTTAAACGAAAAAATAATTAAATGGAAATTAATAATGGCGAGATGAAAAAAAAATACGCACTCGTTACAGGTGCATCTGGTGGGATTGGGAAAGAGCTTGCAATTCAATTTGCTAAAAATGGATATGATTTAGTTTTGATTTCAAGAAGGAAAAAAGTTTTACAAAATTTAGCGGATGAACTTTATAAACTATTTGGAACAGAATCTGAAATAATTGAGAAAGATTTAGAAGAAACAAATTCTGCAAAAGAGGTTGTCCAGCTTTTATCTCGAAAAAAAATATCAATTAAAGTTTTAGTAAATAACGCCGGGTTTGGAACATTTGGTGAATTTACTGAATCGGATTTTGAAACAAATTCCAAAATGGTGCAGTTAAATATTACAACTTTAATTAATTTAACTCATTTAATTTTACCTTCAATGTTAGAAAAAAAAGAAGGTAAAATTTTAAATGTTGCATCGATGGCGGCATTTCAGCCTGGTCCTTTTATGGCAATTTATTATGCTACAAAAAGTTTTGTATTAAGTTTTTCAGAATCACTTTCAAGCGAATTAAAAGGGAGGGGAATTACTGTAACTGCGTTATGCCCGGGACCGGTTCCAACAGGATTTCAAGAAAGAGCTGGTGCAAATAAGGCGATGATGATGAATTCAGTTTTAACAAAAAGTGCTGAATTTGTTGCAAAGTGTGGTTACTTTGGTTTGATAAAAGGAAGACGCGTAGTAATTCCGGGAATGATAAATAAATTATTAATAGGTTTAGAAAATATTATTCCGAATTCTATTTTAATTAATATTGTAAAAAATTTAATGCATAAAAGGAAAAATTAAGATGCAAAAAATAATTATGTATTCAACTTCGTGGTGCAGCGATTGTGTAAATGCAAAACGCTTTTTAAAAGAAAAAAATATTCAATACGAGGAAATTGATATTGATAAAAATGAATCTGCAGCAGAGCAAGTTATAAATTGGTCTGGTGGAAGAAGAGTAATTCCGACATTCCATATAATAGAGGGAGATAATTCAAATTCAGTTGTAATGCACAACCCACCATTAAATGAATTAGCAGAAGTTTTAAAAGTCAGCTATTAATTTTTTTAATAATTGATTTAACAAACTTTTCAATTTTTATTTTCACTCTCCTGTAAGACAAATAAAAATCCATTATAAAGAGATTTAATTTATCATTTAAATTGATCTCGATATTTTGATTTACAAAAACAGTATCAGTATAATCTTTATATAAAATTTTATAATTGTTGCTTATTACCCACTCATTAATTTGTTTTATAAATGGGTTTATATAAACCGCGCCATGAGTTTCAATTGAAATTACTGTTGGTTTACTCTTCATATATTTTAAAACAAACCATTCGCCTCCCTCAATATCAATACTAATTAAATCAATAGTGCTATCATCTACTTGATCAAAAGTTTTTGATTCAACTTTAAAAATATCTTTTTTATCAATTTTATAATCATCATTAATTAGAGCCGGACTTTTTGGTAAACTACTTACAAATGTTGATGCTTCGCGATGAACTAATTCTAATTCACCATTAAAATCATAAATTGCAAAAGGGAAAAGTTTTACATTTTTAAAATTTAAAAAATAATTTGTAATTAAATTAATTGATTTTGGATCTGGCTCAACAAGCATTGTGCGAATTCCCAAATTTATATAGTCAATTATATTTGAAGTTTCGGGATGATAAACTCCAAGCTCCGCAACATGATTTGGTATAAATCCTTTTTGGGATATTTTTGTAAATAAAAGAGTTTTAGCTTTTTTAATCATTGTAGATAACTATTCTTACAAATTAAATTTCAATAGTCGGTAATATTACATCTTTATCTATTTTTGTTTTTTTAATTTTAATTTTCTAGATAAAATTATTTTACCACCCTAAAATGTAAGCGAACATTAAAGGACAAACTATCGATGCATCTGACTCGATAATAAATTTTGGAGTATCTACATTTAATTTACCCCAAGTAATTTTTTCGTTCGGCACTGCACCGGAATACGAACCGTAACTTGTTGTTGAGTCACTAATTTGACAAAAATATCCCCACTCAGGCGTATCGGTTTTTTTCATATCCTGATACATCATTGGCACAACACAAATAGGAAAGTCTCCGGCGATTCCTCCTCCAATTTGAAAAAAACCAATTGATGAATTTTTACAATTTTTAGAATACCAACTCTCGAGCGACATCATATATTCAATTCCGGTTTTTACCGTGTGAGGATTTTTAATTTCTTTTTTTATACATCTTGCAGTGTACGTATTTCCGCTTGTGGAATCTTCCCAGCCGGGAACAAACATTGGTAAATTTTTTTCTGCTGCTGCAACCATCCAACTATTTTTTGGATCAATTTGATAATCATTTTTTAATTTACCACTCAAAATAAGTTCGTAAATAAATTCGTGAGGGAATTGACTTTTCCCCTGGCTATCATATCTCGTCCATAATTCTGCCAAGTGTCGTTCAATTCTGCGCATTGCTTCTTCTTCCGGAATACATGTATCAGTAACTCGATTCAAATGTCGGTCTAATAATTTTTTTTCATCTTCGGGAGTAAGATCTCTGTAATTTGGTACA
>JAQCAB010000002.1 GCA_027622375.1 Bacteroidota bacterium
ATATTTATTATATAAAATTTGAAGCAGTTCTATTATTTAGTAAATTGTTTATTATTTAATTATAACTTAAAACAGGAGACAACGTGAAGTTTATAGTCAAAAAAAATGAAATTGAAAAAGCTTTTTCTCAATCAATAACCCTTGTTCCAACAAGATCAATTGTTCAAGAATTAAATAATGCTTTATTTAAATTAGAAAAAGGAAAATTAACAATTTATACAACCGATCTAAAAATAACACTTATTACAGTTATTAATATAGAATCAAACGATAAAGGAGAAATAGCTGTTCCAATTGAAACAATTTATCAAACTATAAAAAGTATTTCAGCAACAGATATTCAATTTTCAATTGATGACGAAACTAAAAAAATAAAAATAAAAGCAGGAAAAGGAAATTATTCTATTTCCGGAATAAATACTGAAAATTTTCCTGAAATTCCTAAAGCTGTTTCGGAAAACGAAGTTGAGTTTAACACAGATCAATTAAGAAAAATTTTTAAAACAGTTAAATTTGCAATTAATTCTGAAGAAAAAAGAATTTCAATGTCAGGCGCTTATTTAAACTTTAAAAACGATAAAATAATTTTTGTAACAACTGATGGTCATAGATTGGTTAGATATACAATTAAAAATGAAAAGAAAAATGAATCACAAGAAATTATAATTCCATTAAACACGCTTTCTGTTGTTGAAAAATTAATCACCGGAGAAAAAACAAAAATATCAACAAACGGAAAACAAATTTCGTTTTATTTTGATAATTCAGTTATAACGTCAAGTTTAATTGAAGAAAAATATCCAAACTATGAAGCTGTTATTCCACTAGAAAATAATTTAACACTAAGAGTTGATAAACAAGAATTTATTTCTTCTATAAAAAGAGTTTCTCTTTATTCAAGTTCAACAAATTATCAAATTAGATTATTTTTAAAAAACAACGAAATTCAAGTATCAGCAAAGGATGTTGATTTTGGAAAAGAAGCTCAAGAAGAAGTTCAATGCGAATACTCTGGGGATGAGTTTGAAATTGGTTTTAATTCACAATATTTAATTGAAGTAGCATCTCATATACCGGGAGATGATATAATTTTTAAATTACAAACCCAATCGCGCGCAGTAATTTTAGAACCAGATACAGAAAAAAACACAAACGAAAATCTTTTAATGCTCATTATGCCTTTAAGGTTAAACGCTTAAGATTTAACTAAAAAATGGTTTTATCCGAAATACAGCTTTCGAATTTTAGAAATCATACAGATTCAAAATTAACTTTTTCACCAAAAATTAATCTCATTTCTGGAGATAATGGACAAGGCAAAACAAGTTTAATTGAAGCTATTTCGTATTGTTGTTTAACAAAAAGTATTTTTACTAATCACGACTACGAACCACTCCAATTTAACAAAACATGGTTTTCAATTTTTTCAACACTTACATCGGATATTGGATTCACTTATAAAAACCAAATCAGGTATAATTATGAAAAAAAAGAAAAAAACTTTTTAATTAATAATTTAAATATTTCAAATATGTCATCGGCGGTTGGAAGGTTCCCAGTTGTGTTTCTTTATCCCGAACTTTCTTCAATAACAATGGGCGGTCCAGCTGAAAGAAGAAAATTTTTAGATATTTTACTTTCTCAGTCAAGTAAAAGCTATTTAGAGGATTTGCTTGATTATAAACGAATTATAAAACAACGAAATGCAATACTTTCAAACCCAGAAACTAAATTTAATAAAGAATTAATTGAACCATGGAACGAACTATTAATTAAACGAGGATCAAAAATTATTCACCACAGAATAAATTTTGTAAATGATTTTAAGCCACACCTAACTAAAAACTATTCTGAAATATCTGGATTTAAAGAAGAGATAGATATGGAATATAAAACTCAATTTGAGTTATCAAAAAATACTTCGATTTCAGAAATAGAAACAAGCCTTAATAAAGAACTTATAAAAGAAAAATTTAAAGAAGCACAAAGAGGTGTTTCACTGGTTGGGCCACACCGCGATGATTTGGTTTTTAAATTAAATGGTCATCCTGTAATTCAGTTTGCATCGCAGGGTCAACATAAAACTATTTTAATTACACTTAAATTTGCAGAATATTCTTTTTTACAAGAAGCTTGTCACGAAACACCAATTGTTTTATTAGATGATATTTTTAGCGAGCTTGATAATTTAAGAACAGAACGATTACTTGTAAAACTTTTAACTCTTGGGCAAACATTTATAACTACAACAATTTCTACAGAATCAAAAACGTTTGAAAAGTTTGGAAGCGCAATAGAAAAATTTATCATTAAAGAGGGCTCTTCGTTTTTAGCAACAAGTGTTTATAAAGAATGAAAAAAAATAATATTCAAAATTTAAAAGAGGCAATCGAGGCAACTTTAAAAAGTCTCGGCATAAAACAAAAAATCGATCAATATTCAGCTTTTTCAAATTGGGAAGAAATAGTCGGTGAAAAAATTTCAAAAGTTACAACACCCGAAAAAATTCAAAATAATACACTCGTAGTAAAAGTAAACAGCGCACCATGGCAAGCAGAATTAACTTTTAGAAAAAAAGAAATCTTAGAAAAAATCCACACTAAAACAGAATCAAAAGCAATTAAAAATATAATTTTCAGATAAAAACTAAATGAGCAAAAAAGATATTATAAATAAAAAAAACAAAACAGAGGGGTCTTATTCCGCAGAAGACATAACGGTTTTAAAGGGTCTTGAAGCGGTACGTCGTAGACCAGCAATGTATATTGGAGATACTGGCTCTCGCGGACTTCACCATCTTGTTTATGAGGTTGTTGATAATTCAATCGATGAGGCTTTGGCTGGTTATTGTAAAAACATTAAAGTCTTAATTAATAATGATGATAGCATTACAGTTATTGATGATGGTCGCGGCATACCAACCGATATTCATAAAGAAGAAAAACGATCCGCACTTGAAGTAGTTATGACCGTTCTTCACGCCGGTGGTAAATTTGATAAATCAAGTTACAAAGTTTCTGGTGGATTGCACGGTGTTGGTGTTTCTTGTGTGAACGCATTAAGTGAAACCCTAGAAGTAGAAGTGTATCGAGATGGAAAAATATTTTATCAAAAATATAAAAAGGGAGACCCACAACAACCCGTAAAAACTATTGGCAAGTCACCATCAAACAAAACCGGAACAAAAATAACCTTTATGCCTGATGGTGAAATTTTTAAAAGTAGAGTTTTTAAATATGAAACTTTAGCCGAACGACTTCGGGAACTTGCGTTTTTAAATAAAGAGGTTACTCTTGAAATTTCAGATCTCAGAAGTAAACAGGAAGAGACAGACACATTTCATTACAAAGGTGGAATTTCTGAATTTGTTCGTTATATGGATTCCGGCCGCCCGACAGTAATGAAAAATATTTTTTATTGCAGCGGCCACGACAAAGATGAACATGGACGCACAGTTGAAGTTGAAGTTGCCCTCCAGTATAACAACGAATATGCTGAAAATGTATTTACGTATGTAAACAACATTAACACTCACGAGGGAGGAACGCACTTAGTTGGTTTTAGAACAGCGCTTACCAGAACATTAAATGGCTTTGCTTATAAAAATAATATTGTAAAAGAAAACGGTGTTCAACTTACAGGAGATGATTTTCGTGAAGGGTTGACTGCAATTGTTAGTATAAAAGTTCCCGAACCACAATTTGAAGGACAAACAAAAACAAAGCTTGGTAATGGTGAAATTAAAGGCATTGTTGAGGGAGTTTTAGGTTCCGCGCTTAGTGATTGGCTTGAACAAAATTCCCCAGATGGAAAAAGAATTATTGAAAAAAGTTTACGAGCAGCCGAAGCTCGCGAAGCAGCTCGCAAAGCAAGAGATCTAACTCGCAGAAAAAACGCACTTGATTCTGGCGGACTTCCAGGAAAATTAGCAGACTGTTCAAACCGCAATCCAGAAGATTGTGAATTATTTATGGTTGAGGGAGACTCTGCAGGAGGTAGCGCAAAGCAAGGACGCGATAGAAGATTTCAAGCAATTCTTCCTCTAAAAGGGAAAATTTTAAATGTTGAAAAAGCACGACTCCATAAAATGTTTGAGAATGAAGAAATTAGAAATATTTTTACAGCAATCGGAACTGGTGCTGGAGAAGATTTTGATCCTACTAAAGTTCGTTATCACAAAATAATTTTAATGTGCGATGCTGATGTAGATGGATCTCACATTAGAACTCTTATACTGACATTGTTTTTTAGATATATGAGAGAGTTAATCGAACAAGGAAATATTTATATTGCGCAACCACCACTTTATAAAATTAAAAAAGGGAAACAAGAATATTACGCATTCGATGATGCCGAGCGAAATGAAATTCTTAAAAAAATAAAATCAGAAAAAAAATCACAAAAAAAAGAAGAGCCGGTAGAAGTAGCCGAAGGTGAAGAAGAAGAAATGGTTTCTTCTTCAAAATCTAATATTGTAATTTCGCGATTTAAAGGTCTTGGAGAAATGAACCCCGAGCAACTTTGGAGCACAACTATGAATCCAGAAACAAGAACACTTTTACAGGTGGGGATTGAAAGAGCGGCCGACGCAGCAAAAACATTCTCAACTTTAATGGGAGAAGAAATTGAACCCCGTAGACAGTTTATTGAGAAAAATGCAAAATATGTTCGCAATTTGGATGTTTAAATATGAGTGATTTAACAACTATCGTTATTAATTTTCAAACACCTGATTTAATTAAAACTGCCGTTGAATCGTTTCGTAAATTTTATCCAGAAGAAGAATTATTAATTATTGATAATGGTTCAAAGGATGAATTATCAAAAGATGTAATTTTAGCACTATCAAAAAAAAACAGTAAAACTAAAACTTTATTTTTATCAAATAATATTTTTCATGGCCCAGCGATGAACCTGGCAATAAAAACAACATTCACAAAATATTTGTTTTTTTTAGATAGCGACACAAAAACTATTTATGGTGGGTTTCTTGAAAAAATGATGAGTGAGCTCTCGGTTTCTGAAAAAAATTATGCAATTGGAAAACGAGACAGCGTAAACAAAAGAGGATTTATTACAAAAACAAACGGGATACCAATTGTGCGAAGCTCGTACATGATGTTAAAAAGAGAATCATATTTTTTGTTTCCAGAGTTTTGTCACCAAGGGTTACCATCGTATGAAAATTTTAAAGAGGCAAACCAAAATGGATTTTCTTTACTCAGCTTCCCAATTGAGAATTATATTGAACACGCAGGAAGAGGAACCGCGAGTAAGTTTGGTTATAAACTCGGATTAAAGAGTAAAATAGATTTTGCACTTAACAAACTTGGCATATAAAAAGCAAGCTGAATTTTAAAAACAGACTTAATTAGAAAATAATTTATGGCTATAAACGAAAAAATTGTCCCCGTTGATATTGAAGAAGAAATGAAGAGTTCTTACATCGATTACGCGATGTCTGTAATAGTTTCGCGCGCACTACCCGATGTTCGAGATGGATTGAAACCAGTTCACAGAAGAGTTCTTTACGGGATGCAAGATCTTGGCCTTGCTGCAGGGAAAACCTATAAAAAAAGCGCAAGAATTGTTGGAGAGGTTCTTGGTAAATATCATCCACATGGCGAGACCTCGGTTTACGATTCAATTGTAAGAATGGCTCAAGATTTTTCACTTCGTTACACACTTGTTGATGGCCAAGGAAATTTTGGATCGGTTGATGGTGATTCACCAGCAGCAATGCGTTATACAGAAGTTAGACTTTCTAAAATAGCAGAAGAAATGCTTCGCGATTTAAATAAAAACACCGTTGCGTTTACTCCAAATTTTGATGATACGCTATCTGAGCCAACAGTTTTACCGGCTCAAATTCCAAATCTTTTAATTAATGGTTCAAGTGGAATTGCTGTCGGTATGTCATCAAATATACCACCCCATAACTTGGGAGAAGTTATTGATGGCTTATTGCTAATGATTGACGAACCAGAAATTGAAAATAAAAAATTAATGAAGCATATAATTGCACCTGACTTTCCAACAGGTGGAATTATTTACGGCTACGATGGTGTTCGCGAAGCATATGAAAAAGGAAGAGGCAAAATAACTATCCGTGCAAAAGCTGTTATCGAAACCAGCAAAGGAGATAGAGAAAGAATTATTATAAGTGAGCTTCCTTATCAAGTTAATAAAGCTTTTCTAATTGAAAGAATTGCTGACTTAGTTCGAGATAAAAAAGTTGAGGATATATCTGATATTCGCGACGAATCAGATCGTGATGGAATGAGAATTGTAATCGAGCTTAAACGAGATGGTAATGCAGCTGTAGTTTTAAATAATCTGTACGTGCACACATCCATGCAAACCACATTTGGAATTATTATGCTGGCTCTTGTTGATGGAAGACCGAGAGTTTTACAATTAAAAGAAATTTTGAAGTTTTACCTTGAGCACCGCAATGAAATAATTGTTAAAAGAACAAAATTTGATTTAGAAGAAGCGGAAGCCCGAGCCCACATTCTTGAGGGATATATAATTGCTCTTGATAATATTGATGCAATAATAAAATTAATAAAAGCATCAAAAGATGTTGAGACCGCAAAGCTTGGATTAATGAAAAAATTTAAACTTTCTGAAATCCAAGCTAAGTCAATTTTAGAAATGAGATTGCAAAAACTAACTGGACTCGAAAGATCAAAAGTAGAAGAAGAGTATCGTGAAATAATAAAATTAATTTCAAAATTAAAATCAATCCTTGCAAGCAAACGCATGCAACTGGAAATCATAAAAGAAGAATTAAGGGAAATTAAAAGAAAATACTCAGACAAGCGTAAAACAGAAATAATTTATAAATCAGAAGAGTTTAAACTAGAAGATGTTATAGCGGATGAAAACGTTGTTATAACAATCTCGCATCAAGGATATATTAAACGCACACCAACGAGTGATTATAGAACTCAAGGAAGAGGTGGAAAAGGAGTAATGGGTGCCTCTTCTAGAGAAGATGATTTTGTTACAGGAATGTTTATTGCAAGCACACACGAATACATTTTAGTTTTTACAGATTTAGGAAGATGTTATTGGTTAAAAGTTTTTGAAGTTCCAGAGGGATCTCGAATTTCAAAAGGGAAAGCAATTGTAAATTTAATTTCAAAAGAGCCACAAGAAAAAATTACAACATTTCTTCCAGTAAAATCTTTTGAGGAAAATTTATATGTTACCATGGTAACAGAAAATGGAATTATAAAAAAATCCTCTTTGTCTGATTATAGCAATCCACGTAAAAATGGAATTGTTGCCATAAAACTAAAAAAAGCCGATAAACTTTGTGATGTAAAATTAACAAACGGCTCACAAGATATTTTTATTGGCTCTCACGATGGTCTTGCAATTCGATTTAAAGAAAAAGAAGCTCGCGTGATGGGGCGCTCTGCTTCTGGTGTTCGCGCAATACGACTTAGAAAAGGAGATAAGGTTGTAGGCGCGGTTGCAACCAATAATAAAAACTCTACAATTCTTGTTGCCAGCGAAAAGGGCTATGGCAAAAGATCCAAATTAGATGAATACCGAGTTAGTCACCGTGGAGGAAAAGGTGTATTTACTCAAAAGGCAACCGACAAAACAGGAAAACTTATAGCAATAAAAGAAGTTTCAGATAAAGACGATGTTGTGGTTGTTACATCTCACGGTAAAATAATTCGACAACCGGCGCCAAGTATTCGAGTAAGTGGTCGCAATACAGCAGGAGTAAGATTAATTAGACTCGACGAAAAAGATAAAATAGCTGCTGTTGCTGTTGTGACTACTGACGAAGAAAAACAAATCGAAGAATCCAAATCACCAAAAACGGACAAAAAAACTGAAACAAAGAATGATATTAAGAAGAAAAGCAAAAAAGGAAAATAATCTTTAAAAGTAGAAGAAACACCAACAACCAAGCCCTATAAAAAAAATGGACACAAAAAGTGTCCATTTAAAAACAAAGCTTACTTATTTAAATAAATTATTTGCAGCATTTATTACAATAAGCACCAACAGCAAAAATAGCTAACCAACTCCAATATGCCCCCAAATACGAACTAACGACCCACCAGCCAGCAATGGTTAACAGACCCCACACTAACCAACCATATTTTTCCGGTAAACTTACACTGAGTAGTCCTAGTAATTCGCGTAATAAAACATACGCAACAGCCGCTTGAAGAATTGTATCTAGCACTTAAATTCACCTCCTTTAAATAATAGTTATTTAAAATGTACTATACAGCCTTACAACAATATCAACCTGTAAAACCCATAACACATCTCTAAGGCAAGTACAATTAAATCCTTTTCAGTATTAAATGCAAGTATTTTTATAGTTTTGAGAAATTAAAATAAGGGGCAAATCTAAAGAAAAACCCAATTTGGATTGAAGAAGATGTTTTCGTAAAGTTATTAAAGAAAAATCTTGGAATGATAAACCGACTCAAAAATATCTAAAAAAACAATGATTCATCAAAAAATCCCAACCAACCCACTAAGCGTTGGAAAAAAATATAAATTTTCTTTAAATGGGAACCATCTTTATAATGGAGAAGTTTTAATTACTGAAGGATGTTGGGCAACAATAAAAGTTATAAATATTGCTGAAAGTATTTTTAAAAATAATTATCACGAAGGGCAAACTTTTGAAATTAAAACATCAAATTATTTTTTTGAAGCAGTCGGCGATGAATCAAAAAGCCCAACTTTATAATGAAAGCATTGGTTTTAAAGGGCTTCGGGGGTGTTGATCAGCTTGTCGTTGAAGAAATAAATAATCTAAAACCCGATAAAGGTGAAGCTGTGGTTCAAATTTATTCGGCCTCATTAAACAGAAGAGATGTTTGGATTCGTTTAAATAAATATCCAAACATCCAACTCCCAGCAATTTTAGGATCAGATGGAAGTGGAAAAGTAATTTCAGTAGGGAGCGATGACAATAAAAACTTAATCGGAAAAGATGTTGTCATTTATCCAGGATTTAATTGGGGAGAAAGCACAGAATATCAAAAAAAAGATATGATGATTCTCGGAATGCCGAAACCAGGGACCTGCGCCGAAGAGGTTTTGGTTCCAATTACAAATTTATTTGACAAACCAAAAAATCTAACTTTTAACGAAACAGCCACATTACCAATTGCTGGATTAACAGCATTTCGAGCAATAACAAATAAAGCAAGACCCAAAACCGACGAAACTGTTTTAATTACCGGTATCGGTGGTGGAGTTGCAATGTTTGCGTTACAATTTGCTTTAATGTTCACAAAAAATGTTTTTGTTACATCTTCGTCAGAACAAAAAATTTCAAAAGCAATTTCTCTTGGTGCTATAGGAGGAATTGTTTATTCCACCGAAAAAAATATAAAAGAACAAATTTTAAATATTACAAAGGGAAAAGGAATTGATGTTGTAATTGACGGAACCACAGGAGACAATCTAACTCAATTAATAGATGTTGTGAATTCTGGTGCAAGAATTGTAATTTATGGTTCAACAAGTTTAACTCCTTTAACAATACCAGCAAGACATCTTTTTTGGAAACAAATAAAAATTCTGGGAACTACATTTGGGACAATGGAAGAATTTAAAAAAATGTTAAGTTTTATTGAAGAACATAATATTCACCCGATTATTGATTCTGTTTTTAGTTTTAATGATTTTAAAGAAGCATATAAAAAACTAGAAAAAGGCAATCAGTGCGGAAAAATTGTAATCGAAATTAAAAAATAAAATATTAATGAACCATAAAATCCCCACACTAACACCAAAATATAAAAAAGAAATTCTTTCTAGTTTTAGCAAGATAAAAGAGAATTCAATTTTGCTTCGCGCTTCATCTGCATCTGAAAGGATTACAAAATTAAAAAAGTTAAAAAGCGTAATTTCTTCAAATCTACCACAAATTGAAGAAGCGTTAAAAAATGATTTAAATAAATCTATAACCGAAACCAACTTAACAGAAGTTTTACCAACATTATTAGAATTACGTCACACAATAAAAAACTTAAGAGAATGGGTAAAGCCGCATTTTGTTCCAAAATCTTTTTTAACGTTAACAGGAACAGGACAAATAATTTATGAACCAAAAGGAACAGTGTTAATAATCTCACCATGGAATTATCCATTTCAATTAGCATTTATCCCTCTACTTTCTGCAATAGCTGCAGGGAACTCAGCAATTATAAGACCATCCGATATATCGGTCAACACAACGCTTTGCATAAAAAAAATAATTGAAGAGTCTTTTAATCAAAATGAGGTTGAGGTAATTCTTGGTGATGCAAAGGTTTCAGAATATTTAACAACGCTTCCATTTGACCATATATTTTTTACCGGCAGCCCATCTGTTGGTAAGAAAGTAATGGCGAACGCATCTAAAAATCTAACATCTGTAACTTTGGAATTAGGTGGAAAATCACCAGCAATAATTCACAAATCAGCAAATTTAAAAGACGCTGCAAACAAAATTGCATGGGGAAAACTTTTAAATCTTGGGCAAACCTGTATTGCACCAGATTATGTAATTATCCAGGAAGGTAAAAAAGAAAAATTTATTTCGTATTTAAAGAAGAGCTTTGAAAAAATGCTCCTCAATGAAAGTGAAAAAATTGTAAAAATTATTTCAAAAAATCACTTCGAAAGGATTAAAAATATTACCGAGGCATCAGTTAAAATGGGAGCAAAAATAATTTATGGTGGCAAATTTAATTTAAAAGATAAAAGAGTTGAACCTACAATTATGACTGATGTAAACTTAGAAATGCCAATCATGAAAGAAGAAATCTTTGGACCAATTCTCCCAATTGTTACCACCCAAAACACAAAAGAGTCAATTAGTTTTGTTAACAAACAACCAAAACCACTCGCGCTTTATATTTTTTCAAATGATAGAAATAAAACCGAAACAATTTTAAAAAACACTTCTTCTGGCGGAACATGTGTTAACGATGTAATGATGCAGTTTGGAACGGAACATTTACCTTTCGGGGGTGTAAATAATAGTGGGGTTGGAAGCTACCATGGATATTTTGGATTTAAAACATTTTCGCACGAAAGATCAATATTTGTACAGGGAAAAATTGATGTTAAAAAATATCTATATCCACCTTACACAAAACAAAAAGAAAAGCTTACAAAATTTATTATAAATAAGTTTTAGTACGACAAAGCACTTATTTTAATAAAACCATTTTTTTAATTTCAATAAAATCATTTCCGGCGTTTTCAAGTGGACGAGCATGAAGTTTGTAAAAATAAATTCCAGATGGAACACCCTGCGCTAAAAAACTAATTGAATGTTTTCCACTTGTCTCAATTTGGTTGTTTAAATTTTTTATATGACGACCAAGTAAATCGTAAACATCAATTTCTACCTTACTTCTTGTTAAAAGGTTATATTCAATTATTGTTGAAGGATTAAATGGATTGGGGTAATTTTGCTCAATATCAAAATATTGCGGAACATCTGTTACTGATGGTAAAATACCAACGCTTTGTGTAGGAGAAAGTTTATAGATTGTTCTACCGGAAGCATAACCCAAAGTATCATTTATAAAACGGAATCGATTTATTTGATAACCAAACCCCGCATTCGACCAACTATTTCCACCATCAGTAGTTTTAAATGTGGTTTGAGAACTATAACCACCATACCAACCAACCGAATCATTTAAAAATCCAATTCCCTGAACAAAATAATAACTTGAAGAAAATAATTTATCAGTCCAAGTTTTACCACGATCGGTAGTTTTTAAAAAATAAATTGGCGTTTTAGAGTTTCGCTGCAAGGCAACATACCCAACATTTTTTGTTGGAAAAGAAATCTTCCAACAATGTTCCCCTTTTCGAGAAGTTGTATAATTTATTTTCCAACTATTTCCACCATCACTCGTTTCAATCACAACAGCCGACGAGCTATCATGTAAAACATTTGTTAATCCAACTGCGATACCTGAATCGGGCGTCCAAAAATGAACATCAATTAATCCGGCGACTAAATAATTCAAATCTTTTGCCACCCATGTTTTTCCACGATTTGTTGTTTTTAAAAAAACCGCCGGTCCGCGAATTCTCCCAACAGCAACGATTACAGAATCATTAACTTTATACATTCCACAAACGCCCTTTGGATAAATTCCTTGGAAAGCTTGTAGCGGCTGCCAAGTATAACCACCATCTGATGTATTGTAAAGTGGAATTGAATCTGTTGCGCCAAACTCACCTGGACCAACATTGCCCACCCAGCCATTTAACGAATCAAAAAAAACAATTGAGCGGAAATGAGATTTATTATTATCAATTTGTTTATTCCAGGTAGATCCGCCATTTATAGTTTTAAAAACCTGTCCAACACCATTACAAACCCAACCAGTGTTTGGACTTACAAACCAAGCATCATTATATCTACTAGTTTGTGTTGATGGATTTTGAATCGTTGTCCAAAAAAGTGGAGATTGAGCCCTAAGTTGAAAAGTAATAGATATAAAAAAAACAATAAAATATTTCATCATAAAATAAATTTATAAGTTTTCCACGCCAGCAACAACCAGCCGAAAATAAAAAACAATCCACCAACTGGGGTAATAGCGCCAAACCACCTTATATTTGTTATTGAAAGGATATATAAACTCCCAGAAAATATTAATATTCCAAAAATAAAAAACCAAGCAACCAAATTAAAATTAGCATTAGGAAATAAATGAATAAAAAATGTTACAATAAATAATCCAATAGAATGATAAACCTGATAGCGAACTGCCGTTTCAAAAACTAAGAGCATTTCAGGTGATAGTTTTTCTTTTAAAGCGTGTGCGCCAAATGCACCAAAAATTACAGAAAGCGCCATACTTAACGAGGCAGAAATAAAAAATATTTTCATCATAAATTATAACATGCTGTTTTGTTTTCTCAAAAACCATTCAAGAGAAAGCAAAGATAATAATAAAATTAAAAATATAAAATAAGATTTTAAGTCAAACTGAGATGTTTTGATCGTCTTATTTGAACTTATTTGTTGAGATTTAATTTTCAATGTATCAATAAGTTGATCTACATTTTTAAAATCAAAATAAGCGCCACCAGTTGATTTAGAAATTTGTTCAAGTAAAATTTTGTTTTGTGTGGTATTTGCAAATTCAATAGATTCTTCCCCAACAGAAAATCTACCACTGTCAATATTTTTATTATCGCTGGTGGATGCTCTAAAGTAATAATCACCCACTGGTAAACTTTGAATAACCATTGTATAAACACCATTTTTACCACCTGCAAGAGTATAGCTTAAATGTTCGTTTGAACCGAGCCTATTAATGCTAATTTGTATTTGTAAATTATTTAAGGGTTGATATGAATAATCGTATGCCTCGACTTTAAAATTAATTTCTTCGTTTTGTGTAAAAAATAAATTATTTGTAGAAGCGCTGAAAGTTTTTTCGGTTTCTCTGTTAGATAACCACCTGATTAGTGAAAGTAAAAATTTTTCAGTAAAATAATTATTTTGATTTACATTTTGGTTTAAACCCCAACGCCATAATCCAAACGACGTAAAAGCAATAGATTTTTTATTTACAATATTACGAACCATTAATAATGGTGAGTTACCAAAAACACCCGTTGAACGAGAATCTAAAAGCGTTGTTGCCTCGCTATTTGTTTTAAAAAAATTAGGTAAGGTGTATAATCCGAAATCAGAATTTATAAACTGTGAATCAAACGAATTTAATAAAAAGTGATCAGTGGTAATTTTAGGATAAAGAAACACCTCTTCGGTTTTTTGTGTTAAAGTGGTAAAGGGGAGAACGTGCCTCATTGAGCCAAGTAAATTATAATCAATATTTCGTGATGCAATAAAAAAAAGAGAAATATTATTTTTATTTATTTGCTCTTGAATTAAATTTAATATTTCTAATTTTGAATTATAAGTTGGGAAACCAACTAAAATCAAACAGTCTGAAATAGATAGCGAAGTTTGAAAATTACTATTTGTAGTTGAATAAATATCACCATTTGGTTTTTGATAAAACTGCTCGACTTCTATGTTTGGATCATTTGAAATTGCTCTTTGTACAACCCCAACATCAGGATTTGCTGATCCCGAAAGCAAAACTACTCTAACTTTTGTTTTACGAATATTAATAAACTGTGAGTGAGAATTATTTTTTGATGTAAACTCACCTTTAAGAGGAGAAATTTTTAATGTAACTTTTTTAATTCCCTCAGATTTCGGAAGATATTGAAACGCCTCACTTACAACCTCAAATGAACCTTCAGGTAATTTTATTTTTTTTGAATTTATTAGTACATCGTTTTCAAATAAATCTGCATTTACTGTTCTGCTACCAAAACCATTATTTTTTACTATAAATTCAATTGGTATTATTATATTATTATAACCAGATGTATTAGAATTTACATTTTGTAAAACCACATCAGGTTTTTCATTTAAATCACCAGCACCCAAAGTATAAATTTGAACCCCCGAGTTATCAGCAATTTGAAGTGGCTCATAAATACCATTATGATTTCCATCAGAAATAATTAAAATATTATGATTCGTTGATTTGTTATTAGAGGTTGAAAATTTTATTGCTTCTGTTATATCGGTTTTGCTTCCAAAAAAATCAATTGAATCAAAACCACTTAATGTAATTTTATTAGAAAATGTATAACCAGTTAAATTATAATTTGATTTTAATCTATCAACCACATTTGTAATGGAAGAAATAAAACTCTCTTGATTGGTATTCTTTCCAAAATTAACAGACATGCTTTGCGAGTTATCCACTAAAATATCTAATGATGGTTTTTGAAACTCTTCTTTGGTTAACTTTATAACTGGGTTTGAAATCAAAATAAAAAGTAAAAAATATACAAGTGAGCGAAGTATAATTAAACAAAACCATAAAGGTTTTGATAAAGTAAAACGACCTTTATAAAAATAAAATGAAATTAAGACAGAAATAATTAAAAAGAGAAATATTATTATTGTCGGGAATGAAAAAAATATTTCAAACATTTCTAAAATTTAAATTGGTGCTTTAATAAATTTAAAGCCCACAAAATAATTATTTAGGAAAAGTTTTAAGCAGAGATTCAATTATATTCATAGTTGAAATTCCCTCGGCCTCCGCAGTAAAATTTAAAATTAATCGATGTCTTAAAACAGAAGGGATTACAGTGTGGATATCTGAAATATCGGGCGTTGCTTTTCCATTTAAAAGCGCAAAAGCTTTAGCTCCTAAAATTATAAATTGCGAAGCGCGCGGACCAGCTCCGTATGAAATCCATTTATTTATATAATCAGGTGAGTTTACAGATTTTGGTCTTGTAGCTCCAACTAAATTCGCAACGTATTCAATAAGCGCATCAGCGACAGGCACACGACGAATCAGAGATTGAAAACCTTGGATATCTTTTGCGTTCATAACAATTTCAACTTTTGGCAAATAATCTGTAGTTGTTGATTTTACAATTTCAACTTCCTGTTTATGAGTTGGATAATTAAGCCAAAGCATAAACATAAATCTATCCAGCTGTGCTTCAGGTAATGGATATGTCCCCTCTTGTTCAATTGGATTTTGAGTTGCAAGAACAAAAAACGGATCTGGTAAACTGTGTGTTACACCACCTGTGGTAACTTTATTTTCTTGCATTGCTTCAAGTAACGCAGCTTGAGTTTTTGGAGGTGTTCTATTTATTTCATCGGCAAGAAGAACATTTGCAAAAACCGGACCTTTAATAAAACGAAAAACTTTTTCGCCGGTATTTAAATTTTGTTCAAGTATTTCTGTTCCAGTAATATCGCTAGGCATTAAATCGGGTGTAAATTGTATTCTGTTAAAACTTAAATCAAGTGCCTGCGAAATTGTTTTTACAAGTAAAGTTTTTGCCAAACCAGGGACACCAACTAATAATGAATGTCCACGAGATAAAATAGAAATACAAATATGATTAACCACCTCATCGTGGCCTATAATTACTTTTGCAATTTCACTTTTAAGTGATTTGTATTTTGATGAAAGATCTAAAATTAAATTCTTATCGGACATTTAAGTTTATAATTTTTTTTCCCAATAAATATTTTTTCTCATTTCTTCAATCCACTCTTGTTGTTTTTTTTGACTTTTAATTTGAAGAGCAAGATTCTCAATTTTACGGTAATCATCTTTTAAATTTATTGTATGTTCAAGAATAATTGATCGCACCAAAACAACGTGATAACCATAACCGGAACCAACAGTAATTTTCCTTGGTTCGCTTATATCTCCCTGTTTTAAAGATTTTATTGTTTCTTGTAAAGATTCTTCCATTTGCTCAATTGTTAGTTGACCAAGATCCCCACCAATATCTTTTGTATCAGAATCTTCCGAAAATTGTTTTGCAAGCACCGCAAAACTTTCACCAGAGACAGCACGTTTTTTTAAATCATTTAGTTTTGTAATCGCACTATCATCATCACCAACAGAAGCATCAATTGAAAGTAAAATATGTTGTGGCTTTACAAGCTCACCCTTTCTTTCCAACAACTTAATAATGTGATAACCAAATTGAGTTTTAATTGGTTTTGAAATTTGACCAACTTTTAAAGTGTAAACTGCTTCTTCAAACTCTTTTACAAATGTACCTCTTCTAACAGAACCCAAATCACCACCTTGCGAAGCCGAACCACCGTCTGTTGAATGACGTTTTGCTAAATCGTCAAAAGATACACCACCATTTAAACTATCTATTAAATTAAATGCTTTTTTTAACGTTGACATATCTCTTTCAGGGGATGGTTTTGGTTTTATAAAAATATGACTTAGTTGATATTCTGTCGGAACAATTGGAAGTGAATCTTTATAAAAATTATAAAACTCCTCGACTTCTTTTACTGAAATAATTAGTGAAGCACCGCGAGTTTGTTTAATTTTTTGAACGAGTAGTTGTTTTTTAATCTCATCCTGATACTCACGCTTCATTTTTGAAATTGACATGCCATATATTTCTTCAATTTCTTTTTCAGACCCATATTGCTGGACTAACATTTTTAATTGTCTATCAAGCCTGTCTGCAACTTCGTCATCAGAGACCTCAATGCTATCTTCGTAAGATTGAGCTAAAAATAATTTTTCGTTAATTAAACCATCTAAAACTTTTTCAGCAAGTCCGGGCGTTTTGGGATCTAATCTGTTTTGTGTTGCAATAATTTGTATTGAATATCTTAAATCCGACTCAGTGATTATTTCTTTATCAACAATAGCGACAACCCTATCACCAACTTGAGATTTAATTAAAGAAGGACTAATTATTAGGAGAACGAAAATTTTTGTAAAAATAAATTTTTTCATAAAGTATTTATAGTGAATCAGAGAACAAATATGTTACACGATATTTTTTAGATAACGAGGCAATATAATTATAATATCGTTTTCTATTTTCTTCTCTTAAAATATCATTTCGCAAGGTCGGTTCAATATAATCAAACGGAGCCTTATCGCCAGAATAATATTTTTGCCACAACCTAACAACCACAAAACCAATTGGGGACTCAATTACACTTGAAACTTCTTTTTGTTTTAATTCAGAAATTTTTTTCCAAATATATGGGAGGGATGCTTCATCTTTATACACCATTTCAAAATTTGCAGTTGAGGGCCCACTAAAATTATTTATTTCAGTACCCCAATTATTTTTTTTTGAAACGATATTCTTAAATTTATTTGCTTTTTCTTTTGAATCAAAAACCAAATACGAAATCAAAACAATATCATTTTTTAAATAATTTTTTAAATCTGATGACGTATAATTTTTTAGAATAACAGAATCAGAGATTGTTTTAGTTGTAATAGAATAAACAGAAGAATTTAATAATTCTTGAATTGCTAATCCCCGCATAGTTTCTTCCAATGCTTTTTCAACTTTCTCAGTTTTATCAAAACCTTTTTGATTGGCTTCTTTGTAAAGAACTTGTTCAGTTGCCCACTGAGAAGCATACTCCATTATAAAATTACTTGTTAAAACCATACCACTATCAACCGACTCGCGAATCATTTTAATTGTTAATTTTTGGCCATCAACTTCAACAACCACCCTTTCGTCCGGTGAGTTTTGTGAGCAACCAAAAACAAACAAAAATAATATTACTGGAATAAAATTTTTCAACACAACTAATATAACAAGAGTAAAACTCTTATCGAAGAACTTGCCGCAATGTCTCTTCAACAATTTTTGGATTGTACTTCTTTTTAAGACTTTCAAATAAATTATTTTTCAATCTATTTGATTCATATTCCTGATACATACTGGAAATCTCGGAGTAGGCCTCCTCAAAAGTTTTTATTCTAGCAGCATCTTTTTTATCAACACGAATTTTAGAGAAACCACCATCAATTTCAAAAAACTCTGAGATTACACCTTCATTTAATTTCCAAGCTTTTTCAGTTAAAGCAGTTGTTGAAACTGGCTGTAGTTCCCACTTTCCAAAAGTTGATAAAGTTGCAGGGCGCTTGTTAAATTTAACAACAACTGTATCAAATTGCATCGCTTGTTTTGGAACAACATTATCTTTTTTGGTTTTTTTGTTATAAACTTTTTTTGTTGATGACATTTCTTGTTCGATAACTTTTTTTACACTGTCCTTTGAAACAAAAACTTCTGTAAACTGAACACGGTCTGGCCAAACATAATTGTGTTTTCGCTCTTCCCAAAAAGTTTTTAATGAATCATTATTAATTGTAAGCCTATCCCACACATCATCTTGCTCGACCTTAAAAAGTAAAACACCCTCTTCGTACTCTTTCATGAGATTTGCAAAATCAGAATATTTTTTTTCAACATTTCTTGCTTCAAATTCAAGCAAAAGTTTTTCTGTAATTTTATCCACCATTGTTTGAATTGTAAAAGATTCTTTTAAAGATAATCCACGCAACTCGGGATGAGAATTAGCAATTGCAACAAATAATTCAATTGATATTTTCTCAGTGCCAATTGTAAATAAAATTAAATTTTTAATTGAAACAAGCGAGCTATCCCAATTATTTTCGGAAATAGATTTAGTTGAATCAACTAATTTTTTGAAATCAGAAAAAGTTGTTTCATTAATTTTAAAGTTTGTTTTTACTTTTAATGATTTAATTAAATTTTCTAGATCTATCGGGTAACGCATATCTTGATATGTTGAGCGAATTTCATTTTCAGTTGCTTTAAATTCCGGGATTGGTTTTTCATCTGTAACTTTAATTATATGATAACCATAAGGCGAAACTACAACACCTGAGACCTCCCCAACTTTTAAATTAAATGCAACCTCTTCAAACTGAGGGACAATGCTTCTGCGAGCAAAAAATCCTAAATTTCCACCACGTTCTTTTGTGTATTCATCATCAGAATATTTTGTTGCAAGCTCCTCAAAACTTTTTCCAGTTTTGATTGAGTCAAGAAGCGCGGATAATTCATTTTTTAATTTAATAGAATCCTCAGAAGTATATTCTGGTAGCAAGCGTTTCATAATATGGCTTGCCTGAACCTTTCCACGATTTTTTTGTTTTGCTGTAACTTTAATTATATGATATCCAAATTGTGTTTTTACAGGATTTGAAACCTCATTTACATTCATATTATAAGCAACTTCTTCAAACTCGGGAACAAGTGAGCCGGCTGTAAAAAAATAAATATCACCCTTGTTTGTTAAAGCAGTTGGATCTTGTGAATTACGAATAACCAAATCTTCAAAAGTTGCCAACTTCTTTTTTAATGAATCAGAAATTGCGAGTGCTTTTTTAAAACCCACAAGCGTATCATTCGGATCAATATTAATTAAGATGTGACTTGCACGAATTTCTTCTAGTTGCCGGGAATAATATTTTTGAATTGCCGGAGTTATTAATTCTTTTTCTAACAAATAAGAAACTGAAAGATTTTTTTTGTATTCGTTTAATTCTGAAATTATTTCAGGATTTTTATCATAATTACGCGCATAAGCTTCTTTAACTTTTAAACGGAAAGCTAAATACAAATCTAAAAATTTTTCTTTTTCAGCAGGGGAAAGTTTTTTTACTCCATCTGCACCACCATGATTTTTTTCTAATTGCTGATTAAAATTTTTAAGTGAGATTTGTTCGGCACCAATCTCGATTAATAAAGGGGAAGCGGGAAGAACGGGAGTTGTTGATCCACAATTAAAACTTAAAAATGCCAACAAAACTACATTAATTATAATTACAAACTTTTTAAACATATTCTACTCCAATGATTTTTTAAAAAATAGATGTTAAAATGAATTGTAAAAATAGAGAATAAAAAAACACAATTCAACGAAAAACTGATAGTTTAATGCTGTTTATAGTCAGCAATAACACTGCAAAAATTTTTTACAATATGTGCAGTTGCACCCCAAATCGGTTCACCGTAAACATAATAATAATAGATATCAATAAGTTTTCCACCACGCTCTCTTTTTTCAACTTTTAAATTAGCTTGATCAAAAAACTTTGAAATTGAAACCTGAAACACCGATTCAACTTCCATTTTATTTACAATCCAATTTTGATTATTAATAAATGCAACTATTGGCGTAATTAAATAACCAGATGGAACAGATAAATCATCCAGCATTCCAACAATTTCTACTTTTGATTTACTTAATCCGATTTCTTCTTCACACTCTCTAAGGGCGGCATGTTCAAGTGACAAATCTTTATCATCAAGCCTTCCTCCCGGAAAAGAAATTTGTCCTTTATGATGTTCAACATCAGAAGTGCGCTTTGTGAAGAGAAAAGATAAATCAGCTCCATCTGCAATAATTGGAACAAGAACGGCAGATGGAATAAATTCGCGATTTATATTTTGTATAATTTTCCGATTATAATTTTTTAAAGAGTCAGCAATAATTTTTTTTGATAACACTAATTATCTCTACCGACCGAAACAAGTCCTCTAAAAAATTTAAATCCATCTATCGCGCTACTGCTTTCAATTTGAACAGTTTTAGCATCTAATCTTTTGACACCAGGGAAAACCATTGCATTATCTGCAAAAGAGCTTCTGAAAAATTCCAAAGTATAAACAAAAGGAGCTTTTAAAATATATGGCTTCATTTCTTTTCTTTTTTGCAAAGCAATTGCAACTTGTTCTGTAATTAATTTATGAGATTTTGACAGAGGCAAACTTTTTGCAGCATATCTTCCAATCCCTTCTTTAACAGCAACACCAACAACTTCATCACCAAGTAAATCTTTTGCTTGTTTGCAAACTTCTTTATCGCCACTAATAAAAACAACCGGCACATTAAAAGAGCCGGCAATAACTGCATTCAAGCCAAGCTCCGGCATTTCAATTCCATTTATTTTTATAGATGAAACCGATGCGCCCGAATATGTGTGATCAAGAGTGCTATTTATCGTTCCCTCTTTTGAATGGTAGCCGATAAAAACCACAGCATCAAAAGTATTATCAATTCCCTGCATCATACTAAGTGGTTTTGGTGAGCCTGTAATTAAAAATGCATTCGGATTTAAATCAGATAAAATTAAATTCCGCATATTGCTGTGTGAATCGTTTACAATAATTTCTGTTGCACCGGCATCAAGTGCGCCTTGAATTGCAGCGTTGGCTTCTTCAGTCATCCATCTGCGAGATCGTTCATAATCAACCGCACCGGGAGTAACTTGATCGCCATGAACCAATCCTGTTATTCCTTCCATATCAACTGAAATAAAAACCTTTAATTTTTGTTGCGCAACTAAAAAACTGAAACTAAAAACACAAAGAACCATAAAAACTTTTAATGATTTCATTTTTGACCTTTCTATTTTTATAAAATAATTATTTTTTCCAACCCGGGCCGCGAACAACTTTGCCGGGGAACTTACCCGTATGAATTCCATTATCCAAAACTTGAACTCCATTTACAAACACGTGATCCATGCCTGTAGAAAGTTGATGTGGATTTTGAAATGTTGCATGATCTTGAATTTTTTTTGGATCAAATATTACAACATCTGCAAAATTACCAACTTTTAACGAACCACGTTTTTTAATTTTTAGATTTGTAGCAGGCATTAATGTTAATTTATAAATCGCTTCTTCAAGTGGGATAATTTTTTCATCACGGACATATTTACCTAAAAGCCGGGAAAAATTTCCATAAGCTCGTGGATGTGTACTTGATTTTAAAAATTCTCCTTCAGGCGCAAGCGAACCGGCGTCAGATCCAAAACTAATCCAAGGGAGCTTGATTTGTTTTTTCACATTTTCTTCTGACATCAAAAAATAAACTGTTCCTACTCGACTTCCATCATCAACTACTAAACTAATCGCTGTTTCATCAGCCGGTAGATTTCTGATTTTTGAAACTTCCGACAAAGTTTTACCAGTTAAATATTTTAAACTATCATTTTTAAAGCTAACTAAAATAATATTATCTGGCGAGCCGGATGAAAGATATAAATTTTCCCATTTATCAGTTGGTGTATTCATTTCCAATAAAACTTTTCTTTTAATTTCTGGATCTTTTAATCTTTCAACCCATTTAAAATAGCCCCCTTCCTGAACCCAAGGTGGCATCGATGCATCAAGCCCTGTAGCACCAGCAGTATAAGTGTACATATCTGCAGAAATTTTTAAACCAGATTTACGAGCATCATTTATTTTTTTTATAACATCATCAATTTTATTCCAATTATTTTTACCCGCAGCTTTAAGATGATAAATTTCAGCAGGGATATTTGCTTCTTTCGAAATTTTTATTAATTCATCAACAGCTTGTAAAAAATTATTTCCTTCGCTGCGAATGTGAGAAATATACATTCCGTTATATTCCGCAGCAACTTTGCAAATTTCAATCAACTCATTTGTGTTTGCATAAAAAGCGGGTGCATAAATTAAACTTGAACCAACACCGAGAGCTCCTTCTTCCATTGCTTGTTTTGTTAAAAGCTTCATTGTGTCCAATTCTTCTTTTGTTGGAGGGCGATTATCAAAACCAATTGTATAGATTCTTAAAGTTGTTGCACCAACAAATGAAGCAATATTTGGGGTAACTCCTTTTTTTTCTAAATGTTCAAGATATTCTCCAAGAGAATTCCAGGGAATGTCAAATTTATAATCTCCCTGACTTGAGAGTTCATCTCTCTTCATTGCCTCACTAAGTGGACCCATTGACCAACCTTCTCCAAAAACTTCTAAAGTTACACCTTGAGTAATATCGCTCATTGAACGAGGATCGTGAATTAATGTTTCGGTCGCCCAACTTAACATGTTTATAAAACCGGGAGCAACTGCCATGTTTTTAGCATCAATAATTTTTGACGCAGTATAATTTTTTAGATTTCCAATGGCTGCAATTCCGTCTCCATTTATCCCGATATCAACAAGTTTTGGTGGAGAATTTGTTCCATCATAAACAACACCATTAAGAATGATTATTGAAAAATCTTGTTTTGGAGATTGCGATAAAACAATTTCAGTTAATGAAAGAAAAATTAAAAACCACCTAAAAGTGCAAAAAATAGATTTAAACATATTTTTATATAAAATTAATTTATAAAGATTTTTAAAATTTTTATTAAACCAAAAAGCAAAAAATCAATCTAAAAACAGAAGGCTAACAAACTTATAATAAATAAGTTTAAACTCTATTTCAACCTTTTGTTGTGTAGCCTCCTAAAGCACAAAATAACAGGGCGGTTGGAACTCTAATTCTGATCGCCTTGTGTTTTTTATACCATTGCAATTATTGTGATTATTATTTAAAATCATAAATGAATGGAGGCAAAAATGAGTAAGTTGTTACAATTTATTTTTCTGATTTTCTTCTCACAATCCATTTTTTGCCAATCACTTGCTCCCGAAATAACTTCATGGATGGTAAATATAACCGGAGTTACAGGTTATAATGGATTTTCTGCAAATATTCAAAAAGTTCAATACTCAGCCGGAAGTGTTTATGTAAGTTGCAGCGGAATCCCGGGATACCCTATTGGACTATGGCCAGATGGAAACCCAAGCACACCACTTGTACAAAATTATATTTTTAAAATCCCCAGAACCCAACAAGTAAAATCTATTCCAAAAAGAAAAACATCGCTTGGCCAGATAGGAGTTTTAAAAAATGGAGTGCCGATTTACAACGCGCTTGATGCGAGATCTTATAACAACCAAGGGAAGTGGAACCAGAATGCTGTTGTTGTAGAAGCAAAAGGATTTGATGCAGCGCTGGGGCATCCTGCGCCAGGTGGAAAATATCATCATCATCAAAATCCAAAAAGTTTATACATTTCAGACTCAACAAAACATTCTAGCATTCTTGGATATTCGTTTGATGGATATCCTATTTATGGTCCTTACGGATATAAAAATACAGATGGAACAGGGGGCATAACAAGAATTACATCGAGTTATAAATATCGATCAATTACAACCCGTACAACATTACCAGATGGTACAGTATTATCAACGAGTGAATATGGACCAGTAGTAAGTACAACTTATCCACTTGGTTATTACATGGAAGATTTTGAATACTCGGCAGGTTACGGATTATTAGATGAATACAATGGAAGAACCGCAAAAACTCCAGAATATCCGAATGGTATTTATGCTTATTATGTTACAATTAATTCTGATGGAAGTTCTGCGTATCCATTTATTATTGGTCCAAGTTATTATGGAGTTATAGAAGTAGAAAACCTCGGAGCCGGACGAGCAACAATTAATGAGCCAACAACTGAATATTGGCCAACTTCAAATGTGGATAAAAAATTAATTCCAACAAAAATTATTTTACATCAAAACTATCCAAATCCATTTAACCCAAAAACAGTAATTAGGTTTGGATTACCGAATGAATCTAACGTAAGAATCACAATATTTAATTCTCTCGGACAATTGGTTGAAGAAGTTGTGAATGAAAGATTAAATGCAAGTTTTTACGAAGTTAATTGGATCGCACAAAATCATCCAACAGGATTATATTTTTACAAAATTGAAGCTGTTGATATTGCAAAACCGAATAATAAACTCACTCAAACTAAAAAGATGATGTTGGTGAAGTAGATTGGGTTGATTCAAGTTAAGCCGTTTTCATAAAAAAGACTTAATGAAAATCAGGTTTTTTACTTTAAAAAATTAACTAATTTAAAATTATATTTGATAGAAGGGTTTATGAAAAATATTTTTACACTGTTTTTCTTTATTGGCAATATTCTTTTATCTCAATATGCCCAAGAGATTCGAAACAAATTTATCAATCTTATATTTGTTGTTGTCATAATAATTACACCAAATCTTCCCGCTCAAATAAATGACAGCTGCCTCGCGGAAATAAATGGCGCGCCCAAAGGGCAACCGGGAAACATACAAGACAACATGTTTCATTCACTCGCGATCGATCCTAAAAATGAAAACATCGTTTATGCTGGCACCGAAACTAACGGCATTTTCAAAACCACAGATGGCGGTAAGTCGTGGAGCCGGTTGCGCCGAGGGTTAAAATGTACATTCATGCAGACTGGCTACTCGCAAATCTTTGATATCACAGTTGACCCGAAGAATTCTCAAATCCTTTATGCAGCGACTGTAAACGGTCCGGGGCCGACAGGCAACATGTTATATCCCAGTAATTCGGCAGGCGTTTATAAAAGCATAGATGGTGGCAAAACGTGGCGGCAGAAAGTACAAGGCTTCACAAACACATATACAATTTATGTACTGATTGATTCGACTAATACTAACAGAATTTATGCCGCCCTTGGCGGAGTTAAATCCACTTTTTCTATGACGCCGAATATTTTTTATGAAGGAGGAATTTTTTTGAGCAACGATGCAGGTGAATCGTGGGTGCCGCTGATTTTGCCGCCCGGTGTGAACACAAACATTTTTGTTGATGTGGTTATTCGTGGCACCGATCAGAAAATTCTTTATGCTTCCGGACAGTTGCATCGTGATGATGCACCAATCGCTTACGGATTAATCAAAAGCACCGATGGTGGTACAACGTGGGGCATCATCAATCCCCTCGGGACAATAATCTATGGATTTGATGTTTACAAAAAAGATGCCAATATAATTTATGGGCACGATAGCAGTCAACAGCGAAGGGTCCATAAATCCACTAATGGCGGTACTACTTGGACATTAATTCCCAATACGAGCTTTTACGGAACAATCCGCATTCATCCACGCGACAGCTCGATAATTTTTTATACTGGTTTTCATAATCTCCGAAAATCCATTAATGGCTTACAAAGCTCAGTAACCGTCTACGAAGATTCGAGCTTGACCAGCTCACAACAAATGCTCGATATCGAAATCTCCGAATCAAACCCAAGCGTAGTGTGGGCATGTGCCAAAGGTTATTATCTTTACAAAAGCACAGATGGAGGAAATTCGTTCGTGAAAATTACAGCGATGCGGGATTCGATTTATAAAGCCGCAGTAGGTGTAAACGCAGAGCTTGCGCCCATCCCACAACAATTCACATTGGACCAAAATTTTCCAAATCCATTTAATCCATCAACAACAATTAGGTTTTCAATTCCAACAAAAGAAAAAATTTTAATTCGCGTTATTGATTTAATGGGAAGAGAAGTTGAAATATTAACAAATAAAATTTTTGAAGCAGGAAATCACGAAATAAAATTTTCTCCAAAAAGCGAAACGAGTGGAATTTATTTTGCGCAACTTACTTCTGGAGGAAAAACTTTTACAACAAAGATGGTTTTTATTAAATAACAAGGATGAAATATTTTACACTCTTCTTTTTTATTTTTCAGTTTTTAAATTCTCAAACAAGAACCGTTGGATTAATTTCTCGTGACACAGTAAAATCATTAAAAGGATATACTTTGTTTTCTCCAATACCTTCAAACACAACTTATTTAATTGATAATGAAGGCAATAAAATCCAAACATGGGTAAGTCAATATCGCCCAGGGCAGTCTGTTATGCTTTTACAAAATGGAGATTTATTGCGTACAGCAACGCCTGGTGGACAATCAACACCTTTAAATGGAGGAGGAGCTGGTGGTATTGTTGAAAAATTTGATTGGAATGGAAATTTAATTTGGACTTTTAATTATTACACATCAGAATACAGATCTCATCACGATATAGAAATTTTACCAAACGGAAATATTTTACTAATTGTTTGGGTTAAAAAAACAACCACAGAAACAATTACTGCCGGAAGAAATTCAATTCCACAAAATGTTACAGAAATTTGGAGTGAAAAAATAATCGAAGTAAAACAAACTGGAATAAATTCTGGAGAAATTGTTTGGGAGTGGCACGCATGGGATCATTTAATTCAAGATGCAAATAATACAAAACCAAATTTTGGAGTCGTTCAAGACCATCCTGAATTAATAGATATAAATAGTGGGGGCACGCAAACAGACTGGTTGCATATAAATTCAATTAGATATAATTCAAGTTTGGATGAAATTATTTTGAGTGTTCATAATCTTAGTGAAATATGGATAATTGATCACAGCACCACAACTTTACAAGCCGCATCTCACACTGGTGGTAAGCGTGGAAAAGGAGGAGATCTTTTATACAGATGGGGAAATCCAAGAACATATAAAAGAGGATCTGCGAGCGATCAAAAACTTTTTTTACAACATGACGCGCGTTGGATTGATAGTGGATTTGTTGGCGCAGGAAATATTTTAATTTTTAATAATGGACAAGGGCGCCCCGGTGGAAATTATTCCTCGGTTGAAGAAATTATTCCACCAGTTAATACAGATGGAAGTTATTCAATTTCAAGTGGTACTGCATTTGGTCCACTAAGTTCAACGTGGAATTATACAGCTCAAAACCCAATAGATTTTTACGGACAAAATATTTCTGGTGCAACGAGACTTTTAAATGGAAACACATTAGCCTGCGTTGGACCAACGGGTATTTTTTTGGAGTTAACACAAGATAAAAAAATTGTGTGGAAGTATATTAATCCTGTAACTCAAAATGGAGTTTTAACACAAGGCCAGACACCAAGCAACAATATGGTTTTTAAAATTTATAGATATTCACCAAACTATTCAGCTTTTGCAGGAAAAACTTTAACATCAAAAGGACCAATTGAAAATTATTCTGGAGGAGTTGATGATATAATTCCTAAAAAATTTGCGTTATATCAAAATTTTCCAAATCCATTTAACAATACAACCACCATCAGTTTTGAATTACCAGAAAACAATTTAGTAGTTTTAAAAGTATTTAACGTGCTGGGAAGAGAAACATCCACACCGGTAAATAAAAAAATGGAAAAAGGAATTCATAAAATTAATTTTACAGCAAACGAATTAACAAGTGGAATTTATTTTTATAAAATCTCTGCCGGGAATTTTACAGAAACAAAGAAAATGATGCTTTTAAAATAAAAACTAGTAATCCTTTTAAATTATTTTTTTTAAAAAGTTGCGAGCCAGCTTGCAGTATCGTAAAACCAATAAATTGCAGAGCCGGTGTGGTCGCGCGCGCCAACAGTTGGTACGACAAAAGAAACATTTGCCCCTTTTGATTTAAAACTTTCAAATGCTTTAACAGAATTTAAATAAGGCACAGTTATATCTTTTTCACCATGGAAAAGACGCAAAGGAGCAACGGGCTTCCAATCAATTAAATCATTTTCAGTAAAATAACTTTTGATATCTGTATAGCCATCTCCTAAATAAGAGGTAATAAAATTTTTTGTTAAAAGCGAATCAGTTTTATAAGTTAAAGCCCTGTTAATATCTGGACCAGAGAGCTCTCCATTAAAAAGTGAATCAAGACGGCTTGCGAATGGTTCGTTAAAAATTTGTGGGTATGGGTAACTTAAATTATAAAATTTTTTGTAAGACATAAATACATACGCAATATAAGCCGGGTAACTTAAAGTTGTTGAACCTATTAAATACTTGGAAGTCTCAGTCATACTATATGGTCCAGCACCTGCGGATACTGCTGTTATTTTAAATTCATTTGAATAATTTTTTTCAATTTCTTTTTGAAGTGATAAAGTAGAATACGCTCCTTCGGAGTAACCCATTAAAAAATTTTTTCCATTTAATTTAATTTTATTATCAGAGCTAAATTTTTTAGCAGCGCGGTAAAAATCTACCCCAGAACTTGCATAATATTTTTGAATTATATAAGGATGAAGCATCTCTTTTGAAGCACCAAATCCGAGATAATCTGGGAAGAAAATAACATAACCAGTTCCGGCAAAAAGTAGAGCTTCATTAATTGAGCTACCGAGTTCGCTTGCAGCTCCATCGGTTTTTTTAAACACACTTCCATGGCTATAAAATACAGTTGCGAGAGAATCGTCTTTTTGAGGAATTAATACAGCACCAGATGCTTGAATTTCTTTCCCCGAACCATCAATAGTTTTAAAAATAATTTTATAAATTTTAATATTAAAAGAAATTAAAAACGGAAAACCTATCGCCTTAATTTCTTCTGGTGTATACTCTTTTAAAAGCGAAGTTGAAACAACCTCTCCTCTAAATGATTCATCGGGTGTGGTTACGGGTTCTATTACCTCACAAGAGTTAAATAAAAATAAAAATGTGAAGGCAATTATAAGTTTATACAAAATTGTTTTACTATTCATAGTCTTTAGTTTAATAAATTAAATTTAAGCATTTTTATAGTAATTTAATATGAAAATATTTTTAATAATTATTCTTTTCTCAACAATCTCTTACTCGCAAAGTTTTGATATACCACAAAGAAATCAAAATGCAATCCACGGGAATTTGTGGGCAAATAGTGCAATGAATTTATCTAGAGTTGATAGAGAAAATAATATTTTAAATCAGGTTTTAGTTTTAGGAAACGTACCGGAATTTCTGAAATCAACTGTAAGAATAAAGTTAGAAAAACAGATCGACAACAAACAATATTCTGTAGAATATTTTACAATGTCCGATTATTTCGCAATCGGCAATGACACAGATTATTTTTTAATACCAATGACTCCGATTTTAGCTCAAAAAATTGGGGATGCAATTAAAGCCAACCTGCCAACCAGATTAATGGTAAACGAAATTTATCAATCGGCAAAATTAAAATTACCGCCTCAACCAATTCCACCGAGCGCCGCAATGATTACAATGCCAGTTTTTAAACAACACAACGATTCGGTTTTAAAAATCAGAAATTTAAATTTACAATCTCACCCCATTGGCGTTTTGATTGGTGGAACAAAAAAAGATATTGTTATCTCAAATAATATTTATCAAAATTTAAAATCAAACGTACCAAAACCGGTTGTAATTTACGGATGGCATCAATTAAACGGAGTCCCGATTCAACCACTTTACAATGGCCACGAAGAAACTTACGCCGACTACAGCCACGGAGTGAGATTTATTTCGGACACGGTATTAATCAACGGAGAAAAATTATTATTTAAAAATATTTTACGCGATTCGATTTTGCAAAAACTTTTTAGTGACGAAGGAAAAATTGATAAGCCCTTTTACAGCGTCACCACAAATTCCTTTTTAGAGGGAAAGAATATTTATGAAAAAAATTTTGAACTCTTGCAAAATTACCCAAATCCATTTAACAGTACAACAACAATATTATTTAAAAATAAAAAAGAGGAAATATTAAATTTAACTTTACACGATTATCTCGGGAAGGAAATAGAAAAAATATTTACTGATAAATATTTCACAAAAGGAATGCACCAAGTTGAAATAAATTTAAAAAGTTATTCAACAGGTCCGTATGTTTATAGTTTACGGAGTCAGAAAACATCTTTAAATAAAATTTTGTTTTTAATAAAGTAATTCAGGGCCAACTAAGCATGTTGAACCTTTAAAATAAAGATCTTTTTAAGGGTTTCATTAAACCAACAGCAATGAAACCAATCCAACATTTAAAATGTTTATTAACTTTCAAATTGTTAATTTATTAACAACTTGAAGTAAATATTATGTCAGCAAAAACTATAATTTATGTAGCCGCTTTAATATTATTTTTTTGGGAAACAAGTTTCTCCCAAAATCTTTACAATGATACAACAATTCTGGAATTCAGAATTGAATTTACTCAAGCAGATTGGCGGACAATACTAAAAAACAATGTTCCAACAGAAACTGATATTCCTGCGACAATTTTTGTGAATGGCATAAGGTTTGATAGTGTGGGGGTTAGATACAAAGGCAATTCGTCGTACAATGTTGCTTCTGATAAAAAACCATTTAACATATCGATGGATGCGTTTAAACCAAACCAATTATTGTGGGGATATAAAACTTTAAATTTTAATAATTGTTTTAAAGATCCAACTTTTGTGCGAGAAAAAATTGCTTATGAAATCGCATCAAAATATTTACCATCTGCAAAAACTGCATTTATTAATTTATATGTGAACAATGAAAACTTTGGAGTTTATCTCCACGTGCAGCAATTAAATAAAATATTTTTACGAGAATGGTTTTCATCGGCAAACGGAAATCATTTTAAAGGAGACCCACAGGGAGATTTGCGTTGGTATGGTAACGACACAAATTTATACAAACAACGATATGAATTAAAAACGAACGAAGAGGAAAATAACTGGCGAGATTTAATTTTATTTATTGACAAATTAAATAATTTACCAACAACTCAGTTTGCTGACTCAATTATAAAATATTTAAATGTAGATAGAGCACTTTGGTATATTGCATTTTGTAATTTATATGTTAATCTCGATAGCCATATTGGTAGTGGGCATAATTTTTATTTTTATCACAATCCTTCAGATGATCGCTTCCAAATAATTCCATGGGATTTAAATGAGATACTCGGAACTTTTTCGCAAGCATTATCAATTCAACAAAGAGAACAACTTTCAGTTTTTTATAAATCTACAGATTTAACAAGACCACTAGTTTCAAAATTATTATCAGTCCCGGATTTTAAAGAAAGATATATAGCTCATTACAGAACAATGTTTGAGGAAACTTTTAATCAAAATTATTGGCTCCCAAAAATAAATCTTTATCAAAAATTAATATTGCCACACGTGCAAGCCGATACAAAAAAACTTTATTCAATTGATCTCTTTACGCAAAATGTAAATTCAAATGTTCAAACAGGTGGCGCAGGTATGCCAGGTGGAACTATTCCCGGAATTTTTACATTAATAAATAATAGAACCACATTTTTAAAACAAGACTCTTTTTTTACCCGCTCATTACCAATAATTGATCCGAATGTTTTAAAATCAACAAACAAAGCAAACACCGAAATTGTTTTTACTTCAAAAATATTAAATTGTAATACAGCAAATTTTTGGTACTCGGTAAACGATAAAAGTTTTAATTCGGTTAAAATGAATTTGACAAGTGATAATATTTATAGCGCAACAATCTCACCACAAACAGCAGGAACAATTTTAAAATATTACATTGAAGCTATAACGCAAAGTGGCGCAAAAGTTTTTATGCCGCAACAAGCAGAGCATTCAACTTTTTTACTTTCAATAAGCTCAACCACTACAGCATCACCGGTTGTTATAAATGAATTTCTTGCAAGTAATATTACATCAAACAAAGATCCGCAAGGTGAATTTGATGATTGGATTGAATTATTTAACACAACGTCATCTACAATTAATATTGGTGGAAAATTTTTAACCGACGATAAAACAAAACCGACAAAATGGAAAATCCCAGCCGGGACGACAATTAATGCAAATGGTTATTTAATTATTTGGGCTGATGAAGATACAGATACGGTTGGATTGCATGCAAACTTTAAATTATCAAAAAGTGGAGAGGTAGTACATTTTTACGATTCAACTTCAAGTGGAATAACACTTTTAGATTCAATTTCATTTGGCACACAACAAGATGATATTTCACTTGGGAGAATTCCAAACGGAAGTGGAAATTTTGTTTTTACAAAACCAACACCACTTGCAATAAATACCCCTGTGGTTTATGTTGAGAACAATAATAATCAGCCAAAAAGTTTTAATCTTTCGCAAAATTACCCAAATCCATTTAATTCAACTACAAAAATAAATTTTTCAATTCCTAAAAAGAGTTTTATTCAACTTAAAGTTTATAATTTATTGGGAGTTGAAATTGCAACTGTTGTTGATGAGTTAAAGGAAGCTGGTTTTTATTCAGTAAGTTTTAATGGTGTGGATTTGCCAACAGGAATTTACCTCTATAAACTTTCAACAAGTTATTACACCGAAGTTAAAAAGTTTGTATTAATTAAATAAAGCTAAACTAAATTTATTTTTTTTACCTCAAAGTTAATTTTCTTTTTTGATAACTGATCAAAAATAAAATTAAAACATTTTTCATTTGCACCAATATATTCTAGTGGAGAAATACCAGTTTTATTGTACAGTTTTTTTGCAATTAACCTTGCAACAGTTGAGCAAAAATAACCAGTAGTGCGCGCCATTGAAGTGATGTTTTTATTTTTATCAAATCTATCAAACAAATCATATTGATAGCGGACGAGTTTGCTCGTTTCAATCCCGTCAACAATAACACGCATAATTGTTAAATCTTCTTCCCTACTTTTCAATTTCCATTTTGGCAAAAGAAGTTTTACAGTTAAATCGAGCGGACGAATTAATTTGCCGTTTATTAAAACTTCTTTTTTACTAAATAAACCAGCATCACTTAAGATCTTCATTTTTTGCGCATGTCCGGGATAGCGCAAAGTTTTTTCCTTTATATTTTTTGCTTTGATTGTTTTTAGTAAAGTTCTCAGCCCATCTGTATTAAAAGATTCGATCAATCCAATATTTTGAAAATCGTGCAACTCAATATCCGACAAAGCATCTTTAATAATTAATTTTCCATTTTTAATTATTCTTGATGGACGAGTGTATTCTTCAATTACATCAACAACCGAAAAAACAATTTTGTATTCAAACGGAGGCTCGCGTAATAGCGGCAATCCACCAACATAACACTCCACATTTTTGAGACGTTCCATTTTAGAATAATGATATCCGATAATTAAATTATTTCCACCGGGAGCAATTCCACTATCAACAATTGCAATTACTTTATTTTTTTTTGCGAGTTTATCAAGTTTAAAAGCATCTTCGGGGAAAAAAGAAATATCAACAATATTTTTTTTAGCCTCAATAACGCTTTTAAGTAAATTAAAACCTAAATGACCGGGAACTGCGCCAATAACCAAATCAAAATTTTTTACAATTTTTTTTATTGATGATTGATTTGATAAATCAGCAAAAATAGTTTTTAATAAAAAATTATTTTTTAGAATTTTTAATTTCTGTTTTGAGTTATCGGCAATTGTAACATCAAAATCAGTTTTTAAATCGCGCGCGATAACACCGCCAACCAAACCCCCACCGAGAACAATAATTTTCATTTTTATAATTTAGAATGTTAATAATAATATTTATGCTTGCAAAAACAAACAAAAGCCCAAGAAGTGCCGATCAACATAAAGTTACATATATTATAATATGTTAATCAAAACTGTAACAATTATTTGTTTGATATTTAATATAATCTCATGTCAAGGTTTGCCGAACACGGTAAAAATGACGCCGATAAAAAACATTCAACTTGTTCAAAAAAATGTTTTTGTGCCGGAAAAATATAAAAACTTTGTTCCAGGAAATATGAAGTTAAATATTCCCGAAGGTTATCAAGTAAAAGTATTTTACGCTGGCAGATTAAATAAATCGCGATTTTTAACTTTTGGTCCCAATGGCGTTTTGTACAACGCAAATAAAAATAGTGGCGAAGTTTTAGCTTTGCCAGATAAAAATAGAGATGGGGTTGCAGACACAGTTATTGTTGCAGCGTCCGGTTTTTATAAATCTCACGATGTAAAATTTTATAATGGCGCAATGTATGTTGCCGAAGAAAGAAAAATTATAAAATGTATTGATGCTAATAACGATGGCATTTACGAAACCAAAACAACTTTTATAGATAATATTGCATCTGGCTCGCAGCAACCAGGCGGCGGACACGACACGCGAACAATTGTTTTTAATCCGCAAACAAAAAAAATGTATTTATCAATCGGCTCGTACAATAATGTTGCTCGTGAAGAGTTTCGCGCAATCATCGAAGAATATAATGATGGTGGCACTGGACGCAGAACTTTTGCAAATGGAATTAGAAATGCAGTTGGAATGGTTTTACGAAATGGAAAACTTTTTGCAAATAATAACGGAAGTGATTGGCAGGGAGATGACGTTCCGCCCGAGTGGATTGATATTATAAGAGATGGTGGATTTTACGGTCATCCATTTGCATACGCCGATGGTGTTTATTATAATTTTTCGGTTCCGCAATACACTTTACTTTTACCAATATCAAAAGCGGAAAGTTTAAAAATAAATTCGATGAAACAACCAGCGGCTTTAATACAAGCTCACTCGGCGCCGATGCAAATTATAAATTCAAATAAAAATGTTGGCGCAAAATTTAAAAATGGAATTTTTACAACATTGCGTGGTTCCTGGAATAGAGCTTTTGCAACAGGGTTTAAAGTTGTCTATTTAGATTTTGATGATGAAAATGATACAACTGCAAATTACGTGTCCGATTTTGTAACTGGGTTTTTAACTGATTCGGTTGCAAAAAAAAGTTGGGGACGCCCGGTTGGTTTAGAATTAGATGAAAGCGGAACTTTTTATTTAACCTCGGATGATTTAACAGAAGCAATATTTTCAATTTCACCTGAAAATGTTAATAAAAACTATGGAGAAAATTTTAAGCCGGAAGGTGATTATAAGCTTGATCAAAATTATCCAAATCCATTTAATTCAACTACCATCATAAGCTTCGAGGTGCCTCAAAAAACAGTTGTAAATTTAGAACTTTTTGATGCTGTTGGTAGAAGTGTTAAAAGTTTAATAGATAATGAAGTTAAAGAAGTTGGTAGTTATAATTTAAAATTGAATTTGAATAATATGCCGGGTGGAATATATTTTTATAGATTTCAAACAGAAAACTATTCACTTGCCAAACAGATGCTCTTAATAAAATAAAAAGAGTGTTTTAAAAAATATTTTTGCATTAAATTTATTAGAGATAATTTTTGTCAAACATAAATAAAAATAAAGTTTTTGAATTTTTAGATAAAAACAAAAATCGCAAACAGCTTCAATATATAGAGGAGATAAGTAAAAACAATTTTAAGTTATTAACTCAAAATATTTATAAGACCGAAAATTATATTTATTGGAGCAACCCAACAGATGGTTATAAATTTTTAGCTGTTGAGGGAAGAAATGTAAAAAGAATAAATTATAATTTGAATGTGATTAAGAATGTAAAATTAAAAGATATCGTGGTTCCAAATTATGTTGGAGTAAAAAAATTCCCATCAAAATTAAAAAGTAACGAATGGTCTGACTTTAAAAGTGAAAAGTGGTTTATTCCGAAATCTATTGCAATTCAAAATTTGGATAAATATTATTTTGTAATAAATCTCTCAAGCTCAAAAAAAGGATGTGATGTTTTAATTAATAATTCAGAAAAACTGTTTTTGAAAGTTGATAATATTCCCGACCACACAAAGACAAAAATTAAAATAACCCCAAAAAATAATTATGCCGACTGGAAAAAGAAAATAGAGATTATTTTAAATAAAATAGAAAATAATATAATTCAAAAACTCGTTTTGTCTCGAAGAGTAGATGCAACGATGAGTGGAAAAATAAAAATTGTAGACATTTTAAATAAATTAGAATCAGAAAATAAAACAAGTTGTATTTATACTGTTAAGCAAAACGACTCAATTTATTTTGGCGCAACTCCTGAAAAATTATTATCAGTAAAAAATAATTATTTATACACCGAAGCGGTGGCGGGAACAATTAAAAGAGGAAAAAACAAAAAAGAGGACGAGGTATTTGAAAACTCATTACTGAAAAGCAAAAAAAATTTAAAAGAACATAGCGATGTAGTTAAATATATTTTAGAAAAGTTAAAAGCTAGCGGTATTAAGACAAACCACGAAAGTAAACCAATAATAAAAAAAATTAAATACCTTCAGCATTTATGGACACCGATAAGTGGAAAGTTGAATGGTAAAAAAGAAATATTAAATATTGTTAAAACATTAATTCCAACACCGGCGGTTTGTGGAACTCCACAAAATAAAACCATAAAAACAATTGAAAAGCTTGAACAATTTGAAAGGGGGCTGTTCTGTGGATTTATTGGCTACATAAATAAAAAAAATTCTGAATTTATAGTTCCGATACGATCAGCACTTTTAAATAAAAATAAATTGTACGCTTATGCCGGTTGCGGTGTTGTTAAGGGATCAGAAGCAAAAGAAGAATTTGAAGAAACTAAATTAAAATTAGAAACAATTTTATCTTTGTTTAAGAAATGAAAATAGCTGTAAATAAAAATTATATATGGTCTAAATATTTTGTAGACCAACTGCACAAAGTAGGAGTTAAACATATTTGCATTTCGCCGGGCTCTCGTAACACACCACTTACAACAGCATTTGCAGAAAATAAAAGTTTTATAATTTATTCAATTGTAGATGAAAGAAGCTGTGGCTTTTTTGCTTTAGGTTTATCAAAAAGTACAAATAAACCAGTTGCAATAGTTACTACCTCGGGAACAGCAGTTGCAGAAGTTTATCCTGCAATTATTGAAGCATACTATTCAAGAACACAATTAATTGTTTGCACAGCTGATAGACCATATTATTTACAAGATCGAGGCGCCAATCAAACCATAAACCAAAATAATATTTACAAAAACCATATTAAATATTTTGGGGATTGCGGTTTGCCGGAATTAAATTTAAAATTTTTCGTAAATCTAAAAAATAAAATTGATACAGGATTTTCTATTTGCACAATAAAAAATAGAGGACCAATCCATTTCAATTTTCAATTTGAGAAGCCACTCGAAAAAAATTCCTACACAAATGAAATTGATGGAGAGTTACTAAAAAAAATAAATTGCATCTCAAGCAAAATGCAAAAAGAAACTACCCAAAAAGAAAAGATAAAAAATATATTTAAACACATTAATCCAAAATCAAAAGGCTATATATTTTGTGGAAGTTATAATTATACAAAGCAAGAAATTGAATCAATTGTAAGTTTTTCAAATACTTGTAATTATCCAATAATAGCAGATGGGGCGTCACAATTAAGATTTATAAAAAACAAAAAATATATCCTCAGAAATTATAACTCTTTAATCAAATCAAATAAATTTATAGCGAATCTTGCTCCAGAAATAATTATTCAGTTTGGAAGCACGCCAACCTCAACAACCCTTCTTGAATATTTCGAAAAATGTAATTCAATAAAAATTGTAGTAAATAAAAATGGGGACAGGCTTGATCCTTCAAATACAGCTAAATATTATTTTAAGTATGAGATAAAAGGCTTTATAAATCAAGCAGAAAAATGGTTTATAAATAAAAACAAAGTTTGGTTTAAAAAAATAAATGAATTAGAGACCGAGATTGAAAAAGAAAAAACAGAATTTTTCAAAAACCAAAATATTTCAATTGAAGGAACTATTCCTCTTATTTTAAATAAACTAAATCAAAATAATGTTAACATTTTTATTTCAAATAGCTCCCCAATTAGAGATGTAGATTATTTTTTTGGCAAAAGCGAAAACAAATATTCTATTTTTACAAATAGAGGAGCGAGTGGAATTGATGGAATAAATTCAACAGCAATTGGTGTTGCAGCGGGATCAAACAAAAAAACAATTTTAGTTACGGGAGATCTTTCGTTTTATCACGACTTAAATGGTTTGCAAAACTCTATTAAATATAAAATTCCAATTACAATTATTTTAATAAATAATAATGGTGGGGGTTTATTTAACGAACTACCCGTTGCCAGATATAAAAATATTTTTAATAAATATTTTATTACTCCAATAAATTTGGATTTTAAAAAAGTAGTCGAAGGTTACGGTGCGAAATATTATAAAGCTAAAAACGAAATTGATTTAATCCAAAAAATAAATTCCACAATAAAACAAAATCAAACCTCGGTTATAGAAATAAAAACTAATTCAATAAAATCAAGGTTAGTAAGAATGGATTATTGGAAGCACATTTCAAAATTTGTTGATTCAAAAATAAATGAAGCTGAAAATAGGTAAAGTAACTTGCAGTGTTAATAAAAAGGGAAAGAGTTCAAGCAAAAACATAATTTTATTTTTACATGGTTTTGCGGGATCTTCTAAAGATTGGACCGAGGTTATAAGCCACCTGCCCAAAAATAATTTTATTGTCACAATTGATTTAATTGGACATGGAAAAAGCAGTTCCCCTAAAAATAAAATGTATTACAACGAGAAAGCGTTAATTACACAACTATTTTCAGTTATAAAAAAAACAGCATCAAAAAATATTAATTTGATTGGCTATTCGTTGGGGGGAAGATTGGCACTTTCTTTTTCAATTAAATATCCAAAAATAATTAAAACATTAATTCTAGAAAGTTCGACCGCCGGCTTAACAAAAAAAAATGAAAGAAAAAGAAAAAGAATCATGGATAAGTTTTTATCCAACAAATTAAAAAAAGATGGAATAAAAAAATTTATACATTATTGGTTTGAGCAACCACTTTTTAAGAATTTAAAAAAACATAAAAACTACAAAAACCTTATTAATAAAAGATTAAAAAATAATAAGTTTGGCATATCAAACATTTTAACAGAATTTAGTCAAGGTAAAATGAAAAGTATGTGGAGCGCGATAAAACACATTGAAACACCAATGCTTTTAATTACAGGAGAAAAAGACCGTAAATACAAAAAAATAAATTCTAGAATGGCAAAAAAATTACAGAAGGCAAAACATGTTTCAATTAAAAATGCTGGACATAACACGCATTTCGAAAAACCAAAGCTTTTTGCTAATTTTGTAGAAAAGTTTTTAAACTCACAAAAATAAACCTTTATGAAAACAAATTGGAAAATCGCAAAAGAGTATCTTGATATTAAATATCAAAAATTTAATGGGATTGCAAAAATAAGTTTTAATCGGCCCGAAAAAAGAAATGCTTTTAGACCAGAAACCACAAAAGAACTTTGCGATGCATTTAATATTGCTCGCGAAGATTCAGAAGTTGGTGTAATTTTATTAACGGGAGAGGGGCCATCAAAAGATGGAACATATTCCTTTTGTTCCGGTGGCGATCAATCCGTTCGAGGCAATCAAGGATACGTTGGCAAAGATGGTGTGTCGCGTTTAAATATTCTCGATGTCCAAAAACAAATCAGAAGTATTCCAAAACCAGTAATTGCATTAGTTGCTGGATATGCAATCGGTGGTGGACATGTTTTACATATTGTTTGCGATTTAACTATTGCGGCATCAAATGCAATCTTCGGGCAAACCGGTCCGCGTGTTGGAAGTTTTGACGGAGGGTTTGGCGCTAGTTATTTAGCAAGATTAGTTGGACAAAAAAAAGCGCGTGAAATTTGGTACCTTTGCCGAAAATATAATGCAAAAGATGCGCTTGAAATGGGTTTGATAAATAAAGTTGTTCCGATAAATAAACTTGAAGTTGAAGGTATTAAATGGGCTAACGAAATTTTGGAAATGAGTCCACTTGCTTTACGATTATTAAAATCAAGTTTTAATGCCGAGCTTGATGGCCAAAGTGGAATTCAAGAACTTGCCGGTAATTCAACTTTACTATATTACATGACGAAGGAAGCGCAAGAAGGAAGAGATGCATATAAACAAAAACGGAAGCCAAATTTTAAAAAATTTAAACGCGTTCCATAATCTTTCGCCCAAAAAACTTTTAATGGATTTAAATTCAAAATCTAAAATAAATATTTGGATAACAGCCGCTCGTCCAAAAACCTTACTTGCTGCGGTTGTTCCAGTTTTAGTTGGGTCGTCAGTTGCATTTCAGCAAAAAATGTTTAAACCACAACTTGCAATAGTTGCGTTAATTTGCTCTCTATTAATTCAAATCGGAACAAACTTTGTAAACGATCTTTTTGATTTTATAAAAGGAGCGGATAATAAAAATAGAGTTGGTCCAAAAAGAATTATGCTGGAAGGATTAGTTACCATTAACGAAATGAAGTTGGCAATAAAAATTGTATTTGGAGTTTGTTTTTTGCTTGGCCTTTTTCTTGTTTACTCGAGTGGGTGGATTATTTTATTAATTGGTATAATTTCGATAATTGCTGGCATTATTTATACAGCGGGGCCCTTACCACTAGCTTATAATGGACTTGGCGATGTAGCGGTTTTTATTTTTTTTGGATTTGTTGCGACGGTCGGATCATATTATTTGCAAACTTTACAAATAAATTATTTTATTTTTTTATGCTCAGTCCCAGTTGGGGCCTTAATAACAAATATTTTAGTTGTTAATAATTACAGAGATCGCGAACAGGATAAATCTGTTGGTAAAAAAACACTTGCTGTAATTTTAGGTGATAAACTTACAAGGTTAGAATATATTTTACTTTTTGTGATGGCGTATTTTGTGCCAATTATATTATTTTTGTTTTATAAAATAAATGCTACAATTTTATTACCACTTGCTACAATTCCACTTGCAATAAAATTAATTTTAATGATTTATAGGTTGCGGGGAAGCGACTTAAATGCAACCCTAGAACAAACAGCAAAACTTTCTGCAATTTACGGACTACTTTTTGTGGTTGGCCTTTTAATATGATAATCAAAAGTATTTATTATCTAAAATTTAAATTAAAATTACACAATTCATTTAACTACGGAACTAAAAAAATATCATCCAAAAGTGGATATTATATAATAATTATGGATGAGCTTGGTAATGCATCGCTTGGAGAAGCTTCGCCACTTAAAGAATTTAGCAAAGAGAGTTTAAAAAAAGTAAAACAAGATTTAATCCAAATTAAAAATGAATTAAGGATAATTAATTTATCAACCGATAGGTATTTTGATAAAAATAATATTTGTGCATCTGTAAGGTTTGGTATTGAAAGCGCAATTTTAAACTTATTGATAAAAAGAAAAGAGATTAAAATAAGCCCTAACAAGTCCGTAAGTGTAAATGCAGTTGTAGACTTAAAAAGTAAAAATTATATTTTAAATAATATCAAAGAGTTGGTGGTAAATAAATACTCTACCGTTAAAATAAAAATAGGAAGAAAAAACTTTAGCGATGATTTTGAAATAATAAAATCAATTAAAGGTGTTTTCGGAAATAAATTAAAAATAAGAGCCGATGTAAATTCAAGCTGGAATAAAAGGGTGGCGATTAAAAACATTAACGCGTTAAATAAATTTAACTTGGAGTATATTGAGGATCCATGTAAGTCGTTAAGTGATAATTTTGAAGTTTCAAAGAAAAGTAAAACACCCATCGCTCTTGATAAACCAATTAACAATTTAGCTACGTTAAGGAAGTTAATTAAAGACAAGACGATTAACTTTTTAGTTATAAAGCCAATGATTATTGGTTCTGTTTTTGAATTAATTAAAATGATAAAACTCGCAAATAAGAAAAAAATAAAAATAATTATCTCATCTTCTTTCGAAACAAAGGTTGGACTAAAAACATTATCCATGCTTTCAACATTTGTTAACCATAATTACGCACATGGGCTTTCTGCTTCAAATTATATAAACAACCAGAAATCACAAAATGCATTAAATATTATTTGCGGAAAAATAAAATTAAGTAATCTGTTTACAAATGCTAATTAAGCAATCGAGTAATTGTTGGCTTGAAAACACCGCTTTAAAACACCCAGAAAGAAAAGCGATAATTTCAGAGAATTATAGAATTACCTATAAAAAACTTCTTGAGAATGTTAAAACCACAGCTTCAAATCTTTATCAAATTGGAATTAGAAAAAAAGATAATGTATCAATTTTAATTGGCAACTCTAAAATATTTCCAGAATTAATAAATGCAATTTGGTTTTTGGGAGCAACTCCAGTTCCAATCAGCACGCGATTAAATAAAAATGAAATTGAAGACCAATTAAAAATTGTAAAATCAAAATTTTTAATAATTGAAAATAATTTTAAAGCAAATTTGAAGCCACCCAAAAACATAAAAACCATTAAATGCAATGCTTTAAAATCTAGCATTAAAATAAAACCTCATTCTTTAAAATTTAATTCAAAAAGCAATTCAGTTATATTATTTACTTCAGGGAGCACACAAAAACCAAAAGCAGTTGTTCATACTTTTAAAAATATGTATGAAAGCTGTAAAATGTTGGATAGAGAGATTAAGTTTAATAAAAATAATATTTGGCTAGCATCGCTTCCTTTTTATCACATTGGAGGATTTATGATTTTTGTGCGTTCTTTACTTTCTGCGACAACTCTCGCAATTCCAAAAAATAAAGAGGCACTATCAAAATCAATAAAAATATACAATCCAACATACATTTCAATTGTATCAACACAATTAAAAAAATTATTAGATGAAAACTCAGAGGTAAACAAAAATCTTAATAATGTTTTTTTAGGTGGAGGGCCACTTGAAATAAAATTATGCCGAAATGCAGTTTTAAAAGGATTTCCGATTACAAAAATTTTTGGTTCTACTGAAACATGTTCAATGATTTCAATATTAAAACCAGAAATGTTTGACAAAAAACCAATGTCGAGTGGAAAAATATTAATAGGGGTTGCTGTAAAAATTGTAGATAAAAATGGAAATATTTTAAAAAATAAAATTGGAGAATTAAAAATAAAAAGTAAAACTATGTTTAGGTGTTATTTTAATAATCCTAAAGTAAATTATTCTAATAAATTTTTTTATACAAATGATGTTGGTTGGATTGATCCCGACGGCTATCTTTTTATAGATTCAAGAAAAGATGATATAATTATTTCTGGCGGGGAAAATATTTCTGCAGTGGAGGTTGAGCAAAAAATAAAGAATCTTACTGCTGTTAAAGATGCATTTGTTTTTGGATTAAAAGATGAAAAGTGGGGAGAGCTTGTTGCTGCAATTGTATCGTTAAAAATAAATATTTCTGAAGATGATTTAAGAAATAAACTAAAGAATAATATTTCTTCTTATAAAATTCCAAAAAAAATTCTTTTTATAAAATCAATTCCCAAAAACGAAATGGGAAAAATCAACAAAACCGAAATAATAAAATTATTTACTTAAGATGTTTTTCTAGTTTTGTTTTTAACTCTACAGGGATTCTGATTTTTTTAAAATTCTTTTTTAAAACCGAAACATGAACCGTTTCAACTTTTGCAGTAAGCTCATTCTTTTTATTATAAAAAGAGTAACTTACCTCAAAAGAAAAATCTTTTAACTGAGAAACAAATAATTTTATTTTAATCTTCTCACCAATCAGCATTGGCTTCAAAAAATTTGCATTTGCTTTAAATATTGGCAAAACATAATCACGATCTAAAAAGACATTTCTGTCAGGAAATAATTTCCACATAAACTCCTCATAGGCGATATGCGCATATTTAAAAATATTACCGTAAAAAGAGATCCCCGCGGGATCACCATCAAAAAAGTAAATTCTAATTTTAGTTGTAAACATTTAGTAATTTATTAATGATTAAGTAACATTAATAACAAAATAATTTCATATTATTTCATTAAATAAAAAATGAATAACGATAAATTAATTGTTGTAACCGGCGCTGCAGGCTTTATTGGTAGTTGTTTGGTTAAAAAATTAAATATTGAAAACCACACAAACTTAGTTCTTGTTGATGATTTTGAAGCTTTACAAAAAGCGCCGAACCTTATTGGTAAAAATTATTCCTTAAAAGTTGAAAGAAAAAATTTTCATAATTGGCTAAAAGAATATGGAAAAAACATTTCTTTTATATTCCACATTGGCGCACGTACAGATACAACCGAAACCAACAAATCAATATTTGATGAATTAAATTATTTATTCAGCCAAAAAACTTTTCAATTTGCAACTGAAAATAGTATTCCAATTTTATATGCATCCTCTGCTGCAACTTATGGTAATGGCGAAAATGGATATGACGATGACCATAAATTAATTTACAATCTAAAACCAATGAATCCTTACGGAGATTCTAAAAATGAATTTGATAAATGGGTTCTTTCTCAAAATAAATTCCCTCCATTTTGGTGTGGTTTAAAATTTTTTAATGTTTATGGCCCAAACGAATCTCATAAAAAAAGAATGGCTTCCGTTGTGCTTCATTCTTTTGATCAAATAAAAAATTTTGGGAAGGTAAAGCTTTTTCGTTCACATAATCCAAATTATAAAGATGGCGAACAAAAAAGAGATTTTATTTATGTCAAAGATCTGATTGATATTTGTTACTATTTTTATAAAACTCAAAATAAAAATGGAATTTATAATCTTGGAACCGGAAAAGCCCGAACATTTTTAGATTTGGTTAATTTAATTTTTAAGGCAATCGATAAAAAACCAGAAATTGAATTTATAGATACCCCTCTTGATATTCGCGATACATATCAATATTTTACTGAAGCAGTTGTAACTAAATTAAGAAGCGCTGGCTACACAAACAATTTTACCCCTATTGAAGATGGCGTAACGGATTACATTAAAAATTATTTAATCACAAAAAAATATTATTAAGATGATAAAATTCAATTCAAAAAATATTAATATAACTTCAATAATAATTTTAATCTTAGTTTCAATAATCTCAATTGCATCTTCTGGCGGGATTGTTGGTAAAACTAAAAAAAATGGAAATGGTTGTACTTGCCATAATACTAATTTGACAACTGCGGTTTCTGTAATAATTAATGGGCCATCTGAATTAAAAGTTGGTGAAACCGGAACTTTTTCAGTGGCAATTTCTGGCGGACCACTTTCCGCAGCAGGTGTAAATATTGCTGCAACTGGTGGAACTCTTTCCACAATTTCAGGAGAAGGACTTCAATTTATAAATGATGAACTTACTCAAACCCAACCAAAAACTCCAACAACAAACACAGTAACTTTTCAATTTAAGTTTACTGCGCCAAATCAAACAGGAAGTGCAACAATTTACGCAACAGCAAATAGTGTTAATTTGTCAAGCACAAATGCTGGTGATCAATGGAATAATAGTTCAAATAAAACTCTTACAATAACACCAACAACAAATATTGCAGATAAAACTCTTCCAATAAATTTTTCACTCGAACAAAATTATCCCAATCCATTTAACCCATCAACTACAATTCAATATTCAATTGTAAAAGAAAATCTTACAACGCTCGAAATTATTAATGAATCAGGTGTTATTATTGATAAAATTATAAGTGAAGTAAAAAGGGCAGGTACTTATAAAATATCTTTTAACGCAAATAATTTACCGACAGGTGTTTATTATTATAGATTAAAATCAGGAAGTGAATCAGTTATTAAAAAAATGATTTTTTTAAAATAAAAACAGTACACTATCTTTACAGCATAAGTTAAATTAACATAATTAAATAAGAGGGCAACCATGAAATTCGACAAAATTATTAAAGCGTTTCTTCCTAAGGAAGATCATTTTTACAAACTATTTGAAGAAGCATCGATAACGTTAGTTAAAGGGGCAGGGCTTTTAAGAAAACTACCTTCAGCAAGTATAAATGAGCGGCAAGCAATCGCTCAACAAATTAGTGATTGTGAACATGAATGCGATTTGATCTCTCATAAAATTTTTAGCGAATTAGACAGAACTTTTTTAACTCCATTCGATCGTGAGGATGTGTATAAACTTACATCTTCTGTAGATGAAATTATGGATTATATGGATGGCGCAGCGCGCAGATTTACATATTATAAATTGGAAGTATGTCCTCCCGAAATGGTTAAGTTAATTGAAATTCTAGCTACCTCAGTTGAAGAAGTTCATCGTGGCATTCAGTCAGTTCGCAATTTAAATGATCGCGAATTAATGCAGCGCGCAATCAAAAAAATTAACACTTACGAAAATGAAGCTGATTTTATTTATGAACACGCAATCGCAGATTTATTTGAAACAGAAAAAGATGCAATTAAATTAATAAAATTGAAAGAAATTTATTACGGCCTTGAAACCGCATCCGATAAATGTGAAGACACTGCAAATGTTTTAGAGTCAATCTTAATTAAACACGCTTAATTAAATTAAAATTTTTTTATGCCAGAATATTCCTTCGGTTTATATTTAGTTTTATTTTTAGTTCTCGCCGCTGAATTTGTAAATGGTTGGACCGATGCTCCAAATGCAATTGCAACAGTAGTTTCAACTCGAGTACTTTCTCCACGGAAAGCAGTTGTGCTCGCAACACTATTAAATATTGCCGGTGCTTTTATTGGAACCGCTGTTGCTACAACAATCGGCAAAGGTATTGTTGAAGCAAAAGTAATTAATTTAACTACAATTGGCGCCGCTATGGTTTCAATTGTAACTTGGAGTACAATTGCTTGGAGGTATGGTTTACCAACAAGTGAAAGTCATGCGCTTGTTTCTGGTTTAACTGGCGCAGGCCTTGCAACTGCTGGACCAAGTGCCTTACTTTGGAGTGGTTGGGAAAAAGTTTTATATGGAATTATGTTTTCAACTTTCCTTGGTTTTTTTGGCGGACTTATTATTATCATTGCAATTTACTGGTCTTGTAAAAGAGTTTCTCCGGGGAAAGTAAAAAGAGTGTTTGGTAAACTTCAAATTCTTTCTGCAGCTTTTATGGCATTGGGGCATGGAAATAATGATGGTCAAAAATTTATTGGAGCTTTTACATTAGCACTTTTCCTTGGTGGGATTTTACCAGTTTTTGCAATTCCAGTTTGGGTAATTATTCTTTGTTCAGTTGTAATGGGAATTGGCACATCAGTTGGCGGTTACAGAATTATTAAAACAATGGGGATGAAAATTGTTCACTTAGAACCATATCAAGGTTTTGCTGCAGAAACAGGAGCGGCAATAACTATTCAGATTGCATCAGCTTTTGGGATTCCATTAAGCACAACACACACAATTTCAACTTCTATTATTGGAGCTGGCTCGGCAAAACGTTTGTCCGCAGTTCGTTGGGGAGTTGTAAGAGAAATTGTAATGGCTTGGGTTTTAACATTTCCAATTTGTGGTGGAATAAGTTATTTGGTTTGTATTATTTTTCAAAATTTATTCTAAAAATTAAAATTTTCTTTTAGTAATAAATTTACTTTGCTATTTTCAAGTGAAAGGAAAATTTTATGCTGAAAACAAAGTTTTTACAAATTTTTAGTTTTATATTTTTATTCCTCACCACTTCAAATTCAAACCTTTTACTTGCGCAAGAAAATGAGCGTTCAATTCAAAGCGCACCACCTCGCGCTGAGGGAGATGGTCCATTTAATAGATTAATAATTCGCGGGGCAACTATGATTGACGGCACCGGATCACCACCAATGGGCCCAGTTGATATAGTTGTTGAAAAAAATAAAATTGTAAATATTGTAAATGTGGGTTATCCCGGTTTGGCTATAAATGATAAACAGCGTCCCAAAGCAAACAAAGATGATAAAGAACTTGATGCAAGTGGAATGTATATTCTTCCCGGCTTTGTTGATATGCATGGACACATCGGGGGTAAACAACAAGGCACACCTGCAGAATATGTTTTCAAACTTTGGATGGGGCATGGGATTACAACGATTCGTGATCCAGGTAGCGGGAATGGACTTGATTGGACAAAAGAGCATAAATTAAAAAGTGAAAAAAATGAAATTACGGCACCACGTATTGCGATGTACGTTGGATTTGGAATGGGACACAAAGGACCAATCTCAACACCTGAACAAGCACGTGCTTGGGTGGCAGATGTTGCAAAAAAAGGAGCAGATGGTTTAAAACTTAATTCTCATCCGCCAGAAATTATGGCAGCAACAATTGATGAGACAAAAAAACAAGGTATTAGAACTGCGGCTCATCACGCTCAAATGGGAGTTGCAAGAATGAATGTTTTGAATTCAGCTCGACTTGGTTTAACAACAATGGAACATTGGTATGGTTTACCAGAAGCACTTTTTACAGATCGCACAATTCAAGATTACCCACTTGATTATAATTATTCGAACGAACAACATCGTTTTGCAAATGCTGGAAATCTTTGGAAGCAAGCAGCTCCTCCATTTAGCGCGCATTGGAATAAAGTTATGAATGAATTAATCGATCTTGATTTCACTATTGTTCCGACAATGACGATATACGAAGCTAACAGAGATTTAATGTTGCAATACAGAGCCGAGTGGCACGAAGAATATACATTACCATCTCTTTGGGAATTTTATAAACCAAATCGCGCGGCACATGGATCATATTGGTTTAATTGGGGAACAGAAGAAGAAGTTGCATGGAAAAATAATTTTCATTTGTGGATGCAATTTATAAATGAATACAAAAATCGTGGTGGTAGAGTTGCAGCAGGGAGCGACGCAGGTTACATTTATAAACTTTATGGATTTGGTTTTATTCGTGAATTAGAATTATTACGCGAAGCAGGCTTTCATCCACTTGAAGTTATTCGAGCGGGAACCTTAAAAGGTGCCGAAGCACTTGGCTATGATGATAAAATCGGAACAATTGAAATTGGAAAACTTGCAGACTTTGCAATTTTAGAAGAAAATCCTTTACAAAATTTAAAAACACTTTATGGAACTGGCGCATTAAAATTAAATGATAATAATGAACCAACAAGAGTTGGTGGTGTTAAATACACAATTAAGGATGGAATAATTTACGATGCAAAAAAATTATTATCTGATGTTCGTGAAATTGTAAAAGAGGCAAAAATTAAATCAGGAAAACAAATTAATATTCCAGGAAAAGCACCGGCAGCAAATTAATTTATTTTTTTTCTCTGTGGACATGCCAAAGCGAAGCTTGCGCAGTTGGCATTACAATTAATTCTTGAATATTAACATGTAGGGGTCTTGTAACTGCGAATAAAATTGTATCTGCTACATCTTTTCCAAATAGCGGAGTCATTCCCTCATAAGGTCTTTTTGCTTTTTCTTTATCTCCGCGATAACGAACAATTGAAAATTCTGTTTCAACTAATCCGGGATCAATTGAAGTTGCACGAACATTTGTTCCAAGTAAATCCATTCGTAACCCCTGAGTAAATGAATTAACAAAAAACTTAGTTGCGCTATAAACATTCCCAGCAGGATATGTAAAATGCCCTGCTATTGAACCAAGATTCACAATATGACCACTATTTCTTTTAATCATATCTGGTAAAATTAATCTGGTTAAATAAAGTAATCCCTTTATATTTGTGTCGATCATTTCTTCCCAGTCAATAATTTTAGAATTTTGAACTGTATTTAATCCCCGAGAAAGACCTGCATTATTAACGAGGATGTCAATTTTTTTCCACTCTTCCGGTAAATTATTTATTACGCTTGCAGTTTTTTTATAACTTCGTATATCAAGTTGTATCGTTTTTATTTCAGTTTTGAATTGAGATTTTAAATTTTTAGATATCTTGAGTAATAAATTTTTACGACGAGCAATTAAAATTAATCGGGCACCATTTTGAGCAAATAGTTTTGCGGTTGCTTCACCAATTCCACTACTTGCACCTGTAATTAATACTGTTTTATTTTTTAATGATTTCATTTTTAAAATTTATCTTTGTGATCGATATGCTAATCCAAATGGAGTTGCTTTTATCATTAATCCGCAAACTAATTGGTTGTTTGAACCAATATGAATAAAAATCCCAGGCGAAACATTATAAAACTCAAATATACCAGGATAAATATTTAATTTCATTTTCTCATTTATTCTATTTGAGAAAATTAAAGATGCGAGTAATGAATTTTCTTTATCGTAAAATACTCCCGCAATCCAACCCAAATCAACACTGATAGTTCTTATCGCCGTAACTTCATCAACAGTTCGCAATTGCTTCATCACCGTGCCGGCTGCAAAAGTTAAACTTGTGTTTTCATTTTTTGGAATTGAAAGACCAACCATTCCATGATCGCCGAGATAATAAAATAATTTTGAATCCCAACCATTTGGTTTGTATCTGACTGAAAAATGTTGGCCTTGATTTTCAATTGTACCAAAAGTTGGATTATATGCTGGTAGGCTTGACCAATCTGCCATTTCGAGAGTTTCAGAAAAAAATTCTGCGACATCGTTATTTAAAAACAAAATTGGGCCGGCAATATTAAAAATTAATAAGTCAGCAATCGGATCAACATTTACACCAACATAATTTTGATTTTCTACAGCTTCATTTAAAAGATGGCTAACTCCAAATGTTGTTGATGCAAACAACATTGGCGCAGGATAATTATTTGTGTTATAATATTCATACAACATTCTAAAATTAAATCCACCGGCAACTAAATGCAAAGTGTAATTTGGGACCCATTGCGCTTTATCAAGTGAAAATGAAAGTGGGAGTACTTCGCGAGAAATAAATTTATCCCAACCAAAAACTTCAATATTTGAAAATGGGTCACTTATATTATTCCAAACGTTTTTTAATCCTTTTCCTAGGGTAATTCTATCTAGCTGACGAGTGTGCGAAGCAGATTGTAAAATATCAAATCCACAGTTAATAATGTTTGTTGCGGGATTAAAAATTGAAACTGAGCCAAAATCTTTTTGAACATAAAAATAATTTTTTTCCTGTGCGAAAATTAAAATCGGGAATAAAACAAAAAAAACTAATTTCACTTTTTTAAAAGATTTGTATTAAAAAGTTTTAAAATTCTTTTGTACTCATCCATCCAACTTGTTTCTTCCTGAAAGCCATGATCCTCAACTGGATAAGATGCAAACTCCCAATTTTCTTTTTTTAACTCAATTAATCTTTGTACTAATCGAACAGCATCTTGATAATGAACATTTACATCAACCATTCCGTGGCAAATTAATAAAGCACCCTTTAATCCTTCAGCATGATAAATTGGAGAGCTTCTTCTATACGCAACTGAATCATCTTGCGGAATATTTAAAATATCAGAAGTGTAACCATGATTATAATGTGCCCAATCGGTAACTGGTCGTAGCGCAGCACCGGCCGCAAAAACATTTGGAGTTGTGAACATTGCCATAAAAGTAATAAATCCCCCATAAGAACCACCATAAATCCCAATTCGTTTTGGATCGATTCCATATTTTTCGATTAATAAATTTGCGCCATCAACATTGTCGTCCAAATCTTTTCCCCCCATAAAACGATAAATTGCAGTTCGCCAATATTTTCCATAACCGGCGCTTGCTCGATAATCAACATCTAAAACCGTGTATCCTTGTTCAACTAAAAGATTATGAAAAAAATATTCTCTAAAATAACCACTCCAACCTTTGTGTGCATTTTGCAAATAACCGGCACCATGCACAAAAATTACCGCGGCATTATTTTTAATTTCTTTTTTTGGTTGATATAAACGAGCAAAAACATTAAAACTATCTCGTGATGTAAAAGTTATTACTTCGGGCTCAATCCAAGTTCGATTTAAAAATTCTTCAGTTCTCGATTTTGTAATTTGATGTGGCTCGCTCGATGCAGAATTTTTTTGGATAAAAAGTTCATTCGGTTTATTTGTGAAAGAATAAATATCTGTAAAATAATTTTCATCTGGCGATATTATGCAATCATGTATCCCAATTTTATTTGTTAATTTTGTTTTTGTTCCGCCATCAACCGGCATTGTATAAAAATGTCGTTCACCGGGATGAACTTCGTTTGAATGAAAATACCATTTATCTTTTTTACGAGAAATTTGTGGATTATAAACTTCGAATCCTCCGGAGGTCAATTGTTTTTTATTCGTCCCATCAAAATTTATAACATATAAATGCCCAAATCCAGATTCCTCAGACTGAAACCAAACTTTTTTATTATCCGGCATCCAGCCAGCGTTAAATGCACCAACACCACCAACCCACGCAGAATCGTTTTGGTGGCTTAAAATTGTTCCAAGTTTTCCTTTTTGCGGATCAATCGAAACTATCCAGCGATCTTTATTATCAATTGAAAAAATTTGAACGAATGCTGAAGTATTTGAAGTTGACCAAGAGGGCGAAACAATAAATGTCTGACGATTATTTTTTACAATCTCATTTGTATTTACCAACATCATTGAATCGTTTTGAACATCATAAATATAAAACTCTGAATTTGTTTGTGGCTCTCCAACTTTTGTGCGAGCTGGCAAATTTTCTGTAAAACCGGATTCCGTTACATAACTTGGAACAATTGTAGCTTTGGCTTCATCACTGCGGATTGAAAAAACAAGCGCAACAAAATTTCCATTTGCAGAAACACTATACGAGTTTAAATTTTTAGTCCCATGATAAAATGGTTTTGGGAATTTGTTGATTATTTTTTGAATTTCTTTTGATTTTGTAGATTTTTCTTTTCTTTCGCGTGTAATTTGCATCAATTCAATTTGCTGTTTTAAAAGATATTGCTGTAGTTTTGTTGTTGCAGAGTTTTCTTTTGGAGCGGCGCCACTTTGTAAATTAGTTAATTGTGTTGTGATGCCACTTGAAATATCCCACAAAAAAATATTTCCTTTTTGCGAATAAGTAATTTGTTTTTCGTTGAAAGAAAAAAATGGATCACTTTCACGCTCGGAAGTATTTGTAATTCTTGTAATTACATTTTTTTTGCAATCAAGTAGAAAGATATCTCCAAATTTCTCGTAAACTTTTAAAGTAAAATTATTATTATAAGTCCCTGATTGAGAAGGGATTGATAAAATTTTATTTAAGTGGACTTTTTTAATATTTGATCCATTTAAATCGGAGGAGTAAAGTGAGTCAGCGATATCATCACTTCTCCGCCAAATAAAATAAATTTTATCACTTTCTTCGGACCAAAATGCTGTGTTTGGTGAATATCCAAACCATTTTGGATCGCGCATAATTGACTCTATAGTTAGTTGCTGACCTATTATAGTAGCAACAAATATGAATTGATAAACTAAGTATTTTAACACAACCACTCCTTTCAAAAAAAATAAAAATGATTTCTTTAAATTATTTCAACATATTATTTTTTACCACCATATAAAAAGAAATTATAACTTAATATAAACAACCATGAAAAAAATATTACTTTGTTTAGTATTTATAACACTATCTCAATTATTTTCGCAAGAAAACAGACTTGAAAAATTATTGTTAAACAGTCCACAATATTTTTCTGATTTGACGAATAATCCTGAAAAATATAGAGTTCAAATTATTTATACGCAAATTGATCGGGATAAAAATAATTTTGCACATTTTAAAACTTTTGAATATCGAGTTAATGAAAATGAATATTTTTATCCTGCAAGTACAGTAAAGCTTGCAGCAAGCGTCTTGGCTTTAGGAAAAATAAACTCTCTAAAAAAGTTTGGTGTAAATAAGCATAGTCCAATAATTAATTTAAAAAACCGCAATCTACAAATTGAATCAAGAATAGATTCAACTTCAGAAAACAAACTACCAAGCGTTGCTAATTATATTAAAAAAATATTTCTTGTTTCAGATAATGATGCATACAACAGACTTTACGAATTATTAGGACAAAATAATTTTAATGAAGAAATGTCAAAAAAAGGTTTTTCCGGAGTTCGTTTTACACATAGATTACAACTCCCGCTTCCACGCGAAGAAAATAGAATAACAAATCCAATTTTTATTTTGAATAATAAAGACACTTCAAAAATTATTTGGATGCAAGATGAGGCCACCAACAAAAATATTATAAAATCACCAACCGAAATATTATTAGGAAAAGGTTTTATGGATGATAGTGGCACAGTAAGCTTACAGCCATTTGATTTTACATATCGAAATAGTTTTCCGATAAAAGCGCAACATGAATTTTTGCAACGATTGTTTTTCCCTGAAGTATTTTCTAAAGAGAAACAATTCAATCTAACAAAGGATGATTATCAATTTATTTATAAATATATGTCAATGTTTCCACAAGAATCTAAGTTCCCAGTTTTCTTGGTTGATTCAATTTATTACCCAACATCATGTAAGTTTATTTTTTATGGTTCGGATAAAAAAATAATTCCAGATTCAAATATTAGAATTTTTAATAAAATTGGGGGTGCTTACGGATTTTTACTTGACAACGCATACTTTGTTGACTTTGAAAATAAAATAGAATTTATTGTATCAGCAGTAATACTTTGCAATGAAGATGAAATATTTAATGATGATAAATATGATTACGAAAAAGTTGGCTATCCGTTTTTCAAAAATCTCGGAAAAGTTTTATATGACTATGAATTAAATAGGGAAAAAGAGTTTTTACCAGATTTATCAAAATTTAAATTTAATTATTTAGAAAACTAATTAATATTTTTTATTACAGGTAATTTTGGATTAACAAAAATAATTTTTTCTTTTTCAATTGTTACGGTTCCAACAGGAACATTTTTTGGTTTACGGACATATTTTTTTTCTGTCATCGCAACGGGAACATTTTTACCTGACTTCATTTTACTATAATATCCCGCAATTGCCGCAGCTTGCTCGATTGCAAGTTTTGATGGCTCCCCTTTTGCAGAATCAATTTTTAAAATCACATGTGAGCCACTTGCACCACGAATATGAAACCACAAATCGTGTGGCTTAGCGTATCGCAGTGTTAGTTCGTCGTTATCTTTGCTGCTTTTACCAACCCAAACTTCAAAATCACCATTAACCTTAAAAACACGATATGGTTTTCCTTTTAAGTCTTCAGATTTTTCCATGTACCCAACATTTTTTAATTGATTTTGATGATCGACGAAATATTTTTTTAATGCACTTAATGAGTGAACCTCTTCCAAAAGCAATACCAACTCGTCATTTAATTTTTTAAGATTAGTCAATTTAATAAATCTTTCATCATCAATTGATAACGAAGAGCGAAGTTTTTTTGCCTTCACAAAATACCGTTGTGAGTTTTCTAAAATTGTTAATTTAGAATCTAAACTAATATTAATTGGAGTAAAATTATGACAAACATCTTTAACTTCAACCGCACTTCCTCTAAAATTTGAAATTCCATTTAAATTAATCAGCAATAAATTTCCAAAGTGCTCATATTCTTTAATTCGATTTTCTAAATCTTCTTTTTTAATATGACGGGTTATTGTTTTTTTTATTCTAGATAAATTGGAAATTATAAAATTTAATAACAAATTTTTTTGACGTTGAAATTCTATTTTAATAAAGCTTTCACGAATAAAATATTTAATAGCATCATTAATATTGTCCCATTCTTCAAAATGATAATTTTGATATTGAAGAAGAGGAATTTGAGAAAGCGTTAAGGGAGAATCCTGAAAATAAATAATACTTCTTAATTGATTTGAATTAGAAAGTTTAATTATTAGTTGATTAATTTCATTCCACAAAAATTCTTTAAAAGTTTGACTCGATTCGTACTCGGATACTTTTATTAAAACATGCTCAATATAATCCTGTCCTAATTGAGGAAATAAATTACGTAATTTTATTTTCAATTCAGAAGCAGAAACATTATTTAAAAACAACTCATCAAAAAAATACTTTTTTTCTTTAATAATTAATTTATCGGAATAATTTAGATTTAATTTGTCCAGCTCCTTTTTATTTTTAAAACAATCAATTATTGTTTTACTCTTTTTATCAATTAAAATAATATTTGAAGCTGAACCAAAAAACTGAGAATGGATTTCAAAATTCTCAAATTCAAAAACCATAATTCTATCAAACTCAATCATTCTAACAGATGTTAAAATTTTACTTTGAAGTTGCACAAACAAATCAACAGAATTCTTTTTTGCTCTTACAAATTGCGAATTAGCAAAAATAAAGTTATTCCCCGGTTCGCATGAAATTATAATTGTAGTTTCGTTTAAATTTATATTTTTTAAAATTATACAGAGTTGATTTTTCTGTTGCGAAAAAATCTGCAGAACTATCCATCCAGAATAATTTTGATTAAAATATTGTGAAAGCTGTAAAAGAGTAAAATAATTAGTCAACATTATTCTAAAAATATTAAAATGAATGCCAAAAAACCCAATAAAATGTTAACAACTTCTTAATAATTAGGGGAGAAGTTTTTCTTGTTATGCGATTTTATGTTTGGTAATTTTGTGCCTTATGATTTACAGCATGACTGGTTTTGGTCGTGGCGAAGTAACGCAAAGGGGCATATCGATAACGGTTGAATTACGAAGTGTAAATAATCGTTTTTTTGAAGTGTCGATGCGTTTGCCAAACTCACTTTCTCTTCGCGAAAAAGAGATTAAAGACTTATTGCGTAAAAACATTCTCCGAGGAAAAGTGCAATTATCTTGCTCGGTTAGCCACGAACAGGATTCTGACTTACCATTAGAAATTAATTCAACAGCCGTTAAATCAATAATGAAGATTTTAAAAAAAATAAAAAGCTCCGCAAAACTAAATGAAGAAATTACAATTAATCACATTTTAAAATTCCCAGAAGTTTTTGAACCAAAAAAAAATAATTCAGAATCTGAATTAGAATGGAAAATATTTCAGGAAGCATTAATAAAAGCTGAACGTGAATTTTTAAAAATGAGACAACTTGAAGGCCGCGAATTAACAAAAGATCTTGATAAAAGATGGCATAATCTTGAAAAGATAATTTTTGAAATCGAAAATAAATCTATTTCAAGAGTTCCAGAAGAAAGAATAAAATTACAATCACGTGTTAAAGAAATTATTGGGTCTGAAAATAATTTTAATTCACAACGAGTTGAAACTGAAATCGCGTTACTTGCAGACAAACTTGATATTACTGAAGAGTGTGTTCGATTTCGATCACATTTAAATTTTTTTAAAAATGTAATGTCGAATAAGAATAACGATGATTCAGTTGGACGGAAACTAACATTTGTTGTTCAAGAAATTATGCGTGAAGCAAACACAATCAGCTCAAAAACAAACGATGCATCAATCGCGCATCAAGTTGTAAATATTAAAGAAGAATTAGAAAAAATAAGAGAGCAGTTACAAAACCTTGAATAAGATACAATTATTTGCAATTTCATCTCCAAGCGGCGGCGGTAAAACTACAATAGTTAAAGAAGTTTTAAGGCGTCACCCGGAATTACTTTTTTCAGTTTCTGCAACTACTCGCAAAAAAAGAAAAAATGAAGTTGAAGGAAAAGATTATTTTTTTAAATCAAAAGATGAATTTTTACAATTGATAAAAAATAAAGAATTAATAGAAGTTGAAGAATTGTTTGGAAATTATTATGGCACTTTATTAAGTGAAGTTGATCGCGCTCTAAAAAATGGCAGTAAAATGATTTTTGATATTGATGTAAAGGGCGCTTTAAGCATTAAAAAAAAATATCCAAAAAACTCTAAATTAATTTTTATTAAGCCGCCCGATATTGAAACTTTGAAAAATCGTTTGCGCGATAGAAAAACTGAAACAGAAGAAGATTTAAAAATAAGACTACAAAGAATTTCGCTTGAATTAAATAAAGCAAAAAAATTTGATAAAACCATTATAAATGATAAATTAGAAAACGCAATTAATCAAACAGAAGAAGAAATTAAATAAAAGGAAGAACAATGGGAATAAAACCACAAAACATAAAAGAAATAGAATCAAAAGCTTCAAATATTTATGAAGCAATTGTACTAGTTGCTCGCCGCGCGCGACAAATTAATGAAGAGCAAAAAATTGAATTCAATCAAAGAATGGAAACGATAAATGCTCTTTCAATGCCAATCTCAGCCGAAGAAGATGAACCAGGTGTAAATCCTGATCAAATCAAAATTAGTGTTGAATTTGATAAGCGCCCAAAAATAGTTGATTTAGCTTTAACTGAATTATTAAAAAATAAATTACAATATACTTATCCTGATAAAGAAACCAAGTAGTAAAATTTAACTAACAAATTTTAGGAATGAATATTTTCCAAAATAAAAATATTCTAATTGCTGTAACTGGTGGCATTGCTGCATATAAAATGTGCAGTGTTGTGCGTTTGCTTAAAAAAGAAAATGCAAACATAAAAGTTATTATGACCGAAGCAGCTACACAATTTGTAACGCCACTTACATTTTCTACTTTATCAGAAAATGAAGTTACAGTTTCACTTTGGCCTGAAAATAAATTTACTTCAACAGATAAAAGTGTTGAACATATTTCTCTTGGGCTTTGGGCAAATGTTATGTTGATTGCTCCGGCATCTGCACACACTATTTCAAAAATTGCAAATGGATTTGCAGATGATTTAATTGGATCAACCATTTTATCTTTAAGATGCCCACTTGTAATTGCTCCTGCAATGGATGTTGATATGTTTAAAAACGAATCAACACAAAAAAATATTTCAAAATTAAAAGAATTGGGATATTTAATTATTCCACCAGAAACTGGAGAATTAGCAAGTGGTTTAAAAGGTGTTGGAAGATTGCCCGAACCAGAAACACTTGTCAATTTTTTAGAAAAAGTTTTAAATAAAACTTGTTACGATTTAAAAAATAAAAATATTTTAATAACTGCCGGACCAACTTTTGAGCCAATAGACCCTGTTCGGTTTATTGGTAATTACTCATCCGGTAAAATGGGATTTGCATTAGCTCGTGCGGCAAAAAATCGTGGTGCAAAAGTTACATTAATAACAGGGCCTGTTTCTCTTGAAGCTCCAAAAAATATTAAAAGAATAAATGTTACGACCTCACAAGAAATGTCAAAAAATGTTTTTAATGAATCTAAAAAAAATGAAATTATTATAATGTCTGCAGCAGTTGCAGATTTTACTCCAACTAAAACTGAAAAAAACAAAATCAAGAAAAATTTAAAAAATAATCTAACAATTAAATTAAAGACAACAACAGATATTTTGGGATCATTAAAAAAGAAAAACAAAAAAGCTATTATTGTTGGATTTGCTCTTGAAACTGAAAATGAAGTTAAAAATGCAACCTCTAAACTTTATCATAAAAATATTGATATGATTGTTCTGAACTCACTTAAAGATAAAGGAGCGGGCTTTGGAGGAGATAATAATAAAGTAACAATTATTGACAAATTTGAAAGTATTGAAGAGCTCCCACTTTTATCAAAATATGAAGTGGCAGATGAAATATTAAATAGAGTTGTAAAACTATTAAAATAAATTTGTTGATGACAAAATACATTAAACATAATCCAATCGAACAAGCAGAATCAATTCTGAATCATCAAAAAAACTTGGTTGGGAATTTAATGTTTGTTGAAAAGCCTGAAGAAAAAGAAATTGTTAAAACAGAAACACAAATTATTGAAGAATGGGAATCAACTTCAACACTACAAGAATTAAATTCTCAAATATGCGAATGCCAAAAATGCCGGCTTGGAGCAACGCGTAATAAATTTGTATTTGGTTCCGGTAATCCAAAAGCTGAAGTAATGTTTATTGGTGAAGCACCTGGCGCAGATGAAGATGAACAAGGTCTACCTTTTATTGGAAGGGCAGGCCAACTTTTAACAAAAATAATTGAATCAATAAATTTTACTCGTGAAGAAGTTTTTATTTGTAACATATTAAAATGCCGTCCACCAAAAAATCGTGATCCTTTACCGGATGAAATGCAAACATGTGAACCTTATTTGCAAAAACAAATCGACATAATAAAACCAAAATTAATAATGTGTTTAGGAAGAATTTCAGCACAATCACTTTTACGATCAAATGAAACTTTAACAACGCTTCGCGAAAAAACGCACATTTATAATGGAATTAATTTAATGGTAACATATCATCCTGCAGCATTATTACGCAATCCACATTGGAAGCGACCAACTTGGGAAGATTTAAAAAAATTTAGAGCACTATACGATAAAATGAAAAGTGAATCGAGGTAACTATGCCAGAATATGAAGAAAGAAAAACTCAAATATCAAATTTAGAAGGAAGAATTCCACCACAAGCAACAGATATTGAAATGGCTGTGTTGGGAGCAATGTTGATTGAAAAAGAAGCAATTACAAAAACTATCGACTTGCTTGATTCAGACTCTTTCTATAAACCTGCACATCAAAAAATATTTTTAGCAATGAGTTCACTTTTTGAAAGAAGTGAAGCGGTTGATGCAATTACAGTTGTTGAAGAATTAAGAAGACGTGGTGAATTAGATGGAATCGGGGGCGCAAGTTTTATAGCTGATTTAACAATTTCTGTTAGCTCGGCTGCAAATGTGGAATATCACGCAAAAATAATTCTTGAAAAATATATTTTACGAAGTTTGATAACTACAACTTCCGAAATTTCAAAACGTTCTTATGCAGATTCTGAAGATGCTCTTGATTTATTGGATGATGCTGAACAAAAAATATTTTCCATTTCTGAAAAAAGAATGAAAAAAAGTTCCATTAGTATGGGAGAAGCAATTTTCCAAACAATGGAATTATTAGAAAGTATTCATGGCAAGCATGATGGCGTTACAGGAATTCCAACCGGTTTTGGTAGATTAGATAATTTAACCGGTGGATTTCAAAAATCAGATTTAGTAATTATTGCTGGGCGGCCAAGTATGGGTAAAACAGCACTTGCTTTATCTGCAGCTCGTAATGCTGCAATTGATCACAATACTCCTGTTGGATTTTTTAGTTTAGAAATGTCAGCTCAACAATTAGTTTTGCGTTTAATTTGTGCCGAAGCTCGTGTTGATGCGCAAAGAGTTCGTACCGGCCGATTACCTGAAGATCAATGGAGACAATTAAGTACAAGAATTGGAAAATTATACCAAGCAAAAATTTTTATTGATGATACTCCTGGTCTCGGGATTCTTGAATTACGCGCGAAAGCTCGTCGCTTAAAAGTTGAACATAATATTGGAATGGTGGTTGTTGATTATTTACAATTGATGCAAGGGCCAAAAAACACTCAGAGTCGCGAGCAAGAAATTTCAAATATATCCCGCTCATTAAAAGCTTTAGCAAAAGAATTAAATATTCCCGTTGTGGCTTTATCACAAATGAATCGCGCAGTTGAAGCGAGAACAGATAAAAAACCACAACTTGCCGATTTAAGAGAATCTGGCGCAATTGAACAAGATGCTGATGTTGTAATTTTTGTTCACCGTCCAGAACGATATGGAATTTCAGAAATAGAAGGCCAATCAACAGAAGGAGCTGCTGAAATTATTTTAGGAAAACAACGAAACGGCCCAATAGGAACAATTAATTTACGCTTTATAAAAGAATATGCACGATTCGAAAACGAAGCAATGCCATCTTTTGATGAAATTAGTTCATTAACCCCAGTAGAATAAATTATAAAATGAAGTTGTTGTTAATTTTTATTTTAAACATTTCAATTGTATTTACGCAACATCAAATGGCAATTGATGATGAAACAATTTGTAATGAAAAATTTCGATTCTCAATTTCAGATACACTTTATAAAAATCCGATAAATAAAATTATTATTGAAATTGGTAAAAGTTTTATTGGAACGCCATATATTGCAAACTCGCTTGAAGCTGGAGATGAGGAAAAACTGGTTGTTAATTTACGCGCGCTTGATTGTGTAAGTTTTTATGAAAACACTTTAGCAATTGCACGTTGTGTAAAAAAACAAAAATATACTTTTGAAAATTATAAAAAAGAACTCGAGCAAATTAGATATCGTAATGGAAAAATAGAAGGATATTGGAGTCGGCTACATTATACAAGTGATTACTTTTTTAATAATCAGGAAAAAGGAATTTTAAAAATTGTAACTCCACAAATAGCGCCAAATGATATTCTTTTAAAAATCCCAACACCACTTGATTTTATGACTACGCATCGCGATCAGTATATCCATTTAAAAGAGAATAAAAATTTTGTGAATATGCTTGTAATTGAAGATATGATTTCAAGAAGAAGAATTGCTTATCTACCAAAAATAGAATTAAAGGAATATGAATCTAAAATTGAATCGGGAGATATTTTAGGAATCACTACAAATATAAAAGGATTGGATGTAACGCACACAGGGATTGCATACAGAGACGAAAAAGGGATTTTAAAATTATTACACGCACCGAATGTTGGACAAAAAGTTAAAATATCAGAACAAAGTTTATCTGAATATTTAAAAAGCAATTCAAAATTTACAGGATTAATAATAGCTCGAGCAGAAAATTTATAGGATAAAAAATGGGTAGAATTTTTGAAAAACGTAAATATAAAATGTTCGCTCGATTTGCGAAAATGTCAAAAGCATTTAATAGAATCGGGAGAGAAATTGTAATTGCAGTTAAATCTGGCGGCTCGGATCCTAAATTAAACTCGCGATTAAGAATTTGTATTCAAAATGCAAAATCTGTTAACATGCCAAAAGATCGAGTTGATGCAGCAATAAAAAGAGCAACTCAAAAAGATACTTCAAATTATTCTGAAATTGTTTACGAGGGTTACGCGCCGCACGGAATTGCAGTTATAGTTGAGTGCGCAACTGATAATCCAACAAGAACAGTTGCAAGTATTCGCCATCATTTTAAAGAAAATGGCGGAACACTCGGACAAACAGGATCGATTGCTTTTGTATTTGAGAGAAAAGGTTTATTCAAAATTAAAAAAGATCTGATTCAGGATATCGATTCATTTGAATTAGATTTAATTGATTTTGGTTTGGATGATTTAACAGGGGATGATGAATTTTTATACATTTATACTTCGTTCCATGATTTCGGATTAATGCAAAAAGCTTTAGAAGATAAAAATATTGAAACAGCAAGTGCCGAGTTACAATATATTCCCACAACAACAAAAGAATTAATTCAAACCGAACAAGATGAGGTTCACGTGCTAATTAATACTCTCGAAGATGATGATGACGTTCAGTCAGTTTATCACACAATGCATTAAAATTTATTTTTAAAACACTTCCTATAAATAATTAATTTATTTAAATTGTCAGAAATTATTTTATTGAACTTAATTTAAAAAATTATGACAAACTCAAAACAAAATCAGTCTGCATTAATTACACTTGTCTCAGTTTTCTTTTTTTGGGGATTTATTGCAGCATCAAACGGAGTATTTATTCCATTTTGCAAAAATTATTTTAAGCTTGATCAATTTCAAAGTCAATTAATTGATTTTGCGTTTTATCTTGCATATTACTTAGGTGCGTTAATTATTTATATAATCGGAGCAACAAGAGGAAAAGATTTAGTTTCGCATTGGGGTTATAAAAAAGGAATTATTTACGGACTACTTTTTTCAGTAATAGGCGCAATAGCAATGGTAGTTGCTGTAAATTATTATGGATTTACAGCAATATTGGCTGCGCTTTTTATTGTTGCTTTGGGATTTTCACTTCAACAAATTTGCGCGCAACCATTTGCAATCTCCTTGGGAGATCCTGCAACAGGAACTCATCGTGTAAATTTTGGTGGAGGAGTAAATTCTTTTGGAACAATGATTGGACCAATTGCAGTAGCACTTGCACTTTTTGGGACAACTACAATTACTGATGAAAAAATTGCTTTGTTAAGTTTAAGTACAGTTACATATTTATATTTAGCGGTCGGGGGATTATTTTTACTTGTTGCGCTGATTTACCAGTTTTCAAAGAATCTACCTACAGGAATATTAGAAGAAGATATTGAACACTCAAACAATGCAACCCGATCATTAGTTTTAATTACACTTTTACTTGCAGTTTGTTTTTATCCGGTGTTCGATAGTTATAAAATTATTCCAGTAAGCGATTTAGAAAAACAATCATTAGAAATTTCAAGAATGCGTTGGCTCTTGGGTGCGCTTGCAGTAATTTTTGTAGGATTACTTTATTCAAATAGAAGTGCATCAAAAAATAGCGAAGGTTGGGGAGCAATGAAGTATCCTCAACTTGTTTTAGGAATGCTTGCAATTTTTACCTATGTGGGAGTTGAAGTTACAATTCAAAGTAATCTTGGAGAATTATTAAAACAACCTGCATTCGGTGGATTACAAGCTGCGCAAATCTCCCCATTTATTTCGATGTATTGGGGAAGTTTAATGATTGGTCGTTGGACCGGATCAATTCCAGTTTTTAATCCATCAAAAAATTTAAAAAGTTTATTAATGGTTTTTGTACCACTACTCGCATTTGGGATTGTAATCGGTGTAAACACTTTAGCACAAAATGATATGTCGCCACTTTACTATTATATTTTGTGTGTAATAATTCAAATAATCGCATTTTTCATCAGTCGGGAAAAACCAGCTTTAACACTTTTAATTTTTGGGTTACTTGGAATGATGGCGATGCTTGTGGGGCTTTTCACAACCGGAACAATTTCGGTTTATGCATTTTTAAGTGGCGGATTATTTTGTTCAATTATGTGGCCTTGTATTTATTCTCTCTCAATTGCGGGATTAGGAAAATATACTTCTCAAGGCTCAGCATTTTTAATAATGATGATTTTAGGAGGTGCAATTATTCCACCAATTCAAGGCAAGCTTGCTGATATTGTTGGCATTCATTCATCATATTGGATTACAGTTGTTTGCTTTGCCTATTTAACTTTTTTTGCATCGCGTGTTAAAAAGATTTTAAAATCTCAAGGGATTGATTACGATAAAGATTTAGCAGCAAGCGAAAATTAATAAAAATATTTCAACTCGAAATAAAAAAAGGAGTCGATTGACTCCTTTTTAGTTTTATTGAAAAAAAATATTTTATTCACATAAATTTTTTACAACAACTCCACCCTTCATTACAAAACAAATATTTTCAAGTATTGAAATATTTTCTAAAGGGCTTCCTTTTACAGCAATAATATCTGCAAATTTATTTTGTTCTATTGTTCCAATTTTGTCTTGCCACCCTAAAAGTTCCGCTGCATTAATTGTTGCAGATTGAATTGCTTCAATTGGAGTTAATCCCCATTTAACCATATGAGAAAATTGTTTCGCATTCCACCCGTGAGGATAAACACCTGCATCGGTTCCATATGCAATTTTTACACCAGCTTTTACAGCCTTCTGAAAATTTTCTCGCTGCAATTTTCCAATCGATCTTTCTTTTTCAATTATTTTTTGCGGATAACCAAGTTTTGTAAACTCTGATAAAATATAATCGTCATTATAAATATCAGCAACAAGAAAAGTTCCATTTTGTTTCATCAATCGAATTCCCTCATCATCAATTAGACTTCCATGCTCAATTGAAGCAACTCCAGATTTTATTGCTCGCTTAATCCCTTCGGCGCCATGAGCGTGAGCAGCAACTTTTTTATCCCACATCTTAGCTTCTTCAACAATTGCATTCATTTCTTCTTGAGAATATTGCGGTGCGCCGACAGATTCTTCTTCTGATAAAACACCGGCAGTGGCAATCATCTTAATTACATCGGCACCATTTTTTATTTCAGTTCGAATTAATTTTTTTATTTGATCAACTCCATCCGCAACACCAGAAAAATTATTAAAACTGATATATGGTGAAAAACCAGTCAAATCTCCATGGCCACCAGTTGCCCCGACAGATAAAGTTGCAACTTGCATTCTTGGACCAATTATTTTACCGGCATCAATTGCTTTTTTTAATGATACATCAACATACTCACCAGCACCGAGATCGCGAATTGTTGTAAAGCCAGCATCAATTGTTTTTTTTGCATAAATATGAGCAGAGATTGCAGCATCGATTGGCGACTTACGGAAAATATCATCCAAATAATTTTCTGGTTGACCGGTAATGTGTGTGTGGCAATCAATAAATCCCGGCATAACAGTATAATTTGTTAAATCAATTATTTTTGTATCAGAATTAATTTTTTTAGAAATATTTTCTAAGGTTCCAACATCTTTAATTTTATCTAACTCAATTAAGATGGCTTGATTGATTAATATTTTACCAGAACGAGTATCAATTAATTTACCAACTTTAATTAAAGTAATATTTTGTGAGTTGGTAATGCATGTTAAAACCAGTGAAAATAAAAGTAATTTAGTTTTCAATTTTAATTCCTAATTGTTTGTACCAAGAATTTTTATCCCAATATCCATGTTGAAGAATAATTTTTCCATTTATAATTTTGAAAAATCCGCAACCACGCATATATGATCTTTTTTTAGTGGCTTTATTTTTACCAAGAGGGTTTTGCATTGTTGACCAACCACTCCACTCAAGAGCAACCCAATTACCATCCGCAACTAAATTTACAGGAATGCAAGCTATATCAGGGAAAGTAAAAAATGTTTCTTCAAACATAATTTGAATTTTCTTTTTTCCTTTTAAAGGTTTTTCAGCAATCTGATCATTCACAGATTTATTTGTGTAAAGGGATGCAAGTAAATTTGCATTTTGTTGATTAAAAAATGTTATCCATTTTAAAACTACATCAACCGGATTTAATTTTTTCTTTTTCATCTTTTTATTACAAAATCAGTTTCGTACATGGCATATTCCGACTCCTTCATTCCAAGTTTTGAATAAACTTCGCGAGCGGTATTATTATGTTTTTCTACATATAATCTTATACCACAAATGTTACTATTATTTTTAGCTTCATTCAATATGTTTGTGTATAAAGATTTGTAAATCCCTAATTTCCTGTATTGAGGAAGAACATAAACGCTTTGTATCCACAAAAATAAACCATTGCGCCAATCACTCCACTCATAAGTTATCATTAATTGGCCGACAACCGCACCATCCAATTCAGCAACTAAATAATATCCATAATTTGGATTTTTAAATAAATTTTCAACTCCACGTTTTGCAATTTCTTCGTTAAGAGGAATCCCCTCGGTTTCCATCGCCATATTTTTGTTGAATAAATTAATTGACCCAGCATCATTAATTGTAGCAATTCTGATTTTTAAATTCATGATTAATTAAATTTTATTTTTACTCAGCTTATTTTTTCTGCAACTATTTCAAGAACAGTTGGAGTTATAAAAAATGCCTCGGGATTATTTTTTGAATTATCTAAAACTGCACGCACACTTTCTACCCAATCTTTTTCAACTCTTCCTAATTCTAAAAGTCGATCAACGTGATGATAGACAAAAGTAAATGGCCACTGCCAAAAAATATCTTTCGGTGTTGCACTAAATATGTAAGGTTTTGTAAAACGGATTTTAAATCCCTCTTCTTTAAGAATTATTGGGAGTGTGTTTGCAATATCAGGCTCTCCACCAGACTCGTGCCAATTGCTAACAACATGTTCAACGAATGAATTAAGTTCCTCTGTTTGTGGAATTAAACGGAACGAGCGGTAATTTATATATTCAAAAAATATTGCAACTCCATTTTTATTTAAAGAGCTGTAAATTTTTTTTACAAGTAATTTTGGATCTGATACAAAACAAGCAACCCATCTGCACCAACTCACATCAGCTTTAATTTCAGGAAATTCATCTACCATCAAATCAAGATTAAAGGTTTTTATATTTTTTATATTTTCAGATTCTACTTTGTGTGAAATATAATTTGTAAAATTTGATGATCGCTCAATTGCGTAAACTTCGCCACTTAAACCAACAATTTCCGAAAGATCAAAAGAAGCGTATCCAGGACCGGCGCCAATATCAATTACCTTGCTTCCTTTTTTAATTCCGGCACGCTGCCAAGCTTCTAAAACAAATGGCTTCCAAATATCGTGCTGTAGCTTTAAACGATTGAGCTCAATTTGATCGGTTCCTAAAACGTAATCTTTATTTTGCGACATAATTAATTAATATTAAATGAATCATTTTCAGATAGAATTGTTAAAATAATATTATTTCCACGAAGAATTCCATTTTTATTTTTTGAAATAGAGTTTGCTTTACGAGCATCGTAAATAAGAACAGAACCACTTCCAATTACTTTAAATTTATTTTCATCTTCAAAAACAATCGCAGTATTTTCATCAATTCCAACTCCAATTAATTTCGGATTTTCAAGCACTACCGAGGTTAACCTATTATGTCTTTTTCGAAAAACAAAATGCTGATCAATTATTACATTCTTTAAAAACCCAAATCCCTTTTTTGTTTCAATATTTCCTGATAGAATTTTAACAAAAGAATTACTTGAATCATTATTTAAAAGTTCATTTCCAGTAATCATAACTTCGCTCATAACAGCAGCGCCCGCACTTGTTCCCCCAATTAAAACTCCTTTTTTAAACAACTCAAAAATTTTATTTTCAAGTTTTGTGTTTTGCAAAACCGAAGTCAATCTCGACTGATCACCACCTGTAAAAAAAACAGCAGTTATATTTTGGAATTTTGATATAACTTCATCACTATCTACAAAATCTTTATTAATATTTAAAGAAAAAGCATCAGCGCCAAAGCTTTTAAACTTAGTTTCATATTCTAAGCCAACAGTTTCGGGGATTGAACTTGCCATTGGCAGTATTACGATTTTTGAATTTTTACCTCCAGCCATTTCCACAAAACTATTTAACATTTCATTTGTTTCTGAACCCCCACCGATAATAAAAAGTCTACATTTATTTTGTGAAAAAGTTGTAGTAGCTAAAAGAAAAAATAAAACCAAAGTAACTCTTAAGTAGTTTCGCATATTTTTTATAAACAAATTTTTCCCAAAATAGTAAATCGTTTTGCGCCTGTAACTTTTGGAATATTTGAAGCGATTCCAGAAATAGTTTCGTTTGCAAGTAGTGCAAAACAAATTGCTTCTTTTGCATTTTTATCAACCCCGAATGAATTGCTATACTTTATTTTTGTTTTGTCGAAATAAAATTTTAATCGTTCAATTAAATATAAATTGTTTGCACCACCACCACTTACAATTAGTTCATTAATTGATGAAAAATTTTTATAAAATATTTTACATTGTTCAAAAATTGAAAATGCTGTTAACTCGGTAGCAGTTGCAATTATATCCTCTCTGGAATATCCTTTTGAGGATTTAATAATTTGGTTTAAAATTTTTTCTCCAAACTCCTCTCTTCCGGTTGATTTTGGAAGTTGTTTTTTAAAGTAATTATGTTTTTTTAATTCACTTAAAAGTGGATTAATTATAAACCCACTTCTTGCAACAGCACCATTTTTGTCAAAATCTTTTTTATAAAATATTTTCATTAATCGATCAATCAACATATTTCCTGGCCCAGAATCAAAAGCCAAAACATTTTTTAACGCAACATTTTTTGGCAAAAGAGTTAAATTTGCAATACCACCAATATTTAACAACGCTCTATTTTTTTTACGAGATCTAAATACAAGCCAATCAAAATATGGAACAAGTGGAGCGCCTTGACCACCAAGTGCGACATCAGCAACTCTAAAATCGCCAATAGTTGTAATGCCTGTTAATTTTGCAATTACCGACGGATCTCCAATTTGTAAAGTTGACGAAAAATTTTTACCAATAATTATTTTTCCATTTGGGATGTGATGAATCGTTTGTCCATGGGAGCCAATTAAATCAATTTGATTAAGTTTTAATTTTGCTGATAAAACTATTTTTTTAACCGCTAATGTAAAATATTCAGCAATCGCAAAATTAAGAGTTGAAATCATATCAACACTACCTTTACCCGGATGAGAATTTGCTAAAACAACTTCTTTAAAATTTTTTGGATAAGAAAATGTTTTAAATTTAATAAGTTTAAATTTTGTTTTAACACCACTTCCTTTTATAGAAACAATTGCAGCATCAATTCCATCAACCGATGTGCCGGACATTAAACCAATAATAATTTTATTTTTTTTATGAATCAGTTTTTTAAGAGTTGTCATTTAAAATATTTGGTATTATGTTAAATTATTATGAAAGTTAAAACCAAAAAAGAAAATAAAGAAGTTTTACTTGGCGCACACATGTCGTCCGCTGGGGGTGTCGATAAAGCTGTCGAAAGGGCAATTTCGATTGGTTGCACAGCGCTTCAATTATTTACAAAAAACAACAATCAATGGTTTTCAAAAAAACTCGAAGAAGATGTTATTGAAAATTATAAAAAGTTAATTTTAGAAAGTGGATTAAAGGGAGTAGTTTCTCATGATTCATACTTAATAAATCTTTGCGCAGCGAATCCAGATATATTAAAAAAATCAAGGGCTTCATTCTTAGATGAACTCGAACGATGCGAATTTCTCGGTGTGCCATATTTAAATTTTCATCCCGGAGCTCATGTTGGTCAAGGCGAAGCCGATGGATTAAAAAAAATTATTGAGTCGCTCGATATAGTTCATGAAAAATCTAAAAATTATAAAACTTTAAGTGTTGTTGAGGTTACAGCCGGACAAGGCACAACTCTTGGCTACACTTTTGAACAAATAAAAAAAATAATTTCAGGAGTTGAACAAAAAAACAGAATGGCGGTTTGTGTTGATACCTGCCATATTTTTGCAGCAGGATACGATATCTCAAATGAAAAAGGATACGAAAAAACTTTTCAGGATTTTGAAGATATTATTGGTTTAGAAAAATTAGTTGCGTTTCATGTAAATGACTCAAAAAAGGGACTTGGCTCAAAAGTTGATCGGCACGAAAATATTGGCAAAGGTGAAATTGGTCTTTTAGGATTTAAACTTTTAATGAATGATGAAAGATTCTCACAGATTCCAAAAATTTTAGAAACACCGAAAAGTGAAGATATGCACGAGGATGTTGAGAATATAAAAGTTTTAAAAAAACTTATTAAAAAATAATTTTTATAATCGCCACAAATAACTGGCCTTAACAAAAATTCCTCGATTAACCTCGTTGTAAACATTTCTGTCAATTTCACTTGAAAGAGATAAATTTTGATAAAGCGATCCGTACCCAACGTAAAAAGTTGTAAATGGAATATATGTGAACGAGCTTAAAAAATCTGACAAGAAAGTTTTTTTGTATTTATTGTATTCAACGATTGCGCGAATAAAAAAATATTGATTTAACTGAAAAGTTAATCTTTCTCTATAAATAGGGTATTCATAAATAAGTGAATCATTTGAGGATTTCGAAAAACTTACAAAAGTAATATTAGTTTTTGATTCTAATTGTGACAAAGGTTGATAATTAATTGTTGAAGTAAATTGACTACTATTACCTTGAAAAGGGTCGTTAGAATAATAAATTGATTTTCCAGTTCTGTAACTTGAAGAAACATTTAATTCTTTATTAAACTGTCCGCCCCCCGAAATTGAAAAGCCACTTGTTTCAAACTTTGTATTTTTAAAAATCTCTGTAGAATAATTATACTTTAAATTAAAATTTAATGCACCCATCAAAAACAACTTACTTGAAATGGAATTATAGGTTTCCCATAATTTTGAATACAAATCCTGTGTATGAGAAGTATAAATATCAATATCAATTCTTCTTATAAAATCTGATGAAGTATAAAATTTTGGCTTCATAAAGGCCATAAATGTTGCAATCCCAGTACGAGAAATATAGCCCGCATCTGCTAAAAAATTATTTGAAATTTTTGATCCTAATAAATTCAAATCTAAATCACGAGTGCTGTAATTATAATTAATTGTAAAGGAATGGCCATCTAATGCTTCTTTATCGGAACTAGATTTTGAATTTGAAAATAAAATTTGGTGAGCAAAATAACTTGATTCTGAAATTCTAAATATTCCGTCTGTGCCTGCAACGCGGTTAAAATAATTTTCCATTTCCTTGCCTGTAAAAATCCCACCTAAATAACTATCGCCACTCAAAGAGTGTTTGTAACGAAAAATTGGGAAAATAGCATCTTGTCCACTTGGAGTTAAATTACTATTCATAACTTCATCAACTGCAAAAATTGTTGCAAGTGTAGATTTATCAGAAATTTTACCGGAAAGTTTTAATCCAACTTTTGGGTTATTTATTTGGCGCGTATAAACTATTTGTGTCGAGTGGTTTGAACCAGCTAAATTAAAAATTTCAGATCCTTCTAAAAAAAACGGACGCTTCTCTGCAAAATAAAGTGCCGATCTTAAATTTAGATCTACTTGTCCAGCATCAGCTTCAACTTGACTAAAATCAGGATTTATTGTTGCATCTAAAACAAGGTCTGAAGTAATTCCATATTTTGCAGTTAAACTTAATTCGTTTTTAGAATAATATTCTTCCAACTTATTATTTTGATATTTATATTTTTGATTAAATGTGCTCGAAGGAATTAGTTCGAACAATGAATAATGCTCGATATTATTCAACTCAAAAGGGAGTAATTGAATTAAAAAATTATATCCTTTTTTTGGATCAAGCGCTGGATAAGTTGCTTGCTCTGATCGTTTGCTAACTCTTCGTTCAAATGCAACAGCCATAATAACGGGATCAACATTTTTATATCGAATACTTTTAAAAGGAATTTGAATTTCTATATTGTAACCATCCTCAACAATTTTACCTGCGCTATACCAAATATAATCCACACCATGATCTTCATTTTGAGCTGCAAATTTGCTATCGGCTTGTATGCCAAGTGGATTTACATAAAATCCGTAAAGAGATTGTTGATCGTTAAATGAATCAAGATTAATACAAACCCAATCATGTGGACGTAAATTATCGCGCGCAGTAATTTCAGCTTTTATTAGATCAGGATTTGGGTCAAAACATTTGAATGCGAAGTATAAATTATCTTTGTCATAAGTTGTATAAACGACAGTTGATTCGGGCATAGTTTTTCCAAAATCTGGAATGAAAGTTTTAAAAGCTGAAAATGATATCGCATTTTTCCAAGCCAAATCATCCAAAATCCCATCTAAAACAGGGGGTTTTGTTGTTGGAGATATTTTTATTGTGTTGTCTGCAATTAATAATTGAGCAACAAAAATTAAACAAAAGATATTTTTAAATAAGTTTTTTATAGTCATTTTAAATAAGTTTTTTAAACATTCTGAATTTACAAAATCTTATGTTGTAAATTTTATTATTTTTTTTAAAATTAATATTATGTCTTTCAATTTAAAAAAATATATTCCTTCAACTTATCACCAAATACTACTTTATGCATTTTTAAGTGCTTGGCTTTGGTCTTCGGTTAATCCAAAACAACCGGCTGAATGGGAAATAGAAACAAAAATAATTTTATTATTTTTTATTTTAATTTTAATATTCATAAAAGCATTCAAATTAACAGACCTCTCATTAACAGCAATTACAGTGTTTTTATTCTTTCACATAATTGGCGCACATTATAATTATGAAAAAGCGCCTTTTGGCTTTATACTTCAAAGTTGGTTTAATACAGATAAAAATATTTACAGCAACTTTATCTATTTCTCTTATGGTGGATTAATTTATTTTCCAATTAGAGAAGTATTAAATAAAGTAAACTCATTAAACAAATCTATAAAACAATTATTACCAATTACACTTACAGTTTTATTTTTTATTATTTATAAGTCAACCAGCTCGTACATATTTACCGGCAATAGTTTGGTTTATATAAATGAAATATTATTTGCTTTAAGTGGTTCAATAGTATCTTCTGTTTTATTCAAAATATTATTTCCAAAATATTAATTTGCAACTTTCATAGTTCTTACAGAAATATAAGTTTGATTCTCAGCCGAGTGATAAACTCGTTGTGTTGTTTTTTGGAAATCACTATCATCAGCCTCGTAAATATTTAAAAATTTTCCGGGATTACGATCGGCAATTGGGAACCAAGAACTTTGTATTTGAATCATAACCCTGTGTCCCTTTTTAAATGTGTGCATAATATCCTGTAACTCGAAATCAATTTTTGTAATTTTATTTTTAACCATTGGTTTTGGATTAGACCAATTTTGGTCACGATATTTTGAACGCATTATTTCCGCTCTCACAAGTTGTTGATAGCCACTCATTTTTGCATTTCTTGGATTTGGAATTGTATTTTTTGTTGAGTCGGGATAAACATCAATTACTTTTACAACCCAATCGCAATCCGTTCCGCTAGTTGAACCTGAAATATGTGCGGTAATTGGTCCAACAAAAGTTAAATCGTCATTTAAAATTTCTGTCTCAAAACTAATTACATCAGGCCTGTTCCAAACAAAACGCTGATCTTCAACTTTGTACAAAGTTCCCATCCGCATGCTAATATCTTGTGTAAATGGAACAGGTTTTTTTGGATCATTCACATATTCTGAAAAAGAATTTTTTTCTTTCGGTGGATTATTTTTTATTGAACCATCTTGATGCAAATAAAAATTTTTTAATTTACTTTCTTTCGGTGGATACTCGTTAAACTTGTGCCATCTATATTTTCCAGTTTCAAAAATTGTTGCTTCACTTAATGGATTTGTTCCTTTTCCTTTTAAATAATAATTAAAAAAAGGAAGTTCAATTTCACTTCTGTACCAGGAGGCAGTTTTTGGTTCCCAACGAATATCACCAAGTGTATCACCATTATTGCGCGACCATCCACCATGAGTCCAAGGCCCCATCACCAAATATGTATTTTTTGGAACAGATTTTTCTGCAGCTTCATAAAGTTTTAATGGGCCGTATAAATCTTCAGAATCATACCAACCACCAACAATCATTGTTACGGGAGTAAAATTATTAAAATGTGCAGCAACATTTTGGCTTTTCCAATAATCATCATAATTGCCATGTGTCATCTGTTCATTCCAAATTGATAATGAGTCGTGAAAATATTTTTTATTTGCATTTTTCAGTGCACCCATTTCAAGAAAAAATTTATATCCATCTTCAGTTCCAAATTGAATTCCAGGTTTGTATTGTTGAGTTGGTCCACTTCTTTCTCTTTTAAATCCATTCAAAAATCCAAAAGCGTGAGGAAGAAAAAATGCACCATTATGATGGAAGTCATCTCCGAGCCAAGTGTCATTCATAGGCGCTTGCGGAGAAGTTGCAATTAATGCAGGATGATTACTTAAAGTCCCAACCGCTGTATAAAAACCTGGATATGAAATTCCATATTGACCAACTTTGCCATTATTATTTGAAACATTTTTAAGTAACCATTCAATTGTATCCCAAGTATCTGAGCTTTCATCAATATCATTTCTTGATTTTTTATTTTTAATTTGCGGGCGCATCATTACAAACTCACCTTCAGACATATATCTTCCACGAACATCTTGATTAGCAAAAATATATTTTTCTTCCGCAAATAATTGACTTGGACCAACCATATTTCGATAATTATCTGTGCCATATGGTGCAACACTGTACGGAGTTCGATTTAACATTATTGGAAAATTTTGAGTTGAATCTCGCGGAATGTAAATCGATGTAAAAAGCTTTACACCATCTCGCATCGGGACGTAAACTTCTTTTTTAATATAATTATCCTTCACATTAAACTGCTGCGAAAAGGAAATATTAGAAAATATTACAACAGTAAATATAAAACCGAAATATTTTTTCATTTTACTCCTTTATTATTTTAAAAAATTATTGAAATTATAATCCAAGTTCATTTGAGATTTTTTGCATCGATTGTAAAACAATTCCAATAAAATCTCTTAAAGGAATTTTTAATTTTTCTTCACAAAGTTCAATTTGAGATCTATTTGCACCGGCGGCAAATTTTTTTTCTCTCCATTTATTAAAAACAGAATCAACCGAAACGTTTTCAAGTTTTTTCTCTTTTACAAGTGCCACCGCAACAATTAATCCCGTTAACTCATCGCTACAATAAAGTGACCATTCTAAAATTGTTGATGGTTCGGGATTACCATCAATATACTTCCAACCGTGAGATAAAATTGCATGTTTTAATTCCTCGTCTGCGCCCAGTTCTGAAATCCATTCAACAGCTAAATGTGTGTGAAGAGTTAAATCTTTTTGAACAATTTCATAATCACAATCATGCAACAAACCGGAAAGTGCCCAAATTTCTTCTCGCTCTGAATTAAATCCATTTGTTGGGACTTCGAAAGTATTATAAAGTGCTCGCATTGATGCTTCGGCAGCGTAACAATGACGACGCAAATTTATATTTTGCATTTTTGAGTGGAGCAGTTCAATTGCCTGTGAGCGTGTAAACATTTTAAGTTTTCTAGTGTATTAAACTTTTATTTTGAAAGCAAAGTTTCAAGAATTATCAAAATTATCTTATGTAAATAGTTGTTTTCAGCTTAATATTAAAAAACGAATAGCGCATGGAAAAAATTATTTATTTTTTTTCTTTTAAAAAAAGTAGGTAAGAATAAACAACAGCAATAATTGATGTTAAAATAATTGTTCCAAAAGTCAAAACAAATGAATAAAGGGGATCTAAAAAAACTCCAATCAAAATTATAATTGAACTTGATTTAAATAATGTTCCAGCCAAATCATGAGTTTTATCCCAAACAATATCGCTATTCAGTGTCCAAGGTGTTCGGATGCCGATAAAATAATTTCGCTTTGCATTTTTTGTTAAAACGCCAACTACGTAAAATAAAAAAGCAAGTCCCGGTGTTATTGCAAAGCTAATAGGTACATTATATTTAAGTGATGATAAAATTATAAATGTGTGTATTAAAAGAAAAAAAATAGAAAAAGAAAAAATAAAAAGATTAAAAGTAGGTTTAAATTTTTCAATATTTTTTTGTAATGGATCGATGTATGGAATGCCGATTAAAATTAAACTTATAAAAGTTAAAAGCCCCGGTAGTAAAAATAATCCAACACCTTTTTCCATTTTGCCATCAACATTTCCATAAATATTCCAATGAGATGGAACTTGTGCATCTTGAGGTAATAAATTATAAACGTAAATGCTTTCAGATAAAACAATCAACAAAATAACTGAAAGCAAAAAAAAAGAGTTTTATTTTTCATTTATTTTTAAAAATAATTGCGCAAAAAGTCACCGAGCCGCAAGCAATTAAACTTGCAACCATTCCCCACATTAAAGTAAAGTCCCCTTGAACATATCCATACATAACCCCAATAACCTGTAAAATATTAAAGCCACCAAAAGTTAGAATCGAAACATCTTTAGCGCTTTTTGTTTTTAAGATTTTTAATGTTTGTGGAATAAATAAAGCTGCATTTACTAGCATGCTTACACCAAATAAAAAAGTAATTATTTCTTTCATAGTTGAATTTACAATTATTTATTTTTTGAAACTACTTGAACTATTTTATTTCTGCTTTTGTGTCTGCATTAAAATTATCAGAAAGTTGTTTGAGTAATGTTATAATTTGATTTAAACGGTCTTGATCACTACCATTATTTATTTTACCATGAAGTATTAATTTATTTTTCTCCTCTTTAAAAAATAATTTATATGGAGCTTGTGTAGTCATAGTTGAAAATTTTTTAATAAAACCGTCAACTATATTTTCTCCTTCACTTTGAGATGGAAAATAAAAATTAAAATCCTGTCGGTGCAAAGTGAATTTTGTAAATTGAAATTTTGAAATAATAAGTTTTAAATTAGCAATCAAAAATAGATTTTCACTTTCGATTGGTGGCGTACCAAACCGATCCCGCAATTCTTCATTAAATGAAGTAATTTCATTTTCATTTTTAATACGAGCAATTCTTCTATATAAATCAAGACGTTCGGTGTTATCATGAACATATTCATCCGAAATAAACGCATCAATATCCACTTCAATTAAAACATCAACCTCGCTTTGTTTTTCTCCTTTAAAAGTTTCTTCAAACTCCTCTTCTTTTAATTCATAAACAGCCTCATTAACCAAACGCTGATACATTTCAAATCCCATTTCGGCAATAAACCCACTTTGCTCTGAACCAAGTAAATTTCCTGATCCTCTAATTTCAAGATCGCGCATTGCTAAATTAAATCCTGAACCAAGCTCAGTAAACTCTTCAACAGTTTGAAGACGGCGTAAAGTTTCTTTAGATAAATTTGAAAATGGAGGAACAAGTAAATATGCGTAAGCTTGAATATTGCTTCGGCCAACACGACCGCGAAGTTGGTAAAGCTCAGCCATTCCAAATCTATCTGCGCGATTTATTATAATTGTGTTTACGCTCGGAATATCAATTCCAGACTCAATAATTTTTGTGGAAACAAGCACATTAAATTTTCTTTCTAAAAAATCCATCATAACTTTTTCCAATTTGTGAGAATTCATTTGTCCATGTGCGATTACAAATTTTGCTTCGGATACAAAATTTTTAAGCATCGATACAACATCATCAATTGTTCCAATCCGATCGTGCACAATATAAACTTGTCCACCGCGATGAATTTCTCGAATGATCGCTTCACGAATAATTGTTTTATCAAACAAAGCAATTTCTGTGTGGATTGGATATCGATTTCGCGGAGGAGTCATTATAATAGAGAGGTCTCTCGCTCCCATAAGTGAAAATTGTAATGTACGTGGGATTGGTGTTGCAGTTAAAGTTAAAGTGTCAACTGCATTTTTAAATGAACGAAGTTTTTCTTTTGCAGAAACTCCAAAACGCTGCTCCTCATCAATAATTAATAATCCTAAATTTTTAAAAACTACATCTTTTGAAAGTAACCGATGAGTTCCAATTACAATATCAATTTGCCCGAGTGAAATATTTTCTACAATTTTTTTTATTTCTTTTGGTGATCGGAATCTTGAAAGAACTTCTATTTTAGTTGAATATCGCCCCAAGCGATCTGTAAAAGTATTTCCATGTTGTTCGGCCAAAATTGTTGTTGGCACTAAAACAGCAACTTGTTTTCCACTCATCACAGCTTTAAATGCTGCCCGAACTGCAACTTCGGTTTTGCCAAATCCAACATCACCACAAATAAGTCTATCCATCGGGCTATTCGATTCCATATCTTTTTTAACAGAGATTGTTGCAGAAGATTGGTCGGGAGTATCGTCATACATAAAACTCGCCTCCATTTCTTTTTGCCACGGAGTGTCAGGTAAAAAACCAAAACCTTCTGAATTTTTACGAACAGCATAAATTTTTATTAAATCGCGCGCTATATCTTTTATTTTTTTCTTTGCACGTTGTTTAGTTCTATCCCACTCTTTGCCACCAATTATATTTAATGTTGGAATAAAACCTTCGCCCGAAGAATATTTTTGAATTCGATTTATATAGTTAATATTTACAAATAAAGTCCCACTATTTGCATATTCTAAATTTACAACTTCCTGATTATTTCCACCGATTGAGATTTTCTTCATCCCTTTAAATTTTCCAATACCATGATCAACGTGTACAACAAAGTCACCTGATTTTAATTGGTGAAGTTCTTTTTGTGAGATTCCCTTGAAACGTTTTCGTTTTGGAATATTCCTTTCTTTTAATCTTCCAAAAATTTGATGCTCTGTAAAAATTGCAATTTTAGCATCCGTAAAAATAAATCCATCATGCAGAGCGCCTGTTACAAAATTTATATTTTCTAAAAAATTATTTGGTTCAATTAAATTATTTTCTACTGAAGTTAAATCAGAGGAATGTAATAATTCATTTAAACGGATTGATTCTTCTTTTGTTTCAGAAATAATCCAGATTTTCAAATTTTTTTTAATGCACTCTTCTATCTGGAGTTTTAATGTTTTTATACTTCCTTGTGAAGTTGGCTGTGGAGATGAAGAAAATTTTATATCAATTTCATCAGATTCGAAAATTTTATGTTCTATGCGTGGATATTTACAAAAGTGATTTAAAATTTCATCATATTTTAAATCAGTTATAATTCCTTCTGAATCCAATTCATTAAATTCAGTTTTAAGTTTAACGGTGTCGTCATAAAATATAATTGAATCATTTTTTATAAAATCAAAAATTGTACTATCTGCATTTTGATTTTCGAGATCAGGAAAAATAAAAATTTCTTCAACCTCTCGGATTGATCTTTGGGAAAGAATTTCAAATTCACGAATTGATTCGAGCATGTCTCCCCAAAATTCCAATCGGTATGGATTTTCTCCCAAAAACGGGAAGAGGTCAATTATTCCACCTCGGACAGAATAATCACCGTATGTTTCCACAAAATTTTTTCTATTAAAACCATTTTCATTTAAAAAAGAAATAAAATTGTCATATTCAACTTGGCTTCCGCGAGTGATTGTTTTTAAAATTGATTTTATTTTTTGTGGATTTGGAACTTTGTTTGCAATTGCTGCTACATGTGTGATTATAATATTTGTTTTATTTTGAATTAATTTAAATAGTGTTTCTATTTTGCTAATTTGCGGTGTTACATCAAACGCTTCTGCTTGCAATTTTGGATCGCTTGTATAAAAACAAATATTTTCTATTCCAATAAAACCAGATAAATCGTCTCTTAATTTTTCTGCAAAATCTTTTTCAGATAAAACAACAATTATATTTTTTTGGAACTCGTTAAATAAATGTGCAGCCATCAACGACCAAAGAGACCCCGTAACACCAGAAATTAATAATGGTTTTTCTGGTATTAACTGAACATCAGCAACCCTTTTAAATTGTGGTGAATTATAAATTAAATTTAATATCGATTTTGTCATTACTATAAACTATTTTACCCCGAGTGAAAAGTTTCTCAGCTTTTTTACTTGGGGGTTTGTAAAAATAGAGAAAATAAAAATCTTAAAAAATTTATTATTGGTTGAAAGCAAAAAATAATTTAACTTCGTTTACAATTATTAAATTATGATACTTACAGATAAACAGATTTTAACTGAAATAAAAAACAGGACAATTATAATATCTCCATTTAATCGCAAAAATCTCGGTTCAAATAGTTACGATGTTCATCTCGGAAAATATCTAGGGATTTATAAAAACAAAATATTAGATGCAAAACTTCATAATAAAGTAAAACATTTTCAAATTCCTAAAGAGGGATTTATTTTAGAGCCTCACATTTTATATTTGGGTGTTACAACTGAATACACCGAAACACATAAACGTGTCCCTTTTTTAGAGGGGAAAAGTTCAATCGGCAGACTTGGAATTGATATCCACGCAACAGCCGGTAAAGGGGATATTGGATTTTGTAATTATTGGACTTTGGAAATTTCTGTAAAACATCCTGTAAAAGTTTATGCTGGCATGCCAATTGGACAGTTAATTTATTTTGAAGTGAATGGAGAAGTTGAAATATCTTATAATAAAAAAAAGAGTGCAAAATATAATCATCGTTCAAAGCTCCCAAAGGAATCGATGATGTGGAAAAACTTTAAGTAAAATATACTTTATCTTAAAGGGGATTTTCAATATTGACAAATTTTAAAAAATCAGTTATATTTAATTCACAAATGAAAAAGTTTTTATCGGTTTTAGTTTTATTTATTTATGCCTTAACTTCGGTTGGTTATGTAGTTACAACCCACTTTTGTGGATTAGAGGTTTCATCGGTCAGTTTACATAATTTTAATAAAAGTTGTGGTTGCGAAGAACCAATTACAAAAGATGATTGCTGTAAAGATCAGTTTAAAAACTTCAAAATCGACTCAGAACAAAAAAAGAGTAATGAATTTATATTTTACTCTAATGAAAATTTAATTTCCACTTCAAAAATAAATTTTTCAACTGCAGTAAATAAAAATTTTACACCTCTAAATTTTTTATCAAATTTAATTAAAGATAAAAACAAACTAGAATTAAACTGCACCTTCCTAATTTAAAGTTTTTGGATTTTTTAAATTCACTAATTTATTAACCAAAAAATTTAAGGTAAAAAAAATGAAAACAAAATTATTTTTAATATTAACATTTGTATTTGCAGTATTAATTTCTGCAAAAGAAAAAAAGGAAATCAAAGTTTCGGGCAATTGTGGTATGTGCAAAAAAAAGATTGAAAAATCTTTAAAGATAAATGAAGTCTATAATGCAAAATGGGATCAAAAGAAAAAAGTGTTAACAGTTGCTTTTAATGAAAAAGCAATAACACTTGATTCAATTCAGCAAAGGGTTGCTGCTGCTGGCTATGATACAGAAAAATTTAAAGCCACCGATGAAAATTATGCATCACTCCCCGAATGCTGTCTTTACCGCGATGTTAAAGAACATTAAAAGCTGATTTAATTATAGAAAGGAGAATTAAAATGAGAATCATATTGATTCTCATTTTCGTTTTTTTTATTTCAGCACTTAACTCGCAGCAAAAAACTTTAACTGGCGTTGTAATAGAAAAAAACGAAACAGGAGAACTTACACCACTTATTGGTGCTAGTGTTTATTGGTTTGGCACCACTAGTGGCACAGTAACCGATGTTAATGGTGTTTTTAAATTACCAATAAATAAAATTACAAATAAACTTATTGTCGCATATATCGGCTACATCCCCGATACGCTTTTAGTTTTGGATGAAACAAAAGTAAATGTAATTTTAAAATCAGATCCAAAAAAAATTGCTGAAGTAGTTATTAAGGGTGGCGCTCAATCTACAATAGTGAGTTATTTAACTCCTCAAAAAACTTTGATAATGACCGAGAAGGAACTTTTTAAAGCCGCATGTTGTAATCTTTCGGAAAGTTTTGAAACAAACCCCTCAATTGATGTTTCTTTTACTGATGCAATTACTGGCGCAAAGCAAATTGAAATGTTGGGACTCGCTGGGAGTTACACTCAAATTACTACTGAAAATTTACCTTCAATACGGGGATTAAGCTCTAATGTTGGATTGACTTTTATACCGGGAACTTGGATTGAAAGTATTCAAGTTGCAAAAGGAGTTGGCTCGGTTGCAAATGGATATGAATCAATAACTGGCCAAATTAATGTTGAACTTCGCAAACCACAAAATGAGGATGAGTCGAAAATATTTTTTAATCTTTTTGCAAATCGCGATTTTAGATTGGAAGGAAATTTAAATTTACGCCAAAAAATAAACGACAATATTTATTCCATCACTTTTTTACACACTTCCGGACAAAAAGAAAAAATTGATATGAATAAAGATTCATTTTTGGATATGCCAACACACAACACTAAAAACTTTTTGCAGCGATTCCATTTTACTGACTTAACTGGATTGGAGGGACAATTAGGAATTCAATTTGTTGAGGATAAAAAAATAGCCGGTACAAATAATTCAGATTTATTTTCGGTGAAGTTAAATTCTGTTCAGAAAAAAATTTATGGTAAAACCGGATTTATTTTTCCGGCTAAACAATATCAAAGTATCGGCATGCAGTGGAGCATTGCTGAATATGAACAAAACTCTAACTTTGGAAAAATAAATTATTTTGGTAATGAAAAAACGGGATACTTAAATTTAATTTATCAATCAATTATTTCAACATCAGCGCATAAATTTAGAACAGGTTTAAGTTTTATGTTTGATGAGTTTAACGAAACGTTTGATAGTTTAAATTACAAAAGAACCGAAAAAGTTCCCGGCTCATTTTTTGAATACACCTATGATAACGAAAAAGAAGTTTCGATAGTTGCTGGCTTAAGAGCTGATAACCATAATTTATTTGGATTATTTTTTACTCCGCGGTTGCATGTTCGCTACAAACCGAGTGAAGATCTTGTATTCAGATTTATTGCAGGGAGTGGAACTAGATCGCAAAATATTTTTTCCGAAAATATTTCGTTATTTATGAGTAATCGTAAACTCACAATTAATAAAGATAATGTAAGCTATGGATATCAACTTAAAAATGAGTTAGCAACAAATTTTGGTTTTAATGTTACAAAATATTTTTTGTTTGATGGTCGCGATGTAAATCTTTCTTCAGATTTTTATAGAACAAACTTTAATAATCAAGTGGTTGTTGATTTGGAAACCCCAGGCAAATTAGAAATTCTTTCTCTTACAAACGGATCCTATTCAAATAGCTTTCAAACAGAGTTAAACTTTACTCCGATTGAAAATTTAGAAACGAGATTAGCTTATCGCTTTTTAGATGTTCAACAAAAAATAAATGACAAGTGGCTAAGCAAGCATTTTGTTGCTCGGCACCGCGCATTTATAAATTTTGGTTACTCAACCGAAAGAGATTTAGAAGAAGACTCTCAAATGATTTACGATTTTACACTACAATGGTTTTCACAAAAACGCTTGCCAAATACAAAAACAAATCCTGTAAACCTGCAAGTATCAGAATATTCGCCAAGTTTTATTTTGGCAAACGCACAAATTACAAGATCATTTTTTGAAGGATTTGATTTGTATTTAGGTGTTGAAAATATTTTCAACTTCACACAACTACATCCAATTATAAGCCACGATAATCCATCGAGCGCGTATTTTGACTCCTCAATAATATGGGGACCAATTTACGGAAGGCAAGTTTATTTTGGATTGAGATGGAGAAATTAAGCAAATATTATACAGGAAGATTTAGTGAAAGAGAAAAAATCATATACAGGAAAATATTTAAAAGAAAAATCGAAATGGAACTTACTAAGACGATTTACGAACGATGAGTTGCAAGCACGGCATTTTTTATTAACCTTTCAAACACCAAAATATTCAAACCAATTAGCGTAAAACTGTAAAGAATATCTTCCGCCGGAATTGTAAAAATTCTAAAAGGTGTGCGTTCCTCATCATTATACCATACAACAGGTTCCGTTGTAAATGCACCCGTTAGAACTCCATTTACTATTAAAAAAGGGATCAAAGAAATCACAAAAGCGATTGGAAGAAATGTCAATTTTTTTCCAAACCAAAAAATCAGCAGTAGCGTAATTAACGAGGAAACAACTACGCCAAACGAGTAAGCACCTTTGTATCCAAAAAACAAAATAAACAAGATGTAAAACGCAATCAGCCAATAAAAAATAACGTTGATTTTTTTAAAATTATAATTTGTTAGATAGGCTTTGACACAAGCGTAAATGAAAAGACATGAGAAAGGCACCAGAAGAAAAAAAAGTATCTCCTCAATGGGCAAGTTTAAAATTTTAATACCAACTAAATAGTCGTCATTAAACCCCCAAACACCATTTTTTGTAAAGAAAAAATCCCAAATTAAAAAAGGAATTCCGACAATGAAGCACGATAGAAAAACATATTTCCAAGACTTACTATAAGCTACTTTTTTATCAAAACTTAAAAGAATAGGGAATAGAATTGTTACAAAGTCAATAATCAAATAAAGTGACTTCATGCTTTGAAGTATTTGAATGGAACGAATAACATTCCAAAACACCTTCCATCTTTCTTGTAAAGATTTTTATGATGAACTTTGTGTGCTTTCCGAATCGCTCTGAAATATGCATTCTCAGTTTTATCAAACCACTTAAAACGACCATGAATCAGCACATCATGTACCAAAAAATAAGTTAATCCATAGAGCGCAATACCGGCACCAAATCCAACTGAAAGATAATTTTCACTTGTCATTCCCAACATAATACAAAGCCAAGAAGGAACAGCAAAAACTAAAAAGAATAAATCGTTTTTTTGGAACAATTTTCCGGTTGGCTGATGATGATCTTCATGCAAATTCCAAAGCAAGCCATGCATGATAAATTTATGCGTGTACCAAGCTACAAATTCCATGAAAAAAAAGCAGTTAAAAGCGCGAATGTAAACATATTAAATAAAATTAAGCATTATAAAAAAAACTAGCCAAATAAAGAACAAATAAAAAGCAGTTTTGTTTTGAACATTTGTCAAGCTCAAATATAGATAAGAAAACAATGAAGAGAATAAAAACCAGCAGACATAATTAAAGAATGGAATTTGATCGGTCTTCCAATGCCAAAAATCAAATTTTATTGCTACCGGTTCAATTAACGCATCCATTAATGTTGCTAATAATCCAGATAAAAGAACAAGTAAAATAATCGGCAATTTTAGTGAACGAAAAACGTTAGAGGATGTCACAACAATAATAAACCAGTTTAATCCTATAATAATGGGTACCTGCAATATGTTCGCTCCTAAGGCTTTTCCGTAAAAGTAATTTCCGAAAAGAAAACCGGTTTTAACACCAATTAATTCAATTACAAAACCTAAAACAAAAATCACAACTAGTAAAACTCCTGCCTTTTTTAAATTTGATTCGGACAAAAAAACCAAAAAACCGCATAGCAAAATATTCAGCCAAGTGAGCTTTGAAGCATTGGCTATTTGGCTAAATAGAACAATTCCAACGACATGAAAAACCAGCAACACAATTGGAAAATATGTAACAAGCCTATCTTTCATTAGTCATTAAATGAGAAACAATTTTTGCTGATTTTAATACCAACGGAATGCCACCACCCGGATGAACCGTTCCGCCACAAAAATAAAGATTTTGATATTTTTTACTTTTGTTCCCATGCCTCCTTAACGCTGCCAGTTTTCCATTAGAAGATGCTCCGTATAAAGCACCTTGTTCAGAACCAGTGTCAGCCTCAATTCCTTTTGCATCCCATGTCTTTTCAAATAAAATATGCTCATTCAAATCTATTTTAAAATGCAAATCCATTTGTTTAAAAACCAATTCGCGTAATTCTATTATTTGTTTTGTAGTTGGCGAAATTCCGGCAGGAGTATTGAACATGACAAACCAATTTTGACAGTTTTCCGGGGCATCCTCATGATTAATTACTGAGCTAATGTGAATGTAAATTGTTGGTGAAATTGAAAAATTCTTTGTTTTAAAAATTGCCTCGAATTCTTCACGATAATTCTCACTAAAAAAAATGTTGTGTAAACCAAATTCAGGAATTACTTTATCAACCGCCCAATAAAAAACTAGTGCAGAACTGGATCTTTCCTGTTTTCTATATTTAGCAAGCAACTGCACATCTTTCAAAATGTACTCGTAGAAAGGAAGATGGTCAATCGCACAAACAACTTTATCAACCACAAAACTTTCCATACCTGATTTAATAACAAAACTTCTGTTCTCCATTTCGGAAATTGAATTTATGGTTTGATTGAACTTAAATTTAACTCCTTGCTCAACTGCAAGATTGTATAATGAATCAACAATGGCTCGCATTCCACCTGTTGGAAAAAATGTTCCTTTATTTTGTTCAAGATGCGGAATCATACTATACAAAGCGCTCATTTTAAAAGGGTTTGACCCATTATAAGTTCCAAACCTATCAAAAATTTGCACAATTTTTTTATCGCCCAATGCGGTGTGGTTATATTGATGCAACGTCTTTCTTAATTTTGAAGTTAGAAAATGCGGATAACGAATTATTAAATCTCGTTTGAAAATATCCTTAATTCCTGCTGGCGGATTATCAGTAAAAAAATTACCAATTTGTTCATAGGTTGACTTACTTCTATCCAAGTAAGTTAAAGTCTTGTAAGCTACATCCTGACTTAACTTGGAGCTAATTTCATTAGTTAAACTGTCGCGATTTAAAAAAAACTCAATATGCGTTCTATCTTGAAAAAAATAGTTACAAGATGTATCACTTTTTTTATAATTAAAAAAAACTCAGGGGTCTTTATCGCATAATAGAAACAATTCATCCACCAATTCAGGTTCTGTAAACAGCGACGGGCCTATATCCCAGCGATAATTATTCCAAGAAAAAGCGCCAAGTTTTCCACCATACCGAGGTGATTTTTCAAGAACAGAAACATCAAAGCCTTTTTTCTGAAGACGAATCGCGACAGCTATTCCAGCAATTCCGGCCCCCACAACAACCACTTCATGTCCCGTTTTGCTCATTTTTTCTGACTTCCAAGAACATGATTTTTTACATCATTAAAAATAATTTTAAACCAAACCGTATATTGAGATGGGTTGGATTCTATATCTTTTTCAAGTTCAATCAAATCAACATATCTCCACTTCGATACTTCATACTCATTAGGATCTGGTGCGGCATTATAGCGTCCAAAAAAAACATGATCAAACTCATGTTCAAAAAGCTGATGATTTAATTCTGCTTTATAAATGAACGATGTGATGAATTCAAGCTTAGTTTGAAATCCCATTTCTTCTTGAAGTCTTCTAGAGCAAGCATCTTCTATATTCTCACCGACTTCCGGATGGCCACAACAGGTATTAGTCCACAGCCCACCTGAATGATATTTGTCGGCTGCCCTTTTTTGTAAAAGAAGCTGATTAAAGTCGTTAAAAATAAAAATAGAAAAAGCACGGTGCAAAAATCCTTTCTGATGTACTTCAAGTTTGTCCATTTGCCCAATGGCGCGATCCTTCTCATCTACTAATATTAGTGCACTCATTCTTCTCTATTTCAAAAATGCTCTTGGTTTTACCCGAACACCTTTTTTCTTTTTAAATTATAACAAATTAGACAACCAACGCCCTTATTTCTAGAATAGACATCTCTTTCCCACTCATGTCCAAATTTGCATTTCCACCAAACTATTTTACCTGAACCAAAAACTACTTCCGTTGGTTTTAAATTTCCATTTCTTTTATAATTCCATTCTTTTGCTATTCTTGGATTTTTAAACGCCAAAGAATTTTCCTTATTAACTCTCATGTTCAAACAAAATGGACATGTGGTTTTTAATAATGTTCTATTGCGAACCGTAGTATCCCATGTATGTCCATTTTTACAAACCCACCAAACCTTTTTTGCTGAAACTGCTAAAATATTTTCAGGTTTTAATTTTCTATTTTTTCTGTAATTCCAATCTTTAGAAATTGCAGGAAACAAAAATTTTAAATTATTATCGCTACAAACTTTTCGATTACTGCAAAAAGGACATACTGAATTAAATCTTTTATTTCTATTTACAATTTTTGCTTTCCACTCATGTTTATTTTTACATTTCCACCAAACTATTTTTTTTGAAAACTGTGAAACTTGATGAGGTTTTATTTTTCCATTTCTATTGTAATTCCATTCGTTTGCGACACTTGGATTTTTTTTAGCTAGTGAATTTTCAATTGTTAATTTTTGGCCACTACAAAAAGGACAACCACTTCCACTTGCTCTTTTTGAAATTTGTGTTTCCCATTCATGATTTTTATTACACAACCACCATATTTTCGAATGCGAAAAAGGTGTAAAATTTTCTGGCTTTAAAACACCATTTTTTGTGGGATGCCACTGTTTTACAATCTCAGGAAATTTAAATTGAAAATTATGTTTACTTGAAGGTTTTCTCCCAGAACATATTGCGCAACCAGTTCCTTCCAATGTTCTATGGTGAATTGCTGTTTTCCAACTATGTCCTTTTTTACATTTCCACCAAACAGATCTATTTGAAAACGCAGTATAATTTTCTGGTTTTAAAACACCATTTTTATTTTTGTCCCATTCTCTTGCAAGTTTTGGGAACAATAGATTTAAAGATTTTTGGCCTTCTCTTAACGGTAGTTTTGCTATTAAATGATGATAGTATTTTTCGTTTAAAAATTTATTTTGATTTATATAATTTCCAATTTTGGTTTTTAACTTTAGAGTAAGTTGTCTATTTGAGATTATTTTTTTTAGGATGTTATGTATTAATCCGATATTGATAAATAAATTTTTATTTAATACATCAAATCTTGTAATTTTTTTAAGACCTTTTTCTCTAATTCTAATTGGTAGAATATTTTTACTAATGAAAAATTTAGATTTTGAATTATCTATCTTAAAACGATTTTTATGCCAGTAAACCCCATCATATTCAACTGAGATTTTTAAACTAGGGATATAAATATCTGATTCAACTTTTTCTATTTTGTATCGGTTAACTGCATCGTTGAATAAATATTTTAGTTCCGCAAAAATCATTAATTCAATTCTAGATACTTGAGATCTACAAAATGGGCAATTTGACCCCTTCTTCCTCGCTTGAATTATTGCATCCCACTCATGGCCAAATTTACAAATCCACCAAACTTTTTTACTACTTCCTACTACAACCTGATCTGGTTTTAAATTATTCTTTTTAAAGTTCCATTCTTTTGCTAATGCAGGATGCGTAATTGATAGCGAATTGCGACTACTTACTTTTTTATTTGAACAATATGGGCAACCTACACCCTTATTTCTTGAATAAACATCTCTTTGCCATTCATGTCTATATTTACATTTCCACCAAACTATTTTACCTGAACCAGGTACAGTTTTATTTGGCGTTAATTTTCCATTTCTTTTATAGTTCCATTCTATTGCAAGTTTTGGATTTTTATATGCCAAAGAGTTTTCTTTGTTAACTTTCTTATTTGAACAATATGGACAACCCCTACCAATTGTTCTTTTCGATACTTCAGCGATCCAAATATGTTTCTTTTTGCAAATCCACCAAGCTTTTTTATTAGAACCATAAGTAATTGTAGCTTTGTCGATATTGTTGTTTTTTGTTGGATGCCATTCTTTAATTAAATGGGGGAATTTTACAGTAAATAAATTACCTACACCCTTTTTCATATTAAATAATATAATTTATTATGTAATTAATATCAGCTTTTACTTAATTATTTATTGATTAATCGTTTTTTCACAATTAAATTGGTTAGAATTTTAAAAAGGATAATCACCATGAAAAAAATATTTATCGCAATAATAATTTTTAGTTGTTCTGTAATTAGTCAAACTCGAGTTATGGGAATAGATGATCTTTTCAAATCAAAAAGAATTTCAGATCCGCAAATTTCTCCAGATGGAAAGTGGATTTCATTTGTAGTTGGTGTTGTTAATAAAGATGAAAATAAAACCAACAATGATATTTGGATAATGAATTCAAATGGAGAAGATTTAAAGCAATTAACAAGTGATCCAAAAAGTGATAATCATCCGAGATGGTCGGCAGATAGCAAAACTATTTCTTTTACATCCACAAGAAAAGGAACGCCACAAATTTTTACAATGGATACAAAAGGAGAAAATGTAAAACAAATTACAAATATCTCAACTGGCGCAAGTCAACAAATGTTTTCACCCGACGGAAAAATGATTTCTTTTATTTCATCTGTTTATCCTGAATTTAGTTCAAAAACTTTTAGCGAAATGGATAAATTAAATAAAGAAAAAGATGAACAGATTGAAAAATCAAAAGTTAAGGCAAAAGTTTTTACACAATTATTGTATCGCCATTGGGATAGTTGGACAGATTTTAAGAGAATGCATATTTTTATCCAAAACATTGAAATTGGAGAACCAATAAATTTAACTCCAGGGGAAAGAGATGCTGTACCAAACTCTTCAACTTTTTCTGCTGGTGATGATTATGGATGGTCGATGGACTCAAAAGAAATTGCATATACAGTTACACCAACACCAACACGAGAAGAAGCTTGGAGTACGAACCATGATATTTTTACAGTAAATATTCAATCGCTCGAGAAAAAACAAATCACAAAAAATCTTGCGGCTGATACTTATCCGAGATATTCTCCCGATGGAAAATATATTGCTTATCGTTCGCAAAATGTTGCGGGGTTTGAAGCAGATAAATGGGATATTGTAATTTATAATCGAGCAACATCTGAAGTTAAAAACATCACAAAAAATTGGGATTATGTTGTAACAGGTTTTGAGTGGAGCAGTGATTCAAAATATATTTTTACCCCGAGTGAAGAAGAAGCAGAAGAACTCTTATGGAGAATTTCTGCTGATGGAAAAGAAATAAAAAAAATAACTTTAAATGGAGTAACAAGTTCGTTTTCGGTTTCAAATTCTGGTGAAATAGTTTTTACAAAAGCTACATTAAATCGTCCAGTAGAAATTTATAAAATTGTAAATGGTGGAGAGGAAGTAAAATTAACTGGTTTTAATAATCAGTTATTTTCTGAAATTAATTTTTCGGCACCTGAAAAAATTTGGTATAATGGCGCTCGTGTAAAAAATCAATTATGGCTAATTCGCCCACCAAATTTTGATCCAACAAAAAAATACCCACTTGTTTATCTTGTTCATGGTGGTCCTCAAGGCGCATGGATGAATGGATGGTCGAACAGGTGGAATCCTCAACTTTGGGCAGCGCAAGGCTATGTTGTTGTTGCGCCAAATCCAACAGGCTCAACAGGGTTTGGTCAAAAATTTACAAATGATATTTCGGGAGATTGGGGTGGTGCTGTTTATGTAGATTTAATGAAGGGTCTCGATTTTGTTACAAAAAAATATTCTTTTATTGATACTACAAAAATGGCGGCAGCTGGCGCATCGTATGGTGGTTACATGATGAATTGGTTTCAAGGTCATACAAAAAGATTTAAAACATTAATTACACATTGCGGAGTTTATAATTTTGTTTCGATGTACGGCACTACTGAAGAAGTTTGGTTTGATGATTGGGAGCATGGCGGCGCGCCGTGGGAGAAAAAAGATGAATACAATAAATTTTCGCCACATAATTATGCAGAAAATTTTTCAACTCCAAATTTAATTATTCATAATGAATTAGATTTTAGAGTTCCATTTTCGGAAGGGATGCAGTTATTTACAACTTTACAAAAAAAAGGAGTTGAGTCAAAGCTTGTTTACTTCCCAGATGAAGGGCATTGGGTTTTGAAACCGCAAAACTCAGAGTTTTGGCACAAACAAGTTTTTACTTGGCTTGAAGAGTATTTGAAAAAATGAGTTTTTTAAAAAAACTTGAGCGTGCTCAAAAAAGAACTCTACTTTGCGTTGGGCTTGATACTGATATTTCAAAATTGCCTGCATCAATTCCTAAAACCGCAAATGGTGTTTTACAATTCAATAAAAAAATAATTGAAGCAACAAAAAAATATGTTTGCGCATATAAAATTAATTTAGCTTTTTATGAAACGCTCGGTAAAGATGGATGGAAAATTTTAAACGAAACATTAAAAGCCATTCCAAAAAATATTATTACGATTGCTGATGGAAAGCGTGGCGATATCGGGAATACTTCAGCAATGTATGCAAAATCCCTTTTTGAAGATTTAAATTTTGATGCTGCAACTGTAAATCCTTTAATGGGATTTGATTCAGTTGAACCATTTCTTAATTACAAAAATAAAGGAGTGTTTTTACTCGCAGTAACTTCTAATAAGGGAGCAAGAGATTTTCAATTTTTAAAAGTTGGCAAAAAATATTTATATAAAAAAATTGTTGAAACTTCTTTGAAGTGGAATAAACATAAAAATATTGGATTTGTAGTTGGCGCGACAAAAAGTTCAGAATTAAAAGAGTTGCGGAAAACTGCAGCAAGTGTTCCATTTTTAATACCTGGTATTGGCTCGCAGGGTGGAAGCTTAAAAAATGCAGTAAAACTTGGAACAAATTCAAAAAATAATTTAGCAATTATAAATGTTAGCCGATCGATCATTTATGCTTCGAATGGAAGTAACTTTGCTGAAATTGCAGAGAAAGAATCAAAAAAATATTTTGATGAAATAAAAAAATATAGAATATAGTTTTAAATGAATCTGGGAGAACTAAATCTCCACGAAAACCTACTTAGGCATCTTTGGAATAAAAAATATCTTTCAACAAATAATTTTATATCCACTACAGGTGAAAAAATAAATGTTGAAAATTTTGGGGAATTACATTTTGGATTTGGTCCTGATTTCCAAAATGCAAAAATTAAAATAAACACTGTTAATTATTGTGGTAATATTGAATTTCACAAAAATGCTAAAGATTGGGTTTTACACGCACACAATAAAAATAAAATTTACAATACTACTATTTTACATGTCGTTTTAACAGGGGATGATAAAATTGTTACAAGGAACTTTTCAAAAAGAATTATACCGACAGTAATTTTAAAAAATTATTTAATCAACAATATTTCAGAATTAACCGAACAACTAATGCGTGATGAGGGAAATAAAATATTTGATAAAATTCCCTGTTTCACAAAAAATGATTTTTTAGAACCAGAGATTATTGAAGGAATATTACCAAAGCTTGCAATTGAAAGATTTTACGATAAATCAATTTTAATGGAAGAGGAATTATATTTTTGGATAGATAAAATTATAAAATCAGAAAAATTAAATTTAAGTGAGAAAGATTTATTACACCAATCATCTGTTTGGGAAAACTTGCTATTTTCTAACTTATGCGATGCGCTTGGTTTTTCTCAATACAGAAATCAAATGAAAAAACTTGCTGAATTAACTCCCCTAACTAATTTAAAAAACAATGATAATAAAAGCACAATAACTGAATTACAATCACTTTTATTATTCATTTCTGGTTTTTATCCTGAAACACAAAAAGACCAGCAAACAAAAATTTATTATCACGAATTAAAACAAGCAAATAATTTAATAAACAAATTCGGAAAAATTAAAAAAATAAGCCAAACTAGTTGGTTGACACATCCAACTAGACCATCAAATCACCCATTAATTAGAATTGTTGCAGCAAGTTATTTATTAAAAAAAATATTAGATGAGAATTTATTTTTCAACATCATTAATAATGTTGAAAAAAATAAAAATCCAGAAGAATTACTACTTAATTTTGATTTACTTTTAAAACTCCCATACGATAAATATTGGTCAAATTATTGGAACTTTAACACGCCATCTTTAAAAAGCCACTCCCTTCTCGGTAAACCGAGAAGGTTGGATATAATTGTAAATGTTTTTATTCCTCTGATTTTACTTTATTCAAAAATATTTTCAAAAAACATCCTTGGAACAAGAATAATTAAATACATAAAAATAATTCCTGCATTACAACAAAACTTCAAAACTAAAAAGATGGAGAAGCAGTTGATAAAAGAAAAAATTAAAATTACAAAAGCATTTGAACAACAAGCATTAATTCAGCTTTATGATCAATATTGTACAAAAGAAAAATGTTTTAGTTGTGAAATAGGGGAAAAAGTTTTTACAATTACAACATGAATTGGATTGACGAAGTTAATTTCGAAAAAAATAGAGCCTTAAAATCAAACCATAAGGGAAAAATTCGAGTTGCTGCTCGTAGAATGGTTTTAATCGCCGTAAAAGAATTTTACAATAAAAATATAAACGATGCTATTCTAGCTTTGGAAGAAGTAAAAAATCAATCGAAGGAAAATAAATTTGTTGAGGACGCAGCCGCAAGATTAATCACAAGACTCGATAATAATTTTTTATCACCAAGCGTTGAACCGATAAAAGACGCAGAAATAATAATTTCGTTTATTAGCAATAATTTTACGTCTCTAAAAAGAGATAAGTAAATCCTTATTATTTCATATATTTCGATGTAAATATGCAAAATAACAGCCCACTCGTTTCGATTATTTTATGTACATATAATAGAGCAAAATATATTCAAAATGGTGTTGAATCAGTTTTAAAACAACTCTATAAAAACTGGGAATTAATTATTGTGGATGACGGAAGCATTGATAACACTTACGAAAAATTAGAAACTTATTTGAAGAAGTATAAAAATATAATTTATGTCAAAATCCCAAATCAAGGGCCCGCAATTGCAAAAAATATAGGGATTAAAATTGCAAATGGTGAATTAATTACTTTTTTGGATTCTGATGACACAATTAGTAGCAATCATATTTTATTAAGAGTTAATGAATTTAAAAAAAATAAAACTGATTTTATTTTTGGCGGTATTAATTTTATCGGGCCAAAAAGTAAACAATTTGCACCGGATATTGAAAATCCCGGAAAAAAAATACATTTAAGTAAATGTTTAGTAGCTGGTACATTATTTATTTGGAAAAAAATATTGATTAAAGAAAATGGATTTCCAAAAGTTGCATTTGCAGAAGATTATGAGTTAATGAAGAACTTATTAAAAAAATATTCATCAAAAAAAATAGATACCCCAACTTATAACTACTCACTTTCATCTGAAAACAGAATGTGCGATTTATATTTAAAAGGGGGAGTTGCAGCAATTTATAAATTTCAGAAAGCAGTATAAAATTTTATGCCACACGAAGAAAATATTTTAGATAAATTAATACCCGGCATTTTACCTGTGTTACCTTTAAGAGATGTTGTAGTCTTTCCTCACATGATTATTCCGGTTTTAGTTGGAAGAGCTTCCAGTTTAAAAGTAACGCAATACGCAATGAATCACCAAAAATATATATTTCTTACAACACAAAAAGATTCTTCTATCGAAGAACCAACCAACAAAGATGTTTGTAGCGAGGGAACCATTGCAAGAATTATCCAGCTTGTAAAACTACCCAACAATGTTGTAAAAGTTATTGTTGATGGAATTGTTCAAGGGAAAATTGATAAATTTTATGATGATAAAGAATTTATAATGGCTGAAGTATCAGTAATAAAACCAAAAATTGAATCTTCGGCTGAGATGGAAGCATTGATTCGCCATTCATCAAGTTTATTTAGCGAATATGTAAGAACAAACAGAAATATCCCACCAGAAGTTATGGGTGCTTTTGAAACAATTACCGATCCTGTGCGAAAATTATATTTTATTGCAGCAAACATTTTACAAACTGCAGATGTAAAACAAAAACTTTTACAAATAAATAATTCTAAAGATCAGTTTACAGAGATTATTAAAATTTTAACTGGCGAAATAAATATTCTCAAAATCGAAAGAGAAATTAATCTTAAAGTTCACGACAACATTCAAAAAACGCAACGAAAATTTATTATTCAAGAACAAATGAAAATTTTGAATGAAGAGTTAAATGAACTTGGTGGCGAGGAAGAAGCAACGCCTGAAATGGCGCAACTAAAAAAATCAATTGATGAAGCAAAAATGCCTGCGGCTATCAATCAAAAAGCAATGGAGGAATTTGACAAGCTTAAAAAAATCCCAACAATGTCGCCGGAGTTTTCGGTCGTGAGAAATTATTTGGATTGGTTGATTGATGTTCCGTGGCAAATAAAAACAAAAGACACACTAAAAGTAGATCATGTTAAAAAAATTCTTGAGGAGGATCATTACGGATTAAAAAAAACAAAAGAAAGAATTCTTGAATACATTTCAGTTTTAAATTTGGTAAAAGAAATACGTGGGCAAATTTTATGTCTTGTTGGTCCGCCGGGTGTTGGTAAAACTTCTCTTGCTAAATCAATCGCTCGTTCGCTCGGAAGAAAATATGTGAGAATGTCCCTTGGTGGCATTCGTGATGAAGCGGAAATCAGAGGGCATCGAAGAACTTATATTGGCTCGATGCCGGGGAAAATTATTCAAGCAATGAAAAAAGCTGGATCATTAAACCCTGTAATTTTATTGGATGAAATTGATAAAATGAGTATGGATTTTCGTGGAGATCCAAGCGCCGCATTATTAGAAGTTTTGGATCCTGAACAAAACAATGCCTTTAACGATCATTATCTTGAAGTTGATTATGACCTTTCAAAAGTAATGTTTATTACAACTGCAAATATTCGTTACCACATTCCACTTCCATTACAAGATAGAATGGAAATAATTGAGCTATCAAGTTATCTAGATTTTGAAAAATTACATATTGCAAAGAGACATCTAATTCCAAAACTATTAAGGGATCATGGATTGAAAAAAAATCTTGTAACTTTTAATGACGATGCAGTTTCAAAAACAATAAGACATTATACAAGAGAATCTGGAGTTCGAAATCTTGAACGAGAACTTGCAACAGTTTGCAGAAAAATCGCAACACAAATTGTTTCATCTAAAAAGAAAAAGAAAACAACTGTAACAGAAAAATTAATAAACAAATTTCTCGGTGCCGAAAAATATAGAAATAGAATAACTGATTTAAAACCTAAAATTGGTTCTGTAGTTGGGCTCGCGTGGACTAGCATGGGGGGAGAAATTTTGACAATAGAAGTTACTGTGATGAAAGGAAATGGAAAATTAACTTTAACCGGGCAACTGGGAGATGTTATGAAGGAATCGGCTCAAGCGGCTTTAAGTTATATCCGCTCGAACGCAAAAAAATTTAAAATTAAACCAGACTTTTTTGCAAATAAAGAAATTCACATCCATATACCCGAAGGTGCAATTCCAAAAGATGGACCATCGGCAGGAATTACAATGGCAATCGCGATGATTTCTGCGCTATCAGAAACGCCAGCAAATTCAAATGTTGCAATGACAGGTGAAATTACTTTGAGAGGAAAAATTCTTGCAATAGGTGGATTAAATGAAAAATTATTAGCAGCAAAACGCAATGGGATTACAATGGTTTTAATCCCAAAAGAAAATGTAAAAGATTTAGCTGATGTTCATTCTGAAGTAAAGAAAGGTCTTCGTATTATTCCACTTCAAAAAATTGAAGAAGCAACAAAATATTTATTTAAGAAAAATTAGAGGATAAAATTGGCATACTTAGTTACAGCTCGTAAATATCGACCACAAATTTTTGAAGATGTTGTTGGTCAGCAACACATTACAACAACTTTACGAAATGCAATTGCTCAAGAAAGATTAAGTCATGCATATGTTTTTAGTGGTGGAAGAGGTTCGGGTAAAACTACAACTGCGAGAATTTTAGCGAAAGCAATTAATTGTTCAACTCCACAAAATTTTAATCCTTGTAATAAATGTGATTCTTGTTTTGAAATTACTGATGGCCGCTCGCTTGATGTAATTGAAATTGATGGCGCATCAAATAGGAGTGTTGAAGAAATTCAAAAAATTCGTGAGGGAGTGAGATACATGCCTAATCGTGGCAAGTATCGTGTTTACATTATTGATGAAGTCCACATGTTGACTATGCATGCTTTTAACGCGCTTTTAAAAACTTTAGAAGAGCCACCAACACACATAGTTTTTATTTTTGCAACAACCGAAATTCAAAAAGTTCCAACAACTATTTTATCAAGATGTCAACGTTATGATTTTAGAAGAATTAGTGTTGATGATATAATTTTAAAATTGGAACAAATTGCAATTGAAGAAAAAATTTCAATTGATAAACCATCTTTATTAATTCTTGCAAAAAAAGCAGATGGCGCAATGCGTGATGCGCAAAGTTTATTCGATCAAGTTGTTTCTTCATGCGGGACAAAAATTACCGCCGATCAAGTTGTGTTAACTTTAAATTTAATTGATACAGAAATATTTTTCCGTGTCTCTGAAGCAATTTCGCATCGAGATACAACTGAAGTATTAACTTTAATTGATGAAGTTATCCAGCGTGGCTTCGATATTAAAGAATTTGTTATGGGGTTAATCGAACATTTTAGAAACATGTTGATAATTAATTCAAATGCATCACCATCATTACTTGCAGTTTCAGAATTTTACATTTCTAAATATCAACAAGAAAGTAAAACCTTTACAGAGTTTGACATTTTAAGAATTATTCAAATTTTAGGAAAACTTGAAACAGGTATTAAATATGCAACACAACCTCGCTTTAAACTTGAAGCAACATTTGTGCAACTTACAAAAATGGAATCAGTAAAAGATATTTCAACACTACTTGCTGAACTACAAGAGTTAAAAAAAAACCCCTTTTTTGAAGGATCGTTAAATAAAAAAGTAAAAACCGAAACCTTACAAACTCCAAATTTAACTAAAACAGAAAAAGTATTACCAGAAAAAATAGTTTTAGAACCAATCCAAACAATAAATCAAGATGTAAAATCTGAATTAAAAATTGGAATTTTAAAAATCAACTGGGATTTAATTGTTAAAGAAGCATCAACAAAAAAAATGTCACTCGGTAGTATTTTATCGCATGTTGAACCAAATGAAATATTAAATGGAAGTTTACAAATTAATTGTGGCGACGATTATCATTTTTCAGCAATTAAAATAAACAGAGAATTTATTTCGGGATTAATTAAAGATTTATTTAAAGTTAATTTAAGAATCGAACCAATTTTAATAAAAAATGAAGTTATTGTCGAAACGCAAGTTTCTGCAAATGGGGACAAAAAAGAGGAAGTAGATCCAAGAGAAAAAATTATTTTGGATATTTTATATACAAAGTTTGCCGCCGAGCCATTATAAAATGATTTTAATAATGAAAATATATTTTACACTTTTTATAATCATTTTTCCGAATTTAATTGCAGGAGAAAAACTTTTAATCCCGATGGATTTAAAACAAACAAATCACTTAAAAGCTTATGGAATTGCTTATTGGGCGCTGACAAAAGGATTGCAAATTGAGTGGTTGTTAAATTATAGAGGAGGATCTTTTTTGTGCGACAATCTTTCTATGATTCAAAAAGAAATGCGAATCAGGGAAGTTTACTTTGAAGATATCTCAATTTCAAATGCAGCAAAAATTTATTCTGAAATCGGAAGCGAATCATCAAACGCCGAAGTAATTTTACTTGAAAAAGCTCCGCGCATTGCTGTGTATGTAACTCCAAATATTAAACCATGGGATGATGCGGTTACAATGGCTCTCGAATATTCTGAAATTAAATATGATAAAATTTGGGATGACGAAGTTTTGAATGGGGCGCTAAAAAATTATGATTGGCTTCATCTGCATCATGAAGATTTTACAGGACAGCATGGAAAATTTTATGCATCCCAACATTCTTCTCCATGGTATATTGAACAGCAAATCCTTTACGAAAAAAAAGCTCATGAATTAGGGTTTAAAAAAGTATCTGCTCTTAAAAGAGAAGTTGCTCATCAAATTCGTAATTACATTGGTAGTGGTGGATTTTTATTTGCAATGTGTTCAGCAACAGATAGTTATGATATTGCTCTTTCGGCAAGTGAAGTTGATATTTGCGATGTTGTATTTGATGGGGATGGGGTTGATAAAAATGTGCAATCAAAATTAAATTTTAATGAAACTATTGCATTTCAAAATTTTACAATTGATACAAATCCATTTAGATACGAATATTCCGATATTGATTTACCGCAAAGCGATCCTGTTCCAATGAGAGATGCTTCAACAGATTATTTTTCGCTTTTTGAATTTTCAGCCAAACATGATCCAATCCCGACAATGTTAACTCAAAACCATGTAAATTTATTAAAAGGATTTATGGGGCAAACAACTGCTTTCAATCGGAAAACAATAAAACCACATGTATTAATTTTGGGCGAAAGACAAGGAAGCGATGAAGTAAAGTATTTGCATGGTAATTATGGGAGAGGAACTTTTACATTTTATGCAGGGCATGACCCTGAGGATTACCAACATGCAATTGGGGATCCACCAACAGATTTAAATTTGCATAAAAACTCTCCAGGTTATAGAATTATTTTAAATAACATTCTGTTCCCCGCAGCAAAAAAGAAACAACAAAAAACTTAAAATAAATTTAAAATTTATTTTAAAAAGTTCAGACAAAAAGTAATTAAAAGTGCGTTTATAAAGTCTATAAAAAAAGCACCAACCATCGGAATAACCAAAAACGCACGATATGCTGGTCCATATTTATCTACTAATACACGCATATTAGCCATTGCATTTGCAGTAGTGCCAAGCATAAACCCAACAAAACCTGAACTCATAACTGCAGCTTCGTAATCTTTTCCCATAAATTTATAAATTACAAAAACGGAAACCACTAAAATTAAAATTATCTGGAAAAACATTATTACAATTAAAGGAAGCACGAGTCCGGAAAGTTCCCAAAGTTTTAAAGTCATGAGCGCCATTACTAAAAAAAGTGATAAAGCTGCATTACCGATGTCATCAATTACATCCTGCGAAAGTCCAATCCAATTTGTTGCATCGTCAATATTTCTGATAAGTGAAGCGATAAGCATTGCGCCAATATATGGTGGTAATATCCAGCCAATTGATTTAAACCAATCACTAATTAAACCACCAACCCACATTGCAAAAAGAATTACAACTAAATTTTTTAAAAGCCAATATGTTTCTTTGTCTTCTCCTTTTGGAGATGATTTTTGATTTAAAGAAATATGAGGCTCAATAATATTTTCGGCAGTTACATTAATTTGTGAAGATGAAAAATTATTTTTTGATCGTAAATTAAATTTAGTTATTAAATAAGTTCCAACAGGGCCACCAATTAATCCACCACTAATAATTCCAGTCATCCCAGCAGCAACTGCAATTGTAGCTGCACCAACAACTCCTGCGTTTTCAAAAAGAGGAGCAAAAGCCAGTCCAGTTGCCGGGCCGCCTGTTAAAGTTACCGAACCGCTTAATACACCAAATAGTGGTGGAAGTCCAAATAATGGAGCAATTGCAATACCAACTACATTTTGGCAAATAGCAATAATTGAAGAAATGATGGTGAATAAAACAACCTGCGGTCCTCCGATTTTTAATATTCCTGCCAATTCCTTAGAAATATGGAAGAAGATTGTTTTAGGATCCTCTATCAATAATTGTTTTATGCTGGCTAATGTGTATGTATCTGGATCACCGATTATGGTGGATTTATACTTGAATTGGGTGTCTTTTATTGAGCCAGTCTCCATGACTGCCTAGTATAGTGAGCTATACTAGGTTTGTCATGGTTTAAATTATGCGAACAGCAGGGTAACGAGTGTCCAGCAAATCGCTGCAAGTATGGTCGCCATTCCAGCAGGTACAACCTGAGTTTTAACGTGATCCATCAGGTCGCAACCCGTGCACATGGAGCTTAAAATTGTGGTGTCAGAAATTGGGGAACATTGGTCGCCGATTACGCTACCATTTAATACGGTTGCAAAACACACTGCCATAAAGAAGGCGGGGTGTGCTAACTCTGAGTTTTGGGCAACGGCCCACGCAAGTGGCATTGCTAATGGAAATGCTACGGCGTAAGTTCCCCAACTTGTTCCCGTTGAGAATGCGATTAGAATAGTAAGGCCTAGCAAGATGGTAGGTAATAACCAAAATGCAATTGATGTGCCGAGTAATTCAACCAAGTAGATTCCACCACCGGTTTGTTGGCTAATAGACCCTATTGTGATGGCTAAAATTAGAATGACAGATCCTAATACAACGCCTTTTAAACCTTCACCGATGCCTTCAATTAGTTCGGTTACATTCAAACCGCGCAACAGTGCTAGTAAACCAGCTACGATTACAGCGGCGCCAAATCCCCATCGTACTTGCGGTGATCCAGTCGCGATAAATGTACCAATAGATATGCCAATCAGTGTGACTAGTGGTAAGAAAAAGTCAATTACGTGCGGTTTGTAGTGTGCTGGAACGTCTGAGCTATGCAGTTCTTTTGCGCTTAATGGTTTTGCTTGTGGGCCATCAAGTTCGCCTGTTTCTCTTGACCGTTTTATGGCGGCTTTCATGCGTTTACCTAAGAATGGCGCTTTGTCGATACAAAGTAGGAATGTGCCAAGAACAGCAAAAATGGCGTAAAAACTGAGTGGGGCGCTTTGGAAGAAGAATCGTAGACGGTCATGTTCAGTGGCAAGAAAGGAAACCCCAGAGACGTATAAGAAGGCCTGTATGTAACCTGGCCACGCATTGAATGCTAATAAACAGGCAATAGGAGAGGCTGTTGAGTCTACTATATAAGAGAGTTCCTCATGAGAAATGTTTTCCTTATCTGCAATCGGTTTCACAGTTGTGCCAACTAAAACGGTACTCATTGTACCACCCTGAAAAAATATAATGCCAAGCATCCACGCGACTAGTCGGGCTGTTTTTGGCCCTTTAACAACATATTTGGTCATCAGTTCGGCAAATGCTTTTGCGGCACCTGTTCGTGCCCAAATACCCATTAATCCGCCTAACATCCATAGGTATAGTAATAATATTCCAGCCCCACTTTTACTCATCATCGTTTCTAATAGGACGGCGTCTGATAGGTCAAACATGCCCAATAGAAAGGCGCCTACCACAATACCGCTAAACAGAGATGTGACGGGTTCGCGTGTTAACCAACACATTATGATGGCAACGAAGGCAGGTAATAATGACCAAAATCCCCAGTGACGTGTGGATTTATATTTGTAGTATTGGTCTATTGTTGTTCCGTTTACATTGGTGCTTTCATATACATATTCTTCTTCAGGTATTGGTTGGTTGTTTAATACCAGTTGGTCAATATTTGTTTTGGTAAGTTGCGCCTCTGCAATTGGTACTGCATTCTCAATGGTTTTAGGCTTGCCTTTAAACTTGTAGTAACGGCTACCGTCTTCTGCAATTTGGGTGTCTAGAGTGACCCGTTCGACGGTCCAGGTTGGGTCTACTTTGAAATGAATGAATAAACTTAATACTAACGCAACAATGAAGATATATAACGCTGGGCTAAATAGCATTTTGCGTAAGCCAGGAAGACCTATGCTATGCAAGAGTCCTTCTTGGTGTCGAGCTTCCTCATCACCATATACAAATGAATCGTGATGCACATGATCGTCTTGTTCAGAATTTGATGTTGGTTGATTGTTACTCATAATTGGTAAAACTCCCTTGTGTTTCGTTGGCATGTTGAATTGTAACTTTTGCAAATAGTAAAAATTATTGCAATTAATAATCCACCAACAACTGCTGGTGGGATGTTGTATCGATTTAAAAAATTAATTTTTTTGCAGATAAAATATCCGACAAATAAAGTAATTCCTGCAAAAGCTAAAGTTTGCATAAAGTCGAGAATAATCATTTAGTAATCCTTAAATTTTTTTTAAGGTAGGTATTCTGATTATTAGAAAAAAGGTTTTAATTGCTATGATTTAAAAAATTATGGACTTCAAATATATATTTTTTAAGTGCCCTAAATAATTGTAGAATAGTAGTTGTTTAAATTAAATGCGTTTTGAATTACTGGTTTTATGATTAATAAATATCTAATCTTTAATTGAATAAAATGCAGAATAAACATATTTTATGTAATTCTAAAAAAAACTATGAAGTTATTAAAATATATTTTACTCACAAGTTTTACATTAATTTATTTTGGCTGCGGAGTTACATCTGAAAAAACCCAACAAAATAAAAAAAGCAATCCCCCTAAACGTGAGCTCTCAGCAAAAGATCAAGCAAAAGCATTGCAATTTTATATTGATGGGAATGAAAAAGAATCCAAAAGAGATTTCTCTGGTGCTATAATTGAGTATTTGGAAGCATTGCGATTAGATGATAATGATGCAATTTATTTTGCGCTGGCTAAAAACTATGCGGTGTTGAATAAAAATGAGCTGGCAAAGCAAATGCTTTTAAAAGCAATCGAGAAAGATTCAACACAAAAGGATTATTTTTTAATGCTTGGAGAAGTTCATCTTGCTCTAAATGAAACCGATTCGGCATTAATTCAATTTCAAAATGTTATAAAAATTGATCCTGAAAATCTTCAATCGATGGTTGGAATTTTAAGTTTAACAGAAAAAACAAAACCACTTATTGCGATTGAAATGTGTAAAAAAATAATTAACCAAATTGGCTTTGAAAGAGAAATTTATACTCAGCTAGCAACACTTTATATTAATTTAGAAAAATATGAGGAAGCGACAGAAATTTTTAGCGAATTATTAAAGCGTGATGAAAACAACAAACCACTTTTGCAAGTTTATATTGACATGCTAATTAGATCGCAAAAATATGATAAGGCCACAGAAAAACTTAAAAAAATAGTTACAAATAACCCTGATGACGTTGAGGCATTAGCTGTTTTAGCTGATGTTTATTTAAAACAAAATAAGTGGGATGAAGTTGTTCCAATTTTAGAACAAATTATTTCGAATGATACAATTGCAATTGATTACAGATTTAGAGCTGCATTAGTTTATTTTACGAGAGCGGAAGTAGATTCAACGGTTTTACAGATTGCAAAAAAACACTTCATTAATCTTTCACGAAGGGAAGAGAAAGATTGGCGTCCACAATTTTATCTTGGAATAATTTACTCGATTGAAAAAAATGATACTCTCGCAAAAAATATGTTTGAAAAAGTTACATCACTTGCAACATGGCATTCTGATGCATGGAGTTATATAGCTGCAATTTATTTTGACCGTAAAGAATATAAACAGATGGAACAAATTTTAACGAAAGCAATTAATTACGTTAAAAATGATGATAGATTATTTTATTTATTGGGACTCGCATATTCGCAATTAAAAGAAAACCAAAAAGCAATTTCGAGTTATGAAAAAGCCAGAAAAATCAATCCAAAGAATCTCAATAATTTATCATCACTCGGGCTTGAATATGATAATTTAAAAGAATTTAAAAAGTCAGATGAAGTTTATGAAGAGGTGTTAAAAATTGATTCAAATAATATTTTAGTTTTAAATAACTATGCTTATAGTTTATCTGAAAGAGGAATTAATTTAGACAAAGCTCTTATAATGTCTAAAAAATCTATCGAAAGAGATTCCACAAACAGTTCATTTTTAGATACAATTGGTTGGATTTATTTTAAAATGGGAAATTTTGATTTGGCGGAAAAATTTATAGAAAAGTCAATTTCAAAAGGTGAAGTTAATTCAATCGTTTATGAACATCTTGGAGATGTTTATGCAAAGAAAAAAGAAACCACTAAGGCAAAAGCTTGGTGGAGTAAAGCTCTTGAAAAAGATCAAAATAATTCTGTATTAAAAGAAAAAATTTTACGTAGTGGATTATGAGGAAATTACTAATTCTTCTTGTTGTATTTTTTGGATGTGCTTCTGTAAAAGAAGTTGAAGAAATCAATTTAAATAACAAGAGTTTATTACCAGAAGAAGTAATTAATAATGTAAATAGTTTTGCATATACAATTAACAACTGCAAAACAAATGGAACAATTGAAGTTAATTTTGACTCACTTTCAATTACTTTAGAATTTACTTCTTACTTAAAAAATAGAGATACTTTGAAAATTGATTTAACTGGTCCATTTGGTTTGGAATTGGGAAGTGCATTAATTACAAAAAATTATTTTTTGATTTATAATAAATTTGAGAATATAGTTTTAGAGGGGATTGTAGATTTAAGCAAATTACCGATTTCTATCCCACCATCTTTTAAAGTTGATGAATTATTTTCATTTTTTGCTAATGTTAGATTACTTCCATTAAATTCAGAAATAACTACAAACGAAATAAATAAAAGCTTTATAATTAAAACTAATTCTAATAATTTATCATCAACTTATTTTGTAGAAAATGGAATGTTGTCAAAAGTATCACACAACAAAGAAACAAAAAACATATTAAATGAATATTATAGCTATGAAAATAATAATTTAAAATATTTCAACTCAGTAGTATTGGAAACCCCGCAGAATAAAAGACAAATCAAAATAAACTATAACTCGATTGAATATAATATTGAAATGCCATCGCTTATGTTTGAAGTTGATAATAAGGCAAAGCGAAAATCAATATGAAGTTAATTTATAAAATTTCATTTTGTTTTATAATTGCACTGCAAATAGTTTATACAAATCAAGATGTGCAGAAAAAGAAGAAGGATTTAGTAAAACTCAAAAATGAAATAGAGGAATTTGAAAAAAAAATTGATGAGAGCGAGCGAAAAGAAAAAAACACACTTGAACAGCTTGATAATTATGAAAAACAAACCAAGTTGCTTCATGAATTAATTGATGGATTAAATAATAAACAAGCATTTATTCGCCAATCAATTTTAAAAACAATTGAAAATATTGTTCAGCTTGAAAAGGAAATAAACATCTTAAAAGAGCATTATTCAAAGTATGTTAAAAATGTTTATACAAAAGGGAGAACGTATGATTTTGAAACATTAATTTCATCAACAAGTATAAATCAATTATACATACGGCTTACTTATTTAAAAAGTTTTTCAGATCAAAGAAGAAAAGATTTACAAGATATTCGTAGTCATAAAGACATTTTATTAACTCAGCAAGATATTTTATTTACGCAATTGCGAGAAGAAGAAAAATTAATAACGGATAAAAAAAATGAAGAATCAAAAACAATTGCAAAAACCGAAAAGCGCAAAACACTTCTTCAAAAAATTAGAAAAGATAAATCATTATTTGTAAGTGAGCTGAATAGAAAACTAGAATCGGCAAAAAAATTAGAAGGATTGATCTCACAAATAATAGAATCTGAAATAATACGAAAAGAGGAAGAAAGAAAACGGGAAAAATTAAAACTTGAAAAAGAAAAACTACTTGCGAAAAAATCTACAACCCCAAAACCTAATCTTATCACATTCAAAGATTTTCCAAATAAAGGTAATTTAAGATGGCCAGTTAATTCAAGAATAATTTCCGCTGGATTTGGAAGCATTATTCATCCTGTGCTTAAAACTGTTACGCAAAATAATGGAATTGATATTAAAGTGCCTGCTGGAACTTTAGTAAAATGTGTTGCTGTTGGTGAAGTCAGTATGGTGCACTGGCTCCCTTCATTTGGGAATCTTGTAATTGTAACTCACGCAAAAGATATGCGAACAGTTTATACAAATTTAAAAACTGTTTCAGTCCAAGATGGAGATAAAATTAATGAAGGGGATTTAATTGGGACAAGTGGCGAATCAGTTGAAGGAGAGTTACTTCACTTTGAAATATGGAAAGAAAAAGTAAAACAAAATCCAAAGGAATGGTTGGCTAAAAAATAAATTATTCTTTAGACTGAACTCTATTCATTCTCATTTCGAAGGTGTGTCAAAATGGACGCAACATTTTTAGCAGTTAGAACAGTTTTGTTTTCGCTGATACTCTAAAATGTTTCCGTATTTGCTAAAACAGGTTTCTCAAAATCAATTTGTACTAAATAAATACTCATTAATAAAGAAATTAAAAAATAGCTAATAAGTATATAGTTCCCAAATGAAATTATTACGTTTAAGCCAAACCAATCGCCATAATAGTTTATAATTCCAATTGAAAAAACAAATCGAAGGCATTCCCAAAAAACTGAAATTTTTCTGGTATCCATTAATTCTGTGTAGCTGTAAATGGTTAGGAAAATAAAAAGGCCATAAATAAAAATAGCTGGTAAACCAATTTGAACAAGGCTATGAAGTAGATGGCTTACAAATAACAAAGTGATTAACATTTGTGTTATTGACCAATAAACTAACTTGGTTGAATTTCGTGTTCCATATTTATTAAAATTGTAAACATTAGTAATTTTATTTACAGGATATTTTGTTTCAAAATTTTCAGGTCTCCATCCAGTTGGTTGAAACCAAATGGTAAATTTATCTTTCCAGTTTTCTGATCTCCATGCATCAGAGATTAGTAATCCTAAATGTTGAAAGTTAATCCGAATAGGATTCCAAGTTTGTGCTGGTCTCGTAATACCATAAACTGGAGTCACAGTGGCTAATTCTTCTTGAAAAGTACCAAAAAGTTTATCCCAAATAATGAATATTTGAGAATAATTTTTATCCAGATATTCTGGATTTATAGCATGATGCACACGATGATGAGATGGTGTAACTAATATGTTTTCTAGGAACCCCATTTTTTTAATATGTTTGGTATGATACCAAAATTGTAGAAATAATTGAATAGGTAATGTAATTGCAATTACTTGTGAAGGAACACCTAAAATTGCAGCAGGAATAAGTAATATTAAAAATAAATTTACAAAACTAGAAATCGTTTGTCTCAAAGCACAAGCTAAATTAAACTCTTCGCTACTATGATGTATAGCATGCCTATTCCAAAAAAAATTAATTTGATGCGCTAAACCATGCGTACAATACCCATAAAAATCAATGGCAATAAAAGCAATGATATAGGCTAAAATACCCGCTTCTAAATGAAAAATTGCTACTTTGGCAACTAACCATTCATAAGAAATAAGTGTTACACTTAATCCTAAAACATCTTTTACGGCATTAGTAATACCGGAACTTATACTGGAAACACTGTCCATATATGGCGCAGTATCTTCGCCTTTATAGTATCCATAAACTTTTTCAATTACAACTAATAGAAGAAAAAGAGGCATTGCAATAAGCAATATCTTACCGTATTGTTCCATTTTATTTAGTTAAAACTTAATCGAAGATACTAAATTATTTTTGAACTTAAACCAACTTCTAATTATTGAACTACAAATAATAATTTGTCTTGCAATAGGATGCATATTCGCAGGAATTTTTTCATATATGCACTTTGGAGTAAAAATTCAATTACCTACATTTTCCATCGGAACACTCACCGGTTTTTTTGGTGTGAGACCTTTTATGCTCAAATATACTTACAGAACAAGCGACAAAGTGAAAACTAATTTGGACGCTCTTATTGGTAAAGTTGGTAGAGTAACTGTAACAATAGACAGTTCTCAAAATTAAGGAAGAAAAATCATAATAAATAGCTCAACATAATTCAAATTATTGGTATCGTTGGATTTGAATATTATATTAATCTATTGATATTGAAAAAATTGAAATTAAAAAGGAAACTAAAACCAAGAATTAAGTGGGACAGAAAACCCCAAACTAAAATCAAATTTTCTGCAAAAATTTATTCAAGGAAAAAACAGAAATTAATTGAAGAATAAAATAATTTAATAATTACTTTAAAAGGAAATAGAAATGAAAAATATAATTATCGCATTAAGTTTTACAATTTTAATTATTTCTTGTGCAAATAAGCCAACTGCATTTAACAAAGCTTGTCCAATTTCTGGAGATGAAGTTGATCCAAAGATTTCAACAGTTGAGCATAACGGAAAAAATTATGGTTTTTGCTGTTTGGATTGTGATAAAGAATTTAAATCAAACCCGGCAAAATTTGCAGCCAATTTAAATGAGGATGGAACAGATTTAGTTGCTCGAAAGAAAATAAATTAAATTTTAATATTTAATTTTTTAGCAACAAGAGATTTAATTTTTAAAAAGTCTTTTTTATTATTTACAAAATCAAGTTTATCACTTTCAATTACAAGTAAATCCCCATGCTTGTAACTTTTAACCCAATTTTCATACAATTTATTTAATTCCTTTAAATATTTTTCTGGAATTGTTTTTTCGTAATCTCTTCCTCTTAGCGAAATTTGTTTAACAAGTGTTTTTACATTAGCTCGTAAATAAATTAAAAGGTTTGGAGGTCGCAAATAAGGGACCATCGTGTTGAATAGAGAAACGTAATTATCATATTCCCGCTTTAACATTTTCCCTGAATCAAATAAATTTTTTGCAAATATTTCAGCATCTTCATAAATAGTTCTGTCTTGAATTACAGACTCTTTTGACTCAATAATATTTTTATGCGATTGAAATCTTTTTGAAAGAAAATATATTTGCAAATGGAAAGACCACTTCTGCATATCACCATAAAAATCTGATAAATAAGGATTGTCCTCTACAGATTCAAAATATGGTTTCCATTTAAAATCAGTTGCAAGAGATGTTGTTAGTGAAGATTTACCACTACCAATATTACCGGCAATTGCTATAAATTTTTTTTTATTTCTCATCCTCAGACTGTTTTCTTTTTTGAAGCTCTGTTTCTTTCGTTTGTTTCTAAATATTTTTTCCTCAATCGAATTGTGTTTGGAGTAATCTCAACATATTCGTCATCGCTAATCCACTCAATTGCTTGTTCAAGAGTTAAAATTTGTGGTGGTTCAAGTCTGACTGCTTCATCAGAACCAGATGCACGCATATTTGTTAATTGTTTAGATCTACACACATTAACAACCATATCATGCTCGCGAGAATTCTCACCAACAATCATTCCCATATACACTTTTGTTCCGGGCTCAATAAAAAAAGTTGAACGATCTTGTAATTTCCACATTCCATATGCAACCGATTCACCATTTTCCATTGCAATTAATGCTCCTCTTGTTCTGTGTGGAATTTCTCCTTTAAACGGTTCATAACCATGAAAATTATGATGAAGAATTCCTGTACCTTTTGTTTGAGTCATAAACTCATTTCTAAAACCTATTAACCCACGAGCCGGTACAAGAAATTCCAAACGAGTGTTACCTTGAGAAGAAATCATATTTCTCATTTCAGCTTTTCTTTTTCCTAAATTTTCAATAACAACTCCGGTATTTTCATCAGGCACATCAATAATAACATGTTCTATTGGTTCACAAAGTACATCATCAATTCTTTTTAAAATAACTTCAGGACGAGATACCTGAAGTTCATAGTTTTCTCGTCTCATGTTTTCAATCAAAACAGAAAGATGAAGTTCGCCGCGACCGCTAACTTTAAAAATATCTGGTGAGTCAGTTAATTCAACCAACAAGCTTACATTAGAACGCAACTCACGCTGTAGTCGTTCAGAAATATTTCGCGTTGTTACATATTTACCATCCAAACCTGCAAATGGAGAATTGTTAACCATAAAATTCATCGACATTGTTGGTTCTTCAATCGATACAAATGGTAATGGAGTTGAATCTTTTATTGATGCGATAGTTTCGCCAATATCAACATCTTCCATTCCTGCAATTGCTATAATATCACCAACCGAAGCTTTTTCAACTTCAATTCTTTTCAAACCTTCAAATGAATATAATTTTGAAACACGAGCATCTTCCGTTAATCCATTTTTATGAATAATTTTCATCGGCTCGCCAAGTTCAATTTTTCCGCGATGAATTTTTCCAATTCCTAATCTTCCCAAATAATCATTGTAATCAATTGTTGTAACAAGCATTTGAAATGGTTCTTCAAAATTTCCACTTGGAGCGGGGACACTTGAAATAATTGCATCAAACAAAGGTTGAAGCGAATTACTTTCTAAATCAATTTCTTTTTTAGCAATTCCGAGTTTTGAGATTGCGTAAATTATTGGGAAGTCAAGTTGTTTATCATTTGCTCCGAGTGATAAAAATAATTCAAACACTTCATCTAAAACTTGATGAGGTCGCGCATCTTTTCTATCAATTTTATTTATAACAACTATCGGTTGTAAGTTTAGATCGAGTGATTTCTTTAAAACAAATTTTGTTCCTGGTAATGGTCCCTCAGAGGCATCAACTAAAAGTAAAACTCCTTCAACCATTTTTAAAGTTCGCTCAACCTCTCCAGCAAAATCAGAGTGACCGGGAGTATCTACAATATTGATTTTATATTTTTTTTTGTCTGTAAGATTATTATAAAACACAGAAGTATTTTTTGCAAGAATTGTAATTCCTCTTTCGCGCTCTTGATCATTTGAATCCATTACGCGAGTTGCAACTTGTTGATTCTCGCGGAAAGTTCCAGTTTGCCTTAGCATGTGATCAACCAAAGTAGTTTTACCATGATCAACATGTGCGATTATTGCAATATTTCTAATTAAATTTTGTTCAAACATATCTATATCCTAAAAAACATTTATTAAATTAATTTTATAAAAAAATAATTAAATGAGATTAATTATTTTGCGCTCCATTATTTATCCAATTTTTTACTGCATTTATTTTTTCATCTGAAAGCTTCGGATTTCCCAGTGGCATCAAACTTCCAGAAGTTGGATTTGTAATTTTTATATACAAAAAACTTGAATCAGCATTTCCGGATTTTACTAAATAGTACTTTGAATCTCCGACAGCTTTTTTGTTTACAATTGCATTGTAACTTTTATCAGAAGTCAAAAATAGAGAACCGGCACCATCTGAACCATGGCAACTTTTTGTTGAACAACTTAAATCAAAAATATTTGCCTGTAATGATGAAAACTTTGGTTCAATCGTTTCAACAGGTGCAACCGTTGTCTCACACCCTAAAATTATTAAAATACACGAGGAAATAATTCCGGTAAAAAATCTTTTCATAATTGAAGTACAAAAATACAAGTTATTAAAGGTATCTCAAAACACAATCTGTTCAGGAATAATATTTGATTGTGCCATACAATTGTAATAAATTTGCAATCAGCATGGTTAATCAAACAACATTTCGCAGCATACTTATTTTAAGTTCAATTAGTTTATTTTTAATTGTAATTCAAACAACAGTTGTACCCCTATTTTCAATCGCAAATATAATTCCCGATCTGTTATTAATTTGGGTTGTTTATATAGCACTTACCAAAGGGCAACTAACTGCAACGGTTTTTGGTTTTTTTGTTGGACTAGTAGATGATATGCTGAATAGCGGTGTTATTGGATTAAATGCATTTATAAAAACTCTGATTGCATTTTTAGCAGGTTATTTTTATAACGAAAACAAAAAAAATTATCCTGTTGGGGAAATTCAATTTTTGGTTTTACTTTTTTTTGCATCACTTCTTCATAACTCGATGTATTTATTTTTTATAGTTCAGGGGACAGAAATGTCATTTTTTAATGCAATGTTTCGATCGGGAATTTTTGCAACAGTTTATACCGAAATGTTTTCATTGCTCCCATTTTTTTATAATAAAAGGAAGTTAGAATTATAAATTTAAATGTATCAGTTTAGCGCAGAGTTTGGATCTCAGGAGCGGAAAAGAATTTTTCAAAGAATAATTTGGATTGGCTTTAGTGTAGTAATTATTCGTTTATTCCAATTACAATATATTTACTATGAGGAATTTGGAAAGGTCTCAATAGAAAACTCAATTCGTACTGTTATTCAAGAACCAATTCGCGGATACATTTACGATAGAAATAAAAATCTGATTGTTAGTAATAAACCCTCGTATACAATTATGATTGTTCCAGCAGATTTTAATGAAAAAAATATTCCTCTTCTCGCCTACATTTTAAAAATCCCGGAAAGTGAAGTGATTGAAAGTTTGCGAAAAGCAAAAATTTATAATCGATTTGTTCCATCAAGATTAAAAAGAGATATAACTTATGATCAGATGGTTTTATTAGCAGAATATTTAAAAAAACTTCCAGGCATTGAAGTTGAAGCCGAAACAAAGCGATCATATGTAAGCGAGTCAAAAATATCTCATGCTTTAGGATATGTTAAAGAAATTTCAAAACGGCAATTGGAAAAAGATGATTTGTTTTATCGTCCCGGAGATATGATTGGCAGTAATGGAATTGAAGCAAAGTATGAAGAATTTTTAAGAGGTATTAAGGGTTATAAATACATTTCGCAAAATTCTAAAGGTCAAAATGTTGGAACTTTCAATGAAGGTAAAAATGATATTGATCCAATTGATGGCGCAGATTTACATCTTGAAATTGATATCAATGTTCAATCACTTGCAGAATCATTATTGTCAATTCATCGTGGTGCGATAGTTGCAATTGACCCACGAAATGGTGGGGTGATTGCATTTGCAAGTAAACCTGATTACGATTTAACTGAATTTAGTGGAGTAACCTCATCAAAAGTATGGAATAGTTTAATAACCGATTTAAAAAAACCACTTTTCAATCGGGCATCGATGACAAAATATCCACCAGGTTCAACTTTTAAAATGATTGTTGCAATTTCTGCATTGGAAAAAAATATAATTGATGAAAATTGGAGAGTTCAATGTAGAGGGGGTTTTCAATTTGGAAATAAATATTTTAAAGATCTTCATGTTCATGGATCAACAAATATTGTAGAAGCAATTCAGCGCTCATGCAATGTTTTTTTCTATCAATTAATGTTAAAAGTAGGTCTTGATAACTGGAGCTTTTATGGAAAAGAATTTGGTTTTGGCGAGCAAACAGGTGTTGATATTTTAGAGGAAAATCCCGGATTGCTACCATCTACAGAATATTATAATAAAACTTACGGAGTTGGAAAATGGACACAAGGTTATTTAATTAGTTTAGGAATTGGTCAGGGAGAATTAGGAGTATCTCCAATTCAAATGGCAAGTTATACTTCTATGTTGGCTAATAAAGGAAAATTTATTCAACCACATATTTTGAATTATGCTTATGATCGAAATAAAAAGAATAAAAGTCTTACTAAATTTTCAAATCGCCAAATTAATGTTTCAGAAAAAACTTGGGATATTGTTCGTGAAGGGATGAGAAGAGTTGTAATGGAACCGGGTGGAACCGCATCTGGCGCGAGAGTTAAAGATGTAATTGTTGCCGGCAAAACCGGAACTGCGCAAAATCCACATGGCGAAGATCATTCTTGGTTTATTGGATTTGCACCATTTGATAATCCACAAATAGCAATTTGTGTTTTGGTTGAAAATGTTGGTTCCGGCGGAACTTATGCAGCACCATTTGCAGGTAAATGTATTGATCGTTTTTTACATCCAATTAATAAGTCAGAAAAGTTTGAAAAACAACAAATCATAAAAAATGAAAATGATTCTTTAAAAATAATTTCCCTTCAAGAAGGAGTAATTGATTAATGTCAGATATTGTAAAACAATACTTTGATTATAAATTGCTTTTAACTTTTATTGCGCTACTTGCAATTGGACTTGTTTCAATTTATAGTTCTACAGTTGGGACACAACAATATTTAAATTTTTACAGACAATTAGCATGGGGAGCGATTGGTTTAATTCTATTATTAATCGGAATGTTTATTCCGCTCAAAGAGCTTGAAAGATCTTCCTATGTAATTTATTTTGCGTCACTAGTTTTATTAGGACTTGTTTTAATTATTGGTCATAGTGTTAATGGCGCAAAAAGCTGGTTTGGTTTTGGTGGGATTGGTATTCAACCATCCGAGTTTGTAAAGTTTACTACAATAATTGCAGCAGCAAGTTATTTAGGAAAACAAACAACATCAATTACAAATTTAAAAAATATTTTAACAGTAACTAGTATTGTTATTTTGCCCGTGATATTAATTATTCTTCAGCCAGACCTTGGAACAGCTATAACATATTTTGGATTTTTTATTCCATTAATTTATTGGTCTGGTTCATCAAACGTGTTAATAATTGCAATTATTTCTCCCGTAGTTACAGCCGTGCTTTCTTTTTTAGGAACACCATATTTTATAATTGCATTAATTTTAGTTGCTGTTTTAATATTTTTACTAAAAGAAGATTTATTTACAAGTGCAGTTTTATTTGGGATAAATATTTTTTCGGGAGTTGTTATACAATTAATTTATAATAGATTACCAATCCATCAACAAAAAAGAATTTTAACTTTTTTAGATCCTTCTGTAGATCCACTTGGTGCGGGATATAATATTATTCAATCAAAAGTTGCAATTGGGAGTGGTGGATTATTTGGTAAAGGTTTTATGCAGGGCTCTCAAACAAGATTAAGTTTTATTCCAAAACAATGGACCGATTTTATTTTTTGTGTTCCAGGAGAAGAATTTGGATTTATTGGCGCAATAATAATTTTGGGTCTGTTTGCATATTTACTTTATAGGGGATTATGGATTGCATCAGTAACGCGAAATAGATTTGGGAGTTTAGTAGCAATTGGAATTACATCTTTATTTGCAATTCATATTTTTGCAAATATCGGAATGGTTATTGGATTAATGCCAGTTATAGGAATTCCATTACCATTTTTAAGTTATGGTGGCTCATCATTATGTTCGTATATGTTGATGGCCGGATTACTTTTGAATGTGCATATAAATCGAAAGCTTTATTAATTTTTTGAAAACTCTAAAACCTTTTTATCCATAACACCTCTCCACCAAAAAGGAACCAAAGCTAATAACATCATTGCCGGATAACCAGCTGGATGTTGTGGACTTTTATCAATATGTCGTAAAATTTGATATTTGCGAGATGCATTTAAATGATGATCAGAATGGCGATTTAATTCAAATAAAAACCATCGACTTATATAATTATTTGAGCTCCAAGAATGTTCCATTGCTATTTTTTCGTAATTGCCTTCTTTATTAATATGACGAGTAAGTCCATAATGCTCTATATAGTTTACAATTTCAAGTTGTGTTACACCAATTAATCCGACAAATAAAAAAAGAATTGTTGTGATTAAACCAAACATCAAAAAAATAAAAATTATAAATGTTATTGTGAGAAGTTGAAACAAGATCATTTCATTTTTAATTGAAAAAAATTTATCGCCATTACTTTGTAATATTTTAGATTCAATTTTCCATGCGCTGATGTATGTATTAATTATTGTTCTTGGTAAAAATTTATAAATTGATTCACCAAATCTTGCTGTTGCAGGATCATCAAAAGTTCCAACATTTTTATGATGTCCCCAAACATGCTCGATATAGTAATGCATGTAGCAATTTACAAGAAGTAAAAGTTTACCAATCCATCTTTCAAATATATTTGAACGATGAAATAATTCGTGTGCAACAGTTATTCCAACAGCGCCCGCAAGTGTCCCCATTGAAAGTGTCATACCGATAATCTCAATTAATAATAAATCGTTTGAAGAAATTTTATATAAATAAATATATAATCCATAATACACACCTATCAAATGACCGAATAAAATTAATGAAAAGAAAAATTTTTGATTTATTGAACTTTCTTCTTCTTTAGATAAATTTTTTATTCCAGAACCGATAAAGCATTCTAAAATTGGAAGAATTATAAAAACTATAAATGGAGTTAAAAAACTTAAATAACCACCGGCACTTATCCCAATAACTGTCATTATCGGTATTGAATATGAAAGTAAATAAGGCGAAATTTTTACAAAGTTTTTTATCATATCAAAAAATTATTTTAGCAAAAACATACTTTTTGCAATTGATGTTGGTTTATTCAATTCCGAAAAAGTTTTTAATCTATATAAATAAACTCCAGATGGAACAAATGTACCATTATTACTTTTCCCATTCCAACTAATTGCATAATTGCCAGGATCTGTTGCACCTTCAAATAATTTTATAATCTCATTCCCCAACAAATCATAAATAATTATAGATTGTTTGGATTGCAAATTAGTTTGCCAGGAAATTTTTGTAATTGGATTAAAAGGATTTGGATAATTTTGAAAAAGTTGAAATGAATTTATATTTACTTCTTCAAAATTAATTTTAGTTGATGTAGTATTAAATACCGAAATTGATTCAAGTAATTCGCCATTAAAACCAAAAAGCGCTAAATTTTCCCAAGGTGAACCAAGTGTTGGAGTAGAAATCCAATCAGGCTCCCAGTAAACTAAACCAATCCCATTTTTATTTGGGACATTTTTAATTGTGTTCATCAATTTTGTTAAAAAATTCTTTTGTCCTTCAACCGTAGCGGGATAACCAGCGAGTAATTGATTTGAAGTTCCAACAATATTATTTGTGTTGTCATTCCAATTTAAAGTAAATGGATATGCAGTTTCAGTAATTAAAATTTTTTTATTATAACGAATTGACAAGTCACTCAGATTATTTTCTAAATCTAAAAAAGCTCCGTGCCACCATGGATAATATGATAAACCAATAATATCAAAATTTACACCTTTTGAAATTAGTCCATCAAAAAACCAACGCGAAGAATTATTATCACCACCACGATCTATATGAATCATAATTAATAAAGAGTCATTTTGTTGAATCGCATCTTTAATTCCATCATTTGCAGATTTTATTAGATCGCAAAAATTATTCCATTGCTCGTTTGAATTATATTGACCGCAAATTCGGCCATCATTCCAAAGCATACCACAAATAATTTCATTCCCAATTTGAACCATGTCTGGCAAAACAGAATTATCTTTTAAAGTTTTGATTACATTTTTTGTATAATTTTTTATGCTATCTTTTAGTAACGGGAAAGTTAATCCATTCCACAGTGCAGGTTTTGTTTGTTTCCCGGGATCAGCCCAAGTATCAGAATAATGAAAATCCAACAATAATTTTAATCCATTATTTTTAATTCTTTTTGCAGCCTGTAAAACATTTTGAAGATTATTATAACCACCTGTTGGTGAATGCCAAATTTTTAATCTTGCATAATTAATTCCATGTGATTTAAAAATCTGAATTGGATCTTTTACAATCCCTTTTTCTTTATAAACTCCACCATTCGCTTCAATTTGTAAAAGAGTTGAAACATCAACTCCTTTAATAAAATCGGTTTGGGAAAAAAGAGAAAAAGAAAATATTAAAATTAATACAATAAACTTTTTCAATTGCAAAATTGATAAATGATTGAATTTGCAGAAAAAATAAAACTACTTCATCAAGATCATACTTTTAGAAATTGTAACTGGAGTATTTGATTTTGAGTTAGCAATTAAATTGTAAAAGTAAATTCCGGATGAAACTGATTCATTATTATTTCCTTTCCCATTCCAAACAACCGAATGATTGCCCTCAGAAATTTCTGAATCATAAAGTTTACAAACTTCATTTCCCAAAACATCGTAAATAATAATTTTTACTTTTGCAGAATTAATCGAGCTAAAATTAATTGTAGTTGTTGGATTAAACGGATTTGGAAAATTTTGATGTAACACAAATTTAGTTGGAACAATATTTTCTTTTCCAATATTTGATGAAATATTTACTGTTACCGATCCATAACTTCGAGTTGTAATTGCTCTTGTTGACGTAGAATTTGGAGGCGCAATTGAAAAAATCTCCTCATTGCCATTCTCAAATAAAATTATATTGCCAGCATAATCAACAGTTAAATCAGCATTAGTGCTAATATTACCACCAATTGAGCCTGGGAATAAAGCTGGTTTAAAAATTAATTTAGCTTCGGGGAAGAATCCATTGAGTGAAGTAATTTCGTGAACTCCAATATTTAAAGTATCTGTTCCGCTTGCACCTCTAACAGAAACATAAAGTGTATCATCATCAGCACTTGATAAATTTGAACCTCTTTTTAAAGCAAGTCCAATTGGCGAGCCACCAGTTCCAAAACTGACAGACCAAACTGCATTAATTCTACGAACAGGTAATTGCCCTGAAAGAGAATATTTTTCAACAGCAATTCCCGCTCCACCTGTAACCCCAGCACGCAAAGCAGCAATTAAATTTCCCTCATCGTCAATAATTACATCACGCACATAATTACTAAGTTTTGCAATTGTATCAATTGATGTTGCAGTATCATCCCCAACAAATTGAGCGCGCAAAACAATTGTATCAGCAGCAATAAAAAGACGAAAATTATTTCCAGCTCCAAAAGCCGCAATCCCACGAGGTTGAGAAATATTTTTTGCAACTACTTTTGGAGTTGATGTATCAGTTGACATTTTGAAAATTTTCCCACCGCTATTTGAAGTCGCAAAAATTCTTCCCGCATTATCCAAAGTTGAATACCACGGAGCAGTTGATCCCCAATCAATTGTGCCACCGATATTTGCATTTCCTAAAGTATTTAATAAAATAGGATGATCAGTATCGCTCCCGGCATAAGTTATATCTGAATTAAAACGAAGTATTCCTGTTTTTAATCTTTCATCACTTGCGTCAGAATTAGCTGCATAAATGTATCCAAAGCTCGGGTGATTTAATATTTTATTTGCATCAACACCTCGAGTGTAAATTGCTTTTGTCTCGTAAGTTTTTACAAAACTAAAACAACTATATTTCGTTGAAGAATATGTTTTACGATTTGTGGTTACTTGAGCAAAATATTTTTTATTTGTTACACTTCCGGTGCCATCCCAAATAATATTATTTTTCCCGGGGATTTGTTTTCCGGCATTTATTGTTACAACTGCAGAATTGGTGGCTTCATCAACAATTTTAATTATTACATTATCTGCTGTATCATTTAAAATATAATTGATAGCAGCAAGTGTCCCATCTTTAAAATTTCCATCAAAAATTGATCCATTTGGATTTGTAATTTTTATTCTCGAGGCAAATGTATCACAAAAAATCAAAGAAGGTAAAAAAAGAATAACAATCAGAATTATTTTTATTTTCATGTTTAAATCCTTTAATGTTGAATTTATTACAATATATAAAAGAAATTAACAGTATTGATATTGAAGTTTCCTGTTTAAAAATCAATGCAAAGTTTGTATTTTTGTATTCACTTTTTCAAATATTAATTCAGAAAAATACTAAATGGAAATTAATCATCAAAAAATAACTAAATGTGGTGAGCAAGTTGATATTACATTAACTCAAAACGAACTATTGCCTTATTTTGATACCGCTTATAAAAAAGCTGCAAAAACAATTAAAATGGATGGTTTTCGCCCGGGGAAAGCACCGGTTGAGATTGTAAAAAAACTTTATGGTGAGTCAATTCAATTAGATTCACTTCAAGAAATTGCAGATAAATCTTTTAGAGAAATAATGAAAGAGAAAAATATTTCGCCAATCGGGACCCCACAAATGACGGATATCCAATTTAAACCGGGAGATCCATTAAAGTTTACAATTAAATATGAAGTGAAACCGGTTATTGAATTAAAAAATTATAAGAAACTTAAAATTGAAAAACCAACTTATAATATTACCTCCTCAAATGTTGATGAAGAAAAAAGAAGATTGCAAAGAATTCATGCAACTTATACTGCCGCTCAAAAAGTTGATAATGAAGAATTTGTTGCAACAGTTAATATTAAAGAGTTTGATGAAAAGGGAAATGAAATTGTAGATCGAAAAAGAGATGGTGTAAAAATTTACTTAAATGAAGAATCAACAGAAAAAGAAATTAAAGAATCACTTAAAGATGCTGAAGTAAATGGAACTTACCCTGCAAGTTTTACACATAAACACGAAGATCACGAACATAAAATAAACTTAGAATTAAATGTTACAGCTATTGAAAGTGTTGTGCTTGCAGAATTTAATGATGAGTTTGTAAAAAAAGTTACAAATGATAAAATGAATTCAGTAACTGAGTTTGAAGAAAATGTAAAAAAAGATTTAGAAAATTATTTTAATGATCAAAGTCAAAAAAAGTATTTAGATAATTTAACTCAAGAAATAGTAAAAATGCACGACATTGAAGTCCCAGAAAGTTTAGTAAATAGTATTTTAACAAGTTTTGTTGAGGAAGATAAAAAGCAATATGGTAAAAATTTACCTCCAGATTTTAATGAAGAAAAATATCGCGAAACTTTAAAACCAACAGCAACTTGGCAAGCAAAATGGTTTTTGTTGAGAGAAGAAATTTTAGTCGCTGAAAAAATTACTTTGAGTGACGAGGATATTGAAAAACAAGTTGATACTGAAGCTATAAAGCTCGGAATTGACAAAACCACGCTTTTGAATTTCTACAAAACATCTGATAAATTCAGGGAAAAATTATTAACTGACAAACTCTTTGATTTCTTGCAAAAAGAAACCATTATTGTCGAGAAAATGGTAAATTAAACAAAGGCAAAAAAAATGGAATTTAATTTTAATAAAAATGAAAAATCTTTAAATCTTTACGATCAACTCGTACCAATGGTTGTTGAACAAACAAGCCGTGGCGAACGAGCGTATGATATTTATTCACGACTTTTAAAAGAAAGAATTATTTTTGTTGGGAGCGAAATTAACGATATAGTTGCGAGTTTAATTATTGCACAAATGTTATTTTTAGAATCTGAAGATCCTGAAAAAGATATTCATCTTTATATAAATTCTCCTGGTGGATCTGTTTATTCAGGGCTCGCAATTTATGATACAATGCAGTACATTCGTCCAGATGTTTCAACAATTTGTGTTGGAATGGCTGCAAGTATGGGGGCAGTTTTATTACTCGCAGGAACTGCTGGAAAAAGAAAGTCACTTCCAAATTCCAGAATAATGATTCATCAACCTTGGGGTGGCGTTCAAGGAACAGCATCTGATATTAGTATTCAAGCTGAAGAAATATTAAAAACAAAAGATCGCATAAATGAAATTATTGGAAAGCATTGTGGTAAAACTGGACAAGAAGTAGCAAAGGATACCGACAGAGATAACTATATGTCATCTGAACAAGCAAAAAAATATGGAATTATAGATACGATTCTTGTTAAAAAAAATGGTAAAAAATAAAAAATGAATCAAAAAGGAAAAGACGGGACAACAATTATCCGCTGCTCGTTTTGCGGAAAAAGATCTGATGAAGTTCACAGCATGATTGCTGGTTCTGATTCTTATATCTGCGATTTTTGTATTACAACAAGTCTTGAAATAATTAAAAGTAATGTTACAACAAATCGGCCAAAAAAACTGAAAAAAACAATTTATGTTCCGGCGACAATTAAAGAGGCTTTAGATGGACATGTAATTGAACAAGAAGAAGCGAAAAAAAGTTTAGCTGTTGCGGTTTATAATCATTATAAAAGAATTGAAACTGAAAAATCTCAAGATGAGAATGAAGTTGAAATTGAAAAAAGTAATATCCTTTTAATTGGACCAACCGGAACCGGTAAAACTCTTTTAGCTCAAACTTTAGCGAAAATTTTAAATGTTCCATTTGCAATTGCTGATGCTACAACATTAACCGAAGCTGGGTATGTAGGTGATGACGTTGAAACAATTTTAGTTCATCTTTTGCAAAATGCAGATTACAATGTTGAGCGAGCAGAGCGCGGAATTGTTTACATAGATGAGATTGATAAAATTAGTCGAAGGAGTGATAGTGCTTCAATTACAAGAGATGTTTCTGGCGAAGGTGTTCAACAAGCATTATTAAAAATTTTGGAAGGAACAATTGCCGGTGTTCCACCAAAGGGAGGAAGAAAACACCCTGAACAAAGTTTAATAAATATTAATACGAGAAATATTTTATTTATTTGTGGAGGTGCTTTTGTTGGACTTGATAAAATTATTGCAAAAAGAATTTCACAAAATACAATCGGGTTTGATGTAAATATTAGCTCAAAAAATAATTTACCAACTGATGAACTTTTGCCAAATGTTGAACCGCATGATTTATTGAATTATGGATTAATTCCGGAATTTATTGGGAGACTTCCGGTTGTTACCACCTTACATTCTTTATCAAATAAAGCAATGTTAGATATTTTAACAAAACCGAAAAATGCTTTAATCAAGCAGTATAAAAAATTATTTAGGTTAGAGGGAGTAGATTTAGAATTTGAGCCACGCTCGCTTGATGTAATTGTTGATCTTGCTAAAAAAAGAGGAACTGGTGCTCGCGCGTTACGTTCGGTTTTGGAGAAATCAATGCAAAATATAATGTTTGAACTTCCATCAAGGACAAATATTCAAAAGTGCATTATTACAAGTGATACAATAATAAATGGTCACGAACCGATTTATTTAACGCAAAGTCGAAAAACAGCTTAGAATTATTTAATAATTTTTGCCACAGCAGTAATTGCCGCAGTTTCTGAACGCAGTCGTCTTAAACCTAAACTAATAGTTTTAAAATTATTTTTAACCGCTGATTCAATTTCGTTATCAGTAAAACCACCCTCAGGACCAATTGCAATTAAAATTTTTTTATAATTTTTTGATGATAAAAATAATTCATTTATATTTTTTAATTGATCAGTTTTTTCGTGTGGGATTATTTTTAAATCAAAATTTTCAGAAGTTGAAATTAGCTCATTATAATCAATACAATTTTTTATTAATGGCAACCTACATCTTGAAGACTGTTTCATTGATGAAAGAGCAATTTGCTGCCACCTTTTTATTTTGTCGTTTTTAGAAATAGTTCTATTTGAGATAAATGGTTGAAAAGAAAAACCCCCAAGCTCGGTACATTTTTCAATAATAAAATCTACACGCGAAGGATTTTTTAATAACGCAAATGCTAATGTAATTTCTAATTCAGCTTCATTGCAATTTAAATGCGTTGAAATTATTTTACACTCAATTTTAGATTTATCAATTTTTGTTATTTCAGATTTTATTGCAACACCACTTCCATTTACAACCCAAATTAATTCACCAATTGATTTTCTTAAAACACGAGAAATATGATTTGCTTCATCACTTTCCAGAAATAAATTATCTGAAAAAATATTTTTATTATCTGTATAAAAAAATTCTTCTTGCATTTTAAAAGGCTGCTCCAATATCCCAATAAAAATTTCCTTTTGTTAATCCTCTATTTCCAAAACCATATTCTGTTCTTACAACTAAACTATAGGGCAACAAAAAATGTAATCCAGCGCCATATCCTGTATAAAAAAAAGTTTTAGATATTTTATCTTTACCCCACCAAGCTGCAGATGTATTTGCAAAAAATGAGAGATAAGTTGCAAATCTAATATCTCTAAACTCCTCAAACGGAATATCTGCAAAATAAAAATATTTAGGTTTAATAATTGGATAATGTAATTCTGTTGCAAAGGAGCTCAAATTTTCTCCTTCCAAAACATTAAAATAATGCCCTTGTAATCTATCTTGATACCCAAAATATTGATGATCATAAATCGGAATAAATTTATTTTGAGCGACATTTATAAATATTTTTGCTGTTAAAATATTATCTCCTAAAATTTGTTTGTAAAAACGGGAATCAATAAGGTATCGAAAATAATTTGTGGAGACATCCAAGTTATAATATTGATGAAGTTGGTATTTTTGAAAACTACCCGAACTTGGATATTCAATTAAATTGCGCGAGTCGTAATTAAACTCAATTATTGTTGTAAAAACTTTATCATTAAAATCAGTAGAAGATAAAAGATCGGGAATATTGTAATTCAACTTTATTTGCTTCCAACCAAATAAAATTGAAGAGCGTGTATAAACTGAAAATCTTTTACCAATCGTTGCATTAAATAAATTTGTTTTGAATTTAATTGAATCGCCTTCAAATTTTTTACTTCGATTATATAAATCAGAGGAAGCTATTTTATAATTACCAAAAATATTATCATCTGAATTTAAATACGGAATATTATGAAAGATAAAAATTGTTGGATCGTAACCCCGGACTACTTCAAAAAACAAATTTTCTTTTTGTTCTCTAAAATTTATATGTGCAAATCCAACACCATAAAATAATTTATCTGTTTCTTTATCCCGAAAACCAAAAATAGGATAAACCAAATAATTTAATCTTTCAACAACATTAATATGTAAATCTGCAGTAGGTAAAAGCGAATCACTATTTGTTTGTTCAATTAATAATTCAACTTTTGTAAAAATTCCTAAACTGTAAATTCGTTCGCTATTATAATTTAAATCTTGATGTGTTATTAATGAGTTGGTAAATATTGTAAGCTCGCGTGTAATTACAAATGACTTTGTTGAACGATTTCCTTGAATTACAATATTTTTTAAATAATAAAATGAATCAGGGAAAGCATATGTTGGACTAATTTTATTTTGCCCAAAAATATTATTAATTAAAACTATAAATAAAAATAAAAAATATTTGAAAAGTTTTAAAATAAATTTCGATGCTCCACTAAAATACATTTGTTCATTACAACATCTAAACCAGCATCAATTGCTTTTTGTGCAGCTAACTGATTAATTATTCCAAGTTGCATCCAAATTGATTTTGATTTCACTTTTATTGATTCATCAACAACTTCTTCAACATCCTCAGATTTGCGAAAAATATTTACAATATCAATTTCACCAACTTCTTTTGAAAGGGAGGTTAAATTCTCAAAACATTTATATCCAAACAGATCACTATAAAGTGGATTAACAGGATATGCTTTATAGCCAACATTTAAAAGATATCTAAAAATATTTCCACTATCTCTTCCAGGCTTTGGAGATGCGCCGACAACTGCAATAATTATTGAGTTTTTTAACAAATGTAAAATATTTGAATTACCCATGAGATTAAATATTAATAAAATTCTTTTAGAAAAAAATTAATTGGTTTCTTTTAAAAGCCAATCATATGCTACTTTTGCGGCATTTTGTTCAGCTTCTTTTTTAGATGAACCAGTTCCTTGGCCTTGAGTAAAATCATTAATTAAAACTTCAACAAAAAATGTTTTACTGTGATCAGGTCCTTCAGAATTAATTAATTTATAAATAGGCATTTTCATTTTTTTTGATTGCAAGGTTTCCAATAATTTGCTTTTAAAATTTGTAGAATCATCTTCCGCAACATAATCTGATAAGGAAGATTCAAAAAATTTCTGAACAAATTTTGTAACAGCTTTTTCACCACTATCTAAAAAAATAGCACCAACAATTGCTTCAAACGCATCTGAAATAACAGTGTTAATTCCTTTCCGGTTTGAGAATGAAAGCTTTGGATGAATTTTAATAAATTTGGTGAGTTGTAATTTTTCGCCATATTTAATTAAAGCAACTTTACTTACAAGCTTTGAACGTGTTACAGTCATAAACCCCTCTGAAGCTTTTGGATAATTTTTATATAAAAATTTTGCAGCCTCCAAGCTTAATACGGCATCACCTAAAAACTCTAATCGTTCGTTCGAAAATGAAGATAATTGTTCAGCTTTATTTTTTTGAATTACAGAGCTGTGTGTTAATGCAAGAATAAATAATTTTTTAGATTTAATTTTATAATTTAAAGTTTCTTCAAGAGCTTTAAATTCCGAAATATTAAATTTAAAAGGTTTTAATAACTCACCTATTTTTGAAATTATATTTTTAAGTTTTGGGTGAGTTGGCATAAATTAGTTATCCAACAATTTTAATATTTATTGTTGATATCGTTTAAATAATAATGTTGCATTATGACCACCAAAACCAAATGTGTTACTTATTACTACATTAACTTCTTTTTGAATTGATTTATTTGGTACATAAAATAAATCACATTCAGGGTCTGGGAATTCATAATTTATTGTTGGGTGTATATTTTGTGTTTGTAAAGTTTTTATACAAGCAATTGCTTCAATAGCACCTGCTGCACCAAGCAAATGCCCAGTCATTGATTTTGTAGAATTTACAGCAATATTTTTTGCATGAGCACCAAATAATGTTTTTATGGCACTCGTTTCATTTTTATCATTACCCGCTGTTGATGTGCCATGAGAATTTATATAATCAACATCAGATAATTGTAAATCCGCATCTTCAATTGCAAGTTTCATTGATCTGACAGCACCTTCACCACCGGGAGCTGGATCAGTAATATGATGAGCATCGGCAGTTAAACCAATTCCAGAAATTTCTGCAAAAATTTGTGCATTTCTATTTAAAGCGCTTTCAAGAGATTCCAAAACTAAAACCGCTCCACCTTCTCCCATTACAAATCCATCACGAGTTTTATCAAATGGTCGACTTGCTTTTTGTGGTTCATCATTTCTTGTTGAAAGGGCACCCGCTTGAATAAATCCACCAATTGCCATCGGAGTAATGGTTGCTTCTGATCCACCAGTTAATATTATATCTGCAGATCCACGTTGAATTAACATAAATGCGTCAGCAATTGCATGACTTGCTGTAGCACATGCCGAAACAGTTGCATAATTTGGTCCCTTTAATCCATATTTAATTGAGATTCTTCCGGCTGCAATATCAATTATCAACATTGGAATAAAAAATGGACTAATTCTTGATGGCGATGAATCTAAAAGATTTTTATGCTGAGTTTCAAAAGTTTTGACTCCACCAATACCAGAACCGAATATTACACCAATTCTTGTTTTATCAATATTATCAAAATTAATCCCACTAGATTTAACAGCTTCGTCAGCGGCTGCAAGAGCAAATTGAGTAAATGGATCAACTCTTTGCGCAAGTTTACGATCCATATAATTTAATGGATCAAAATTTTTTAATTGAGCAGCAAATTTTGTTTTAAAATTAGTTGTGTCAAAATAAGTTATTGGAGCAGCACCACTAACTCCATTTAAAAGATTTTTCCAATATTCATCAACAGTTAAACCAATTGGAGTAATTGCACCCATCCCCGTTACAACAACTCTGCGAAATATTTTTTGACTCACTATTTTTTTTATAAAAAATAAAAATGGGGCTGATTTATAACCCCATTAAATTAGAAAAATAAAATTTAATTTTTTTTCGAAGTAATATATTTTACAGCTTCACCAACCGATGTGATTTTTTCTGCATCGTCATCAGGGATTGTAATTCCGAAAACTTTTTCGAATTCCATTACAAGTTCAACTGTATCAAGTGAATCTGCGCCAAGGTCATTTGTAAATGAGGCCTCTGTTGTAATTTGGGCGGCATCAACACCTAATTTATTAATAATAATTTCTTTTACTTTTGATTCAACATCTGACATAACATAATCTCCTTTCATTATTTTTTGCCAATAATTACATTCCTAAGCCACCATCAACACAAAGTACTTGTCCAGTAATGTAACTTGCATCTGATGATGCTAAAAACATCACAGCGCTTGCAACTTCTTCTGGTTTTGCAGTTCGGCGCAAAGGTATTGCGCCCAAGATAGCTTCTTTTTGTTTTTCATTCAACTTTTCTGTCATTTCTGTATCGATATAACCGGGGGCAATTGCATTAACTTGAATATTCCGACTTCCAAGTTCTTTTGCAATTGCTTTTGTAAATCCAATTATTCCTGCCTTTGATGCAACGTAATTTGATTGTCCGGGATTTCCGGTAATGCCAACAACGGATGAGATGTTAATTATTTTTCCACTTCGAGCAGAAATCATAAATTTACTTATAGCTTTTGTAAAATTAAAAACACTTTTTAAATTATTTGAAATAACTTCATCCCAATCATTTTCGGGCATCCGAATTAATAAACCATCTTTTGTAATTCCGGCATTATTTACAAGTATATCAATTTTGCCAAAATCTTTAATAATTTCATCAATCAATAAACTTGTTTCGTTTGTATTTGATGCATCAGACTTGTAAGATTTTACTATTTTTTTATTTTGTAAAAGTTCATTTGTTAATTCGTCGGCTTCTTTTTGAGAATGGCGAAAAGTAAAAGCAACTTTTGCGCCATGGTTTGCAAGCATTATTACAATTGCTCGTCCAATCCCACGTGACCCGCCAGTTACAATCGCAACTTTGTTTTCTAGTTTATTCATTCAATTGTTTTTACTATTTATGAATTTTATTTTTCTATTGCAAAAAATAATTTTAATTATTTTTGATCCACAAATTCTTTAAAATCCAATATTTTATCGATTCCTGAACATTGTAATTTAGAAGTTCGTTTAACTAAACCCTGCAATACCTTTCCGGGGCCTATTTCAATAAAACTTGATACATTAGTTTTTTCAATTGTTTTAATTGTTTCTTCCCATCGGACAGGAGATGTAACTTGTTCAATTAAAAGATTTCTTATTGTTTCAGAATCTTGTACAACGCTTGCAGTTACATTTGCAAAAAGTTGATTTGAGATTGAATTTATTTTTGTGATTTCTAGTGCAGTTTTGAGTTTTGATTTTGCACTATTCATTAATGGAGAGTGGAATGCACCACTTACAACAAGTTCTTTTACAAGTTTTGCGCCCGACTCTTTTGCAAGTAGCATTGCATTTTTAACACCTTCAATTGAACCAGAAATTACAATTTGCCCTGGAGAATTAAAATTTGCTGGTGTTACAATTCCAACTTTTTCAGAATCTTTACAAATATTTACTACAGCACTTTCATCTAATCCAACAATCGCTGCCATTGTTCCTGGGAATTCAACACCTGTATTTTGCATTAACTCACCACGCAACCGAACTAATTTAATTCCATCTTCAAATGACATTCCATTTGCGGCAACTAGTGCTGAGTATTCTCCAAGAGAATGCCCTGCAACAACAAAATTTGGATTTATTTTTTTAAACTCTTCAAGCAGCATCCAAATAATTAGACTATGTAAAAAAATTGCTGGCTGTGTATTTTTAGTTTGTTTTAATTCTTCTTCAGGACCATCAAAACAAATTTTTGAAAGATGAAATCCCAAAACATCATCTGCAAAATTAAAAATTTCTTTTGCTTTCGGGTATTCATCAAAAAAATCTTTTCCCATTCCAACATATTGCGAACCTTGCCCTGGAAAAATATAAGCTATCGACATTTATAAAAATTAATCAATTGACCACTTAATATAAACTGCGCCCCAAGTATAACCTGCACCAAAACTTGAAAGAATTAAATTTTGTCCCTTTTTAATTTTTCCTTGCTCGTGCCATTCAGATAAACAAATTGGAATTGTTGCTGCGGTTGTATTTCCATATCGATCGATATTAATCATAACTTTTGATTTATCAATTCCCATTCTTTCAGCACATGCATCAATAATTCTTAAATTTGCTTGATGGGGAACTAGCCAATCAACAGTTTCGCTTGTTAAATTATTGCGTTGCATAACTTCTACAGAAACATTTGCCATTCCGAGAACAGCCTCTTTAAAAACTGCTTTTCCATCTTGAACTAAATAATGTAAACCTTTATCAATAGTTTCATGTGTTGGCGGATTTAAGCTACCACTTCCTTTCATATAAAGAAATTCCGCACCTGAACCATCAGAATATAAACGATGATCAATAATACCATAATTTTCAATTGGTGATGGCTCAAGCAAAACAACACCAGCCCCATCTCCAAAAAGAATACAAGTATTTCTATCTTTATAATCTAAAATTGAACTCATTTTATCTGCGCCGATAACTAAAACTTTTTTTCTTGAACCACTTTCAATCATTTGCGCGCCAACAACTAATGCATATAAAAATCCAGAACAAGCAGCTGATAAATCGAATGCAATTGCATTTTTTGCAACAATTTTTTGTTGGATTATACAAGCTGTTGATGGGAAAAACATATCAGGTGTAACTGTTGCAACAATTATTGCATCAATTTCTAAAGGATCTAAATTTTTTTGTTCGATAATTTTTTTAATTGCTGGAATGGCTAAATCACTGGTAGCGCCATTTTTTAAAATTCTTCTTTCGCTGATTCCTGTTCTTGAACGAATCCACTCATCATTTGTATCAACAAGTTTTTCTAAATCATGATTTGTAATTTTATCTTTGGGTACAAAATGACTAACGGCAGTTATTGTTGCATTTATTTTCATAAAAAATATTTAAATAATTCCGGCAGAGTGTTCATATTCTTCAGCTTCATGGAGAATTGAACGAATATGTTCATTAACATTTTGCATAACCATTTCCTCGGTTCGTAAAATCATATTTTTAATTGCTTTTGGTGTTGAGCGCCCGTGACCAATTATTATTGCTCCATTAACTCCTAAAAGTGGAACGCCACCATATTCTTCATAATCAAGATCTTTAAAGACAGATTTAATTGAACTGCGTAATAAGGCCATCATCAATTTATTTTTAAAAGATAATTTTGAGAATTCAGTAAATTTAAATTTTAAAAAAGATGGTATGCTTTCTCCAAACTTCATTACAATATTTCCTAAAAACCCATCACAAACTACAATATCGGCTTTCCCTTCTAGAACATCTCCTCCTTCGATATTTCCAATAAATCGGACAATTTTTTCTCCGGAAGAATAAAGTTTAAATGTTTCTTTTGTTTTTTCATCTCCTTTAGAAGTTTCTTCACCGATATTTAAAAGCCCTACAGTTGGATGTTTTTTCCCCAAAACAAATTCATAATAGATTGATCCCATCAATCCAAACTCGTATAAATAATGAGGTTTTGTATCAGGTACAGCGCCAACATCCAGAACTAAAGTAGTTCCTTTTTTTGTTGGGAAGAAAGCACAAATAGTTGGCCTGCTAACACCTTTGATCCTCCCGAGAATCATTGTTGCAGCAGCAGTCATCGCGCCAGTATTTCCGGCGCTTGTGAATGCATCAACTTTATTTTCTTTTAATAAATTCATCCCGACAACAATTGATGAATTTTGTTTTTGTCTTAATGCAGTAACAGGTGATTCATGCATTCCGATTACTTCGTCAGCATTTATTACTGAAAAATCTAATCCTTTTGAATTTTGTTTTTTTATTTCCGCTAGAATTAATTTTTCTTTTCCAACAAAAACTAAATGAAAGCGATTATTTGATGAACGTAAAATCTCAAGCCCCCCTCTAACTTCATTTTCGGGAGCGTAATCACCACCGAAAGCATCAATCGCAATTTTTATTTTATTTGTAGAAATAGACAAAAAAATTATTTTGCTTTTTTAGGAATCAACGCTGTTCTTCCGCGATAGTATCCACAATTAGGACAAGCGCGGTGCATTAATTTCTTTTCACCACATTGCGGACACTTACCAGTTGTTGGCACGGTTGCTTTGTAATGTGTTCGGCGTTTTTTACTTCTTGTTTTTGAATGTCTACGTTTTGGATTTGGCATTTTCTACTCCTTTAAGGTGTTCAGTTTTTCTATTTTAATTTTTTGTTAGTAGATCTTTTAATTTTGTAAATCGGGGATCTATTTCTTTAATGTGACAGTTGCAAATATTATTTTCAATTTTATTTAAATTTTTTCCACAGTATTGACATAATCCAAAACAATCATCATTACATAATATTTTTAATGGCAAAGTAAGTAGTATGCTTTCTCGAACTCCATCAGAAATATCTATCTCAGTAGTTGATGGTGATATCTCAATTTCAGTATCAAACTCGCGACTCGTTAAAGATAAATTGTATGAAGCACGCAATTTATAATTAGCTACAAACTCTCTAACAACTTCTTCAGAACATCTAGCACAAATACAATTATTTTTAAAAAAAATATTTGATGAAATTATTATCTCTTCTTGGTTTTTATCTAAATTAGTTTCAACAATAATTTGATCGCCAAAATTATCCTCTAAATCTAAATGCTTACTTAAAAGTTCTTTAGATATAAAGGTTTTTCCATTTGGGATGGAAACAATATTATATTTGAGATTACTATCCATTATTAATAATGATACCAATGAACAAATTTTTTCTATGGAGAAATTTTGCTCAATATACCGAGAGTTGAGAAATTAAGCAAGATAAGAAAACTAATCGTGGTGCTCTTGGTCTTGCGAACGATTAGAATAAGTTACACCTAATTCTTTTAATTTATTTTCGGCAAAACTTACAGATTGATTAAATGATTCTAAAAAGTTTTTAAAATCTTCCTTATAAACAAAAATTTTACTTCTGCTAATTTTACCTTCCATTTTTTTATTTTCAGTGATGACCACATAAAAATCATTTTCAGCTTTTGTAGCGCGTACATCAAAGAAGTAGCTTCTTCTCCCGGCGCGAATTTTAACGGTGTGTAGTGGTTGGTTTTTCGGATCGTTCATTTCCATAACTGCTCCTTTTTTATTTGTTTAAAAATAAATTCTTTATCTAATAATTGCAATTTTAGCATATCCAACTTTAGCGCCTTCTAAGTCATACGCAATAGCAAAATAAATTCCGCTCGAAACAAAATTTCCAACATTATCTTTACCATCCCAAAAACCTTGCCCGCCACCTTGAGCATCAAATTGATTTATTAATGTCCCCGAAGAAGATAAAATCTTAATAAGACAATTTTTTGTCAAACCAGAAATTGTTATGGCGTTATTATTTGTAATTCTAAAAGGTTGAGGAGAAATTGAAAGCTTATCTAATTTTTCTGAAGGAACAATAAATGGAATTGTAAAACTTGAGAGCCCTTTATCGGTACCGGCATAAACAATTCCTTTTTGTTCATCAATCGCAAGCGAAAGAATATTATTACTTACAAGTTTTCCAGAAGTTGTTGAAGTGCTGTAATGATTTATAAGTATAGTTCCATCGGGCGAAAGGCAATAAATTCCCTGAGGTGTTCCAATCCATTTATTATTAATTCCATCAACCGCCATACAATTTATCATCTGCTCTCTTATTACTCCCAAATAAACTTTTGAAATATTTTTTGTTGGAGTAGTTGGATTATTTATAATTGAAATACCGGAAGTTGTGCCAAGCCAAATATCTCCATCTTTTCCACCAACAATTGAGGTAATTTGCGAATTTGTTAATCCATTTGCATCTGTAATAATTCCCCAATTATCACTTGTGTTTGCAATGTTTATTTTATCATTATAGAAAACACAAAGCGCGTTCGGTGTAAAACCAGTTAAACTATTTATAAACCATTTCGTTCCATTATTGTCAATAAATAATCCCAGAATATTTATGTAGTTATTATTTAGTGAAGTTTTATAAGAGGTCCAAACAGAATCCGGTGTCATTTTCCACAAAACATTTAAAGTTGTTGGACGGTAAAGTGAAATCCATAAATTATTTTCTTTGTCAAATGAGTTGCCACCAGATACAATAAATGTTGGATCGTCAGCACCTGCAAAGCCGGGATAATTATTATCAAAAGTTTTTAAAACTTTTCCCTCTTTACTAACCAAAACAATTCCCTTACCCCAGGAGCTAATTAATTTTTCATTTGTTGGTGTGATTGTGATATTAAAAAAGTCATTACTTTTTAATTTTGGTTCAGTATCAACATTATAGTTTGTCCAAGTTGATCCATTATATCTATAAAATCCGTAACCACTACTTCTACCGGATGTAGCCCAAATATCTCCATTTTTATCAATCGCAACTGAAGAAAAATAATTTTTTGAAGGAGAGTTTGGAGAATAAATTAACCACTTATTATTTTGTAACTGAGCAACACCATTTGATTTTATTCCAACAAGAAGTTGTTTTTGAGAACTGATAACTCCATCTGTTAAACTATTTATTGAGGTTGGCCCATATTGATTAATAACACCAGATTTTGAAAATTGTTTAATTGTATTTTCCTGAAAAATATAAATTAAGCTATCTCTCTTAATTAATTTTAAAGAAGGTTGATTCAAATTGTTAACAACACTCCATTCATTATTTATCAAAGAAAAAACTCCCGAAGTAGTTGCTGCAAACATTTTATTATCGAACAAACAAAGCGAAGTACTTTTATTAAAAGTTGTTTGCCACGATTCAGGGGCCGATAAATTTGTTGCATTTATTTTTGAAACAGCAATTCCTTTTTCAGTTGCTAAAAATAACTGACCATTAAAACTTAAAACATCGTAAACCATTGTTTGGCTAAAATCACCAAAATTATTATAAGTGTCTAAAAACTCTTTACGCGAAAGGGAATAAAGTGAAACCCCAAAATCAGTTGCAATAAACATTGTATCACCAGAATTATAAAAATTGTTAATGCCTTTCTGGTTTTTTAGAGATAAGAAAATATCTTTAATAGAGTTTATTGAATTTGTTGTTGGATCCAAAACATCAATCATTCCAGATAACGAACCAATCCAAACTAAACCATTTTTATCAATCTCAATTGCTGTTGCATCATTTGATGACAATCCATCTACATTTGTAAATTTTGTAACGGTTGAATCAATTTGATTTAATTTATAAACACCACCAGTTGTTGCAACCCATAAAATATTATTTACTGATGTCATTGCCTTAACGTCATTCATAGAAGTAAAACTTTTCCAAGTTTGCGCAGTTGTTGAAAAAAATAAAAAATCTAAAAAAATAAACAGCAACAATAATCTCGACACAATAAAATTCCTAAATAACTTTATTTGAAAAAAGTCTTCGTTTCATCGCTTCAATAGAGTTTGAATCGACAAAATAATTTCCAAGAGCGGTGTCATCATTTCTTCTTCCGCCATGAAAATCTGAACCACCTGAACCAAGTAAAAAATATTGACTCACAATGTTTTGATAATGATTTGTTAATTCAATTGTATGCGATGGATGAATAACTTCAATTCCATCCACACCTGCTGAAATAATACTTTGCAACATATCGCTTGAAGTTTGCCTCCCGGGATGAGCAAGAAAAGATAAACCGCCAGCTGATGAAATTAATTGAATTGTTTGTTCGGGACTCATCACAAATTTTTTTTCGTAAGCAGGACAATTATTTCCAATTAATTTTTCAAACGCTTCCTGGTAATTCGAAATAAATTTTTCATCAACAAGTGCCATTGCAATATGTGGTCTCCCAATTGCGCCCCCTTTTGCTTTTTGTAGAACTGAATCAAATTTTAGAGGAATTTTTAATTTATTTAATTTTTCAACAATTCTTTCTGCTCTTCTAACTCTTTCAAGTCTGAAAAAAGTTAAATAATCTTTTAATCTTTGATTATTAAAATCAATAAAATAACCAAGTATATGATACTCTTTTACACCATCTGTTGCGCTTAACTCAACACCAGGTATAATTTCCATATTAAAAATTTTTGCTTCTTCGGCTGCTTCATTAAATGATTCTGTAGAATCATGATCTGTAATACTTATAGTATTTAAATTTTTTGAATTACATTTTTGAATTAATTCTTTTGGAGAGAACACACCATCTGAAAATGAGGTGTGCATATGAAGGTCAGCTTTTATTTTCACAATTCTAATATCCTCTCATACAACATCAAGTCTCAACTTAACAAAACAAATCTTTTTAACTTATCAAGTATAAAGTTGTTTAAACTTTTCGTAATCAGTAATAATAAGTTTGTTCCCTTGTAGTCGAAGTTGACCTTTTTTAATAAATTTATGGAGTGTTCTGGAGATTGTCTCTCGAGCAGTTCCGGCCATATTTGCGATATCTTGTTGCATTGGCAAATCATCAATTTCAACTTTTCCTTTTCTAAAAAAACCAATATCGTCAGCCAACTGTAACACAACAGTTGCAACTCTTCCCGTTGCGTCTTTAAGTGAAAGAGATTTTATTTGTGCATCAGCTTTACGTAATCGATTTGTTAACTCGCGTAAAAGTGCAACACCAACAATTGGATGACTGTGTAAAAGTTTTAAAAAATCGTGACGTTGAATTACAAAAATTTCTGCTTTTGCTGTTGCAACAACTGTTGCTGATCTTGTTTGGCCATCCAAGATTGCCATCTCACCAAAAAAATCACTCGGGCCAAGAATTGATAAAATTACTTCGCGTCCTTCTTCGTCCATCCGAACAACTTTTACTTTTCCATTTACAATTACAAACATCGAAGCAGCCGATTCTTTTTCTAATAAAATTACACCACCTTTATTAAATTTTTTTCGCGAGCCTAATTGTGTTATTCTTTCTAATTCAAGATCTGTTAGATCGCTAAAAATTGGAACATATTTTAAAAATTCGATGTCGGCTTTGCTCATAATTAAGAAAATATAGACGTGATAAGGCTCAAAAGCAAATAAAGATTTTTAGTTGCAATTACTTGATTTTCTGCAAATTTACTATAACTTATATATATGAAAAAGTTATTGGTATCTATTTTTGTTATGGTCATTTGGTTCGGTTGCGAAGATTCTCTTATAGATCCAATTTCAGGAGATGATCCTACAACAATTCCAGATTTGTACCATAACCCAGTTAATTGGATTTCTTTTTCAGCTGATGGCAATTATTTAATTACCACTTCACCCGAAGATCAAAATTTTTGGTCAGCATTATTAGTTAGAAAGGTACCAAGTTTTGATACTTCAGATTTTCAAATTCCTGATACATTAATTTCTAATGGATCGATAGTTGTTCATAGTGCAATAATTACAAAAAACTTTGAAACAAATAAAAAATATTTTATTGTTGGTAGTAATGGTGGAGCAAATTTGTATGAATATAAAACAACAGGTGGTGCTAAGCTTTTTACTAGAATTTCGATAACTGGAAATGTAACTCAACTAGCTATTTATAATGATTCATTACTTGCTTGTGGATCGAGTACGGGTATTATAAAAATTTGGAATTTGGTTAGCAATAACTTAATTAAAACAATTTCGGCACATAGTGGGGAAATTACTGGTTTAGCAATAACTGAAAATGGTAAGTCAATTATCTCAAGCTCTTTGGATAATTCGATTGTAATTTGGAGAATTTCTGATGGTAAACCACTTCATACTATGTATCATAATAATAGTGTAACTGGAATATCAATTAGTCCCGATGAAAAATATCTTGTTAGTGTTGGGCTCGATAAAAATATAAATATTTGGAATCCTATTAATGGCGATTGGTATAGAACAATAAAAGATAATGATTGGATAAATGCAGTTGTATTTAGCCCAGATAAAAAAACAATTGCTACTGGGGGTGATGATAATATTGTAAAACTTTGGGATGTATCAACAGGGAAGAAATATAACAATGGCGAGATAACAAATCATACAAATCGAATACTTGCTCTTGCATATAGTATTGATGGAAAATATTTAGCATCAAGCGCAGCAGATAAAAAACTTGTTATTACAAAAATGAAATAATATGTACACATCAACTACAGAAAATATAGAAGTCTCAGTTCAGCCAGTTTACCTTGATGGACAATCGAACTGGATGGAAAAAAAATTTACATTTGCATACTTTATTAAAATAACTAATAGTAGTAATTCGCCAGTAAAATTATTACGCCGGCATTGGTATATAACTGATGGAGATGCTGCTGTAAAAGAAGTTGAAGGGATTGGTGTTGTTGGCAAGCAACCAATAATTAAACCTGGTAAATCGCATAAATATAATAGCTTTTGTGTATTGGAAAATATGGAAGGATCTATGAGTGGCACATATTTAATGAAGCGGGGAAGTGAAGAAGTATTTAAAATTTCTATTCCAAAATTTGCATTAAGAGCTAACGCAAACTAATTTTTTTTGATATAAAATAAAAAAGGCACTCTTTTACGAGTGCCTTTTTAAATTTAAAAGAGAAATTTAATTAATCCTTAAATTCTTCTTTGTTCAAAGACCCATCACCATTTTTATCACGTTTTTTAAATTCATCTTCCCAATTTGGGTCACTTCCGAATGCCATTTTGGCTTCATTTTTACTGACTTTGCCATCATTATTTTTATCTACAGTTTCAAATGATGGGCCTTGCTGACCGCCTTGCTGACCGCCTTGTTGACCACCTTGCTGACCGCCTTGTTGACCACCTTGCTGACCACCTTGTTGACCACCACCAGTTCCTTGTCGTGCTAAAAATTCATTTTTATCTAAAACACCATCACCATTTTTATCACGTTTATTAAATTTATCTTCCCAATTTGTGTCACTTCCGAATGCCATTTTAGCTTCATTTTTACTGACTTTGCCATCATTATTTTTATCTACAGTTTCAAATGATGGGCCTTGCTGACCGCCTTGCTGACCGCCTTGTTGACCACCTTGTTGACCACCTTGTTGACCACCTTGTTGACCACCACCAGTTGGAGGTTGATAACCACCTGGAGGACGTTGACCACCGCTACCTTGGCCAGCAGCTTTTTTATAACATAAATTTTAAGTCGTGTCAATCTAGACTATTATCACAGGTTAAACGTCAAAAATCGAGTCTGGTTGAAGGGTTGCTTCCATTACGGTTTTCCATAAACGTCCATTAGGATCTACTCTATTCCGTGATTTTATAGCCATTTCTATAGGAACATTGATGAAATGATGATTCCAATACCCTATCATCATATTAGTTTTACCTGACATAGCAGCATGTACTGCATTTTGGCCTAGCTCTAAGCAATATGTGGAATCTATAGCATTTGCAGGTACTCCTCTTATTATATAGCTGGGATCTATATATTTAAGATTAATATTCCTGCCCTTATTCTTAAAGTACTCGGGAATCGTGCCTTTGAGATAAAGACCTATATCTCTTAATTTTAAATTCCCCGATTTATCCCTTTGCTCTAGATATGAATTGTTTTCCATTAAATATTGTCCGGCACCTTCAGCTACAACTACAACTGCATGTCCTTTTCTGTCTAGGCGTTTTTCTAATGAGTTTAATAATCCGCCGCTACCTTCAAGTTTAAATGGGACTTCCGGGATTAGACAGTAATTTACATCTCTATTCGCTAATGTCGCATGGGCAGCGATATACCCGGAATGTCTGCCCATAAGCTTTACTAAACCTATACAATTTGGGGCTCCGCTCGCCTCTACATGGGCACAGGATATTACTGACATTGCTTTTTCAACTGCTGTTTGAAACCCAAATGACATTTTTACATAATTAAGATCATTATCAATAGTCTTAGGTAAAGCGATTATAGAAATACCAAGGTTTTGATTTTTTATTTCTTCGTTTATTTCTTTTGCCCCTCGCATTGTCCCATCGCCGCCAATGATAAATAAAATATTAATTTTATTTTTTTTCAATGTTTGTACTATGTCTTTAGTGTCCCGCGGCCCCCTTGAGGAGCCTAGTACAGTACCACCAAGCCTATGTAAACCATCAACGTTTTCAACAGTTAAATTTAATGGTTCTTCTATAGAATCTTTTGTTATACCTAAGTACCCATACTTAAACCCTAAGATCCTTCTTACTCCATACCTTTCACTAAGCTCTGAAACTATAGACTGTATAACATCATTGAGTCCGGGACATAGACCGCCGCATGTCACTATACCGCATGATATTTTTGGTGGGTCAAAATGGATTTTATCTTTAGGCCCTGCTATCTCGAAGAATGTAATACCGTTTTTCTTCTCTTCCTTTTCTAACTCACTACTATGGGTATTGTATACTATACAATCGTCTCCAACAAAAGTTGAGCTTTTGCTAGAGCATAATGGTGAAGGTATCTTTGCTTCACCGACAGTATCTATGTGTATTTTATTTATTTTAATAGTTTGTGCCTTAAGTTACATAACCTATTATTTACCGGCCCCACTCATAAACCCTGTTAATACATCATCAAATGTTGTGAAACTTTTAGTATAAAATGACTTCTGTTTTAAAGCATTACGCCATTTTACAACATTTTTATAAGGTGATATATCTAACCCGGATGCCTCTGAAGGATCAAGCATAGCTAATAAAGTTATATCTGCTAAACTAAAAGCCTCTCCTGACAAATATTCATTTTTTCCTAATTGCGCATCAACTATAGGCAAAAATCTGGCATAAAATCTTATACCGTCTTTCTTCGATAGTTCATCAACTTCCATACCCATCATTATTTTTATCACGATTATCAAACTCAGTTTGCCAATTTGGATCGCCACCAAATTTAGCTTTTGCTTCGTCCATACTAATTTTACCGTCGTGATTTGAATCAACATCACCAAATTGCATCGGTTGTTGACCACCACCTGGTGGAGGACCTTGTGGTGCGCCTCCCGGTGGATATTGACCCCCGGTTGGGGGTCGTGTTCCTCCCTGGCTATATGAGTCAACATATAGTATTAGAAGAAACAGAAAAACTAAACTTATTACATTTCTCATTGTACCTCCTTAATAATTATTAATTAATGAACCATACTATTTTAATTCTAATTGAAAGTCAAGTTAAAAAAATCTTATGGTGATTTTAAACACACAATAACAAAAGTCTCAATAAACATTGAGCTTTTCTAATAAATTGTATAAATATTTTTAAAGTAATCCCATAATTAAAAAAATAATTTTAATTTGTTTTTTTGTAAAACAAATTTTAAAACCGCATCATGTACTTGTTCAATTGGTAAAACACCATCAATTATTTTAATTCGTTCAGGTTCTTCTTGTGATAAGATTAAATAACCATTTCTGACTTTCTCAAAAAAATCAATTTTATTTTCTTCCATCCTGTCATTTATTTTTTTAGAAGTTTGAGATCGTTTAATCATTTCATCAACAGGAATATCAATTACAAAGGTAAAATCTGGTTTTAAATTTTGAGTAGCAAAGTTATTTATTTTATTTACAAACTCTCTATTTAATCCTCTGCCAAAAGATTGATATGCAGTTGTTGAATCATAAAACCGATCGCACAAAACAATATTTCCTTTTTTAACTTCCGGCGAGATTACATTTTTTACTAAGTTTGCGCGCGCTGCTGTAAATAATAAAAGTTCTTCTTCAGCATTAATTGAAAATTGTTTATTTAATAAAATTGATCTAATCGCTTCGGCAACTGGAGTTCCACCAGGCTCACGTAGTATTAAAACTCTTTTATTGTGACTTATTAAATATTCAGCTAATTTTTGAAGTTGTGTTGATTTGCCTGATGAATCTATTCCTTCGAAGGTAATAAACATTTTACACCAAAAATAAAATTGCAACTCCACCAACTGCAATTAAAGTTCCCAAAATAGTTTTAATTGAAAATTTTTCGTGATGAATTAAATGCCCCAAAGGTAAAAGAATTAATGGGGAAGTTGCCATCAAAGTTGAAGCGATTCCCAATTTTGTATTTGCAATTGCAATCATGCTCAAAGTTATTCCTAAAAATGGACCAATAAACGAAGCGAACATTGTAAAATATAAAGCAGGTTTATTTTCCGAAAAAGTTTTTATCGGATTTTTATATTTTTTGAGTGCAACCATAATTGGCAATAATAAAATTGCTGATGAAAAAATACGAATTTCAGTTGCAACAAAAAAATTAATATCTCCAAAAGCAAAAGCAATTTTTGCTAATAATAATCCAACTGCGTGCCCAATTGAAGCAAGAAATGCATAGAAAATTCCTTTTGCAATTTCATGAGGGATAACGTCATCGCTCGATTTTTCTTCTAATACAACCATAAAAATTCCAAAAATTGTAATTACAATTCCGGAAATATTGATAATTGAGAGTGTTTCATTTAAAAATAAATATGCAAATAAAGAGTTCATAGCAGGTACCGTGCAAGTAATCAGCATTGTAAATCGTGCGCCAATTAAATCAAAAGCTTGAAAAAGATAAGTATCACCAAAAACCAATCCACAAAACCCACTCAAAATTAAGAGCCACATTTGAGTTGCAGTTAAATTAATTGGTAAATTGAAAAATAAAATTGTAATTAAAAGATAAAAGGCTGCAAAAAACATTCTTGTTACATTTACATTTACAGAACCTACGCGACGTATTGCGCTTGTAAAAGACATTGAAGATCCCGACCAACAACAAGCCGCTAGTAATGCAGCAATTTCTCCTGATAAATTCATAGAAGCACAAAACTAACAAAAAATATTTTTAATAGCACTTAAAGAATTATTTTTGTAAAATCGAAATTGATTTAAAAATCTTTTTTCTAAAATTATTAAAAGGAAAAAATGGAAAACAAACTCTCACACTTCGATAAATTAACAACTATTTTTAGTTCACCGTCAGAGGTGTTTGATGATATTGTAGATGCTGAAAAAAATGCATCAAATTATTGGATTCCATTTTTATACACAATTGTAGTTGGTTTAATTTTTACTTTTGTGGTTTTTTCGGATTCAGCAATTCAATATCAAATGGATGAGTTAAGTAAAAATAGAATTGAAAATTTAGTTACAAATGGAAAGATGACTCAAGAGCAAGCCGAAAAAGCAATTGAAGGTAATCCAGCAAAAACGGGAAGTAATATGTTTTTAATTTTTAGTTCTGTCGGATATGTTTTTACAATGTTAGTTACTTTATTTGGTTCAGCATTTTTATTTTGGCTAGTTGGAAAAATAATTTTTAAATCTGCATCAACATTTGGAAAATATTCTGAAGTAATCGGTTCATCAATGTATATACTTGTTGCATCAACTTTAATTACGATGATGACAGTATTAATGAAAAGCTCGATTTATGCAACTCCAAGTTTGGCCTTTTTTATTGAGGAGTATGATTTTACAAACAAACTTCATCTTTTGTATTCATCCATTGATTTAACAACAATCTGGTATCTTTCGGTTTTAGCAATCGGATTAAAAAAACTTTACAACACCACATTATTAAAAACAGGTTTAACTGTTTTAACTATTTGGGGAGTTTATGTGGCAATTAAAACATCAGCCACAATTTGATTCGGGTAAATTTATAAAATTCCAATCGGATCAACATCAACTGTTAATTGAATATTAGGATATTTTTTTTGGTGAAAATTAATTGCAGGTTCAATAATTGATTTTATCCTGCTGTAATTTTCAGCAAAAGGTTTTTTAATTTTTAATAAAACATGCCATCTATAAAAATTATTTACTCTTTCAATTAAAGCTGGTGATGGTCCCAATGTTTGGCAATTAATATTTGATTTTAAAATATTATTAAAAATATCTGTTGCTGATTTTTGCGCTGCATCATTTGATTTAGATTTTACTTCAAATAAAATTAGTCTGCTAAATGGTGGATATAAAAGTTCACTTCTTGCTTCAACTTCTTTATTATAAAAACCGATAAAATCATGATTAAGTGCAAATTGAATTGCATAATTATTTGGAGAATAAGTTTGCAAAACAACCTCTCCTTTTAATTTTCCTCTTCCTGCTCTCCCTGCAACTTGAGTTAAAAGTTGAAATGTTCTTTCAGCCGATCTAAAATCTGGAATTACAATTTGTGTATCTGCTGAAATTATTCCAACTAAAGTTACATGTTCAAAATCCAAACCTTTTGCAACCATTTGTGTACCGAGCAAAATATCACATTCACCAGTTGAAAATTTTTCCAGCAAATTAAAATGTGAATTTTTTTCGGTAGTTGTATCTAAATCCATTCTTACTAATTTTGCAGATGGAAATTCTTTTAAAATTTCTTCCTCAACACGCTGTGTACCAAAACCCTGAAATCTAATTTTTGAACCTTTACAATTTTCACAGTTATCAAATACCTTTTCAACATTTCCACAATAATGGCAACGAAGGTGATGAGCTTTTTTATGATAGGTTAATGTAACCTCGCAATTTTTGCAATATTTTGTAAATCCACATTCCTCACAAATTAAAAGTGGAGCAAACCCACGTCTGTTTTGAAATAAAATTATTCCTTCTTTTTTTTGTAATCGGTCATTTATTTTTTCCTTAAGATATTCTGATAATGCCGGAGGATGCGTAAATGTTTTAATCTTTAATTCTTTTTGAGTTTGTTTAAATTTTTGTATTTCAACTTTTAAATCGACCAAATGAACAACTGGCAATGTTGCGTTATCAATTCTATTTTTTAATTCAAGTAATTCAAATTTACCATTCAAAGCATTGTAATAAGTTTCGAGAGATGGAGTTGAAGAGCCGAGAATTACAATTGCATTATTTAATTTAGCGCGTATTATTGCAACATCCCGAGCATGATATCGTGGAGAAGAATCGTATTGCTTGTAAGTTGTTTCATGTTCTTCATCAACAACAATTATGCCAATATTTTTTACGGGAGAAAAAAGTGCCGATCGAGGTCCGATTACAATTGAAAATTTTCCGTTATTAATATTTTTCCAAATATTTATTTTTTCAGATTTTGTTATTCTGCTATGAATTACAGCAACTTCATTCGGGAAGTGTTTTCTAAATCTTGCAACTGTTTGTGGAGTCAAAGAAATTTCAGGAACTAAAACAATTCCCTTTTTTCCATTTGATAAACATTCTCTGAGTGCTTCAATGTAAACTTCTGTTTTTCCACTTCCTGTAATTCCATGCAATAAAAAAGTTTTAAAGTGATTTTTGGTAATTGAAGATTTTATTTTTTCAAACACACTTAATTGTTCAGCAGTCAACATCACAGGTAATTGTTGTGTTGAAACTAAATTATTATCGACTGCAACAATCTTTCTTTTTTCTGCAATTAAAATATTTTTATCAACTAAATTGTGAATTACCGAAAGTCCAAGTTTTAACTCATTTAATAAATCAACTAGCTTTACATTTTCTTTATTTTTTAAAAATGAAATAACTGAATTTTGTTTTGCAGTTAATTTTAAATCAATTTTATTTTTGGATAGTGAAATAAATGTTTCGGTTTTCTCTTTTACATTTGGTTCTGTTAAAGCTGTTGGATAAAAACTATTTAAAACATCTCCCAATGGTGCGTGATAATATTCTGACATCCATTTTCCTAATTCAATTAAATCAGGAGATAAAGTAATATTATTTTCAGCAATCGAAATTATATTTTTTATATTTTGGATTGTAGAAGTTTCTGGAAAACTACTTACAACTCCTGTTAATTTTCTTTTTCCAAAAGGGACTTCAACAATTGAACCAATTGAAATTATAGTTTGTAACTCGTTTGGAATTTTATAAGTAAACTCTTTTTGGATTGGCAAACGGAGCACCACATTTGCAAAATGCTTCATCTTCAACTTTTAATTATTTGAGATTGGATATTTTTAATAATTTGTTCAGTTGCGCCAGCATTATCTTTAACAAAATTTAAAGATAAATTACCTCGATTTTTTAATTCTGCTTGATTACTCAGAATCAAAGTTAATTGATAATAAAGTTCATCAGATGAATTGATTATTTTTGAAGCGCCTATTTTAGAAAGTGCAATTGCTTCTTGCGAATTTGTGTGCCTTGGACCATAAAAAAGTGGCAATCCAAAAACTGCTGGCTCTAAAACATTATGCACACCTTGTTTAAAACTACCGCCAACATAAGCCGCAAAAACATATTTGTAAAGTGTTGTTAAAACACCAACGCTATCCACAATAATAATTTTTTCATTTTGATAAGTTAAAATTTCAGAAAGTGTTGTGTACTTAAGATGTGTAAGCCATGATAATTTATCTTTGAGTTCTTCAATTTTAATTAATGTTGGCTCGTGTGGAACTATTAATAAAATTAAATCATCAACTTCTTCAAGCAATCTAAAAAATGGAGGCAAAGTAATTTTTTCATCTTCTTTCCAAGTTTGTGCAAGAATAAATATTTTTTTTCCATTAAAAACTTTTTCGGGAAGAATTTGTTTTTGTTTTGCATCTTCTGCGCGATAAAATACTTGCTCGTAACGTGTATCTCCAACAACTTCAATTTTGCAGTTTAAATTATATTTTTCAAAATTCTTTTTATCTTCTCCACTCACCGTCATTATCGAGTCAAAAGAATCATAAATTAATTTATGTAGTGGTAAAAAAAACTTCCAAAGTCGACCACTCTTAGAGTTTAAAGTTGCATTTACTAAAAATAAAGGGACGTTATTTTTTTTTGCCTCCCAAACTATATTTGGCCAAACATCATAACGAATAATTATCCCAAATTTCGGATTAACAATCGAAATAAATTTTTTTGCATTCACCTCAGTGTCAAAAGGTAAATACTCAATAATATCTGCATGTGGATAGTGGAGAGAATGTTCGTAAGCTGATGGAGAAAATAATGTTACAATAATCTTATAATTTGGAAAATATTTTTTAATAGAGAATATAATTGGTTTTGCTTGTTCAAATTCACCCATTGAGGAAGCGTGAATCCAAAGCCGTGGAAAACTTGGATCTAATTTTTGAACTGATTCTTCAAGTCTTTGAAAAAGGTTATTGCGTCCATCAATTCCATTTTTTATTTTTTCTTTAAATAAACCAAATAATTGAACAACAATCCAAAAAATTGATAAACCAATATAGTTGTAAAAAAACTTCCACATTTATTTTTCTTCCTCAATTACTTTTTTAAAAATTTCTAAAGTATCAAAAGCAGCTTTATCCCAATCAAAATTTTTTGACCACTCGACTGCATTTATTGAAAGTTGATTTAATTTTTCTTTGTTTTCAAGTAGCTCAATCATTGCATCTGCAAAGCTATTTATATCTCCATATTTTATCAAGAATCCAGTTTTACCATCAATTACTGCATCTCGCAAACCTTCAACATTGCTTGAAATTGTTGGCACACCACATGCATTTGCTTCAATTACCGTTAATCCCCATCCTTCTTTAATTGAAGTATTAACTGCAAATTTTATTTTTTGTAGATATTTTATTTTTTCTTCTTCGGATACAAAGCCAGCAAAGTAAACTGAGTTATTTATTTTTAAAAGTTCCGAAATTTCAATCAATCGTTTTTTGTCATCTCCTTCACCAACAATTAATAATTTAGCAGTTGGAAGTTTTATCAAAACTTTACTAAACGCATTTAATAAAATATCGATGGATTTATATTTTTTTAACCTGCCAAGCATTCCGATTAATTGTTCTGAATTATTATTTTCTGCATCGGGTTTGTAAATATTATGATCAACTCCGTATGGGATATGATGAACTTTTGATTTAACAAAATTATTATCTAAAAGTTCTTTTAGTGTACTTGGTGAGCCAACAATAAATCTTTTCTTTTTATAAAAAGGGAGTGAAAAAAATTCCATTAAGTAAACATAAAGTGCAAGCGGGAAAATTGTTTCTGAAAAAATACTTTTTCTAAATAAATGATGAGTTACACCAACAAGAGGTTTTTTTACATAAAGTGGAGTGAAAAATGGAATTTTATTTAAATCATCAACAACAATATCAAAATCATTTTTACGAAATCGAATAAGATATTCCCAAATTACTCTGAAGTTAAAAAACCATCTACTTCCTTTGCGAATAACTTTTATTCCATCAACAACTTCATCTTTTTTTGCGCCATTAAATTTTGAACAAAACAAAGTAACAGAGTGACCTAAATTGACAATTCTTTTAAAAACTTCGTGAAGGTGAGTTTCGGCGCCACCAGCTAAAGGATTTAATCTATCTTGCCAATTTAAAATTAAAATTTTCATTAGAAGTTGAATTTATTGAAAATTCCCCAAACTCCTGTTACAGAAGTAAAATTAAATTTTTTTGCTGATAATACCGAATGAAAGCGAACTATTTATTGTAATTGGTTTATCTCTAAAGTAGTCGCGGATTTTTTTACGTAAATTTGTTATTGGCTTTATTGTAGTTGGGTAAAGTGGAAGCAAAATTCCAAATTTTCTGAAAACCTCACGAAAAGCTCTATAAAATAAACTTGGATACATCCACTCGCCATAAGAGTGTATAATTTTTAAATCAAAACTTTTAAGTAACAACTTTAATTCTCTGAAAGAAAATTCTCTCTCCCAACCAGCAAACCATTTATTAATTGCAATTAAAAAATGTTTTACAATTGTATAAATATGATAACGCTGAGGAACATCAACTAAAATATATCCCCCTTTTTTTAAAACACGAATATTTTCTTTTAAAAGTTCAGAAGCTTCTTTTTCTCGAAAGTGTTCCAGTAATCCTTGATGGAAAACAATATCAAATGTTTCATCCTTAAAAGGTAATTTAAAAGTATCGCCACCTAAAATTTTAACTGGAATTTTTTCGCTCTTTGCAACTTGTTGCATTATTTTTAAAGATTGAACAGAATAATCGAGCTGAAAAATTTTTGCACCGGCAATTGCAAGCGGAAAACTATCACGACCAGTTCCAGCACCAACTTCTAAAATTTTTTTATTTTTTAGATCAATTACTTTTTCAAGATTACGAATTATTCTATCTGAATTTGAATAAACAGTTGAAAGATTATTTTTCTCATGCCAAAAATCTTCCCAATGTTTTCTATCAGATATCTTCATATTAAAAAAGAAAATTATTTTTTAATAGTATCTTTTTGAAGCAAACTTTGTAAACTTTTTTGTGCTTCTAATTGTTGAATTCTAGAATCAATTTGCTGTGTAATACTTGGATCATTAAAACCAAGCTTCATTTTATTTAAAACCGAAATTGCTTTATCAAATTCTTTTTGCTCTTCATAAATATTCATCAGCACTGTGTATGGATTACGGTAAGATGTTGAAACAGGTGGATTTGTAGCAAGCTCGGCAGCAAGTTTATTTTCAACCTCATTAGTTAATTTTAAATATGTTTCTTTTTTACCTGCGTAATTATAAAAGTTTGCAATATCAAATAATAAATAATTATCAACTGGAATTACACTACGAGGTAATTTTGATTCCATTGAATCTAAAACCGCAATTGCTTTTGAATTATCTTTTAAACTATTTAAATAATGTAAAGAAAGTCGTAAAAATGCATTTCTGTAATTTGAAACTAATCTAATTACATTGTCATCATAAGTCACTTCTGGATTATTTAAATTACGATACATATAACCACGTCTAAAATTTTTAGATCCCAAATCCGGCGAGTTAAATAAATTTTCAGATAAAATAGAATCAACAATAATTCCTTCATCGGATGGAGCTTCAACTGGAATTAGCTTCATTGCCAATCCATCCATTCTCATAAATTTACTTAAACCGATTTTACTATCTGGTGTTGAAGTTACAGCAAAATAAATTGGGCGCTTCCAATTATTTGTTCTTATAATATCATAAACTAAAATATCTTGAACTCTGATTGCAGTAATTTCTCCAAAATTTACAGTTGGTTCCCATGTAAAAGTTATAGATGTATCTTTTTTAGAAACTGTTTTTGCTTTTTCAGGATCAGAAATTTTTAATTCACTTTCCAAAACTTTTGCTGGTAGTGGAAGTGATAAAGTTCTTTTTTGCCACTGTATTGGTTGAATCACTTCAATTTGTTCATCAGAAATACTTATTGGAACTTTTTTAGCACCATGGGGTGTTTCGTTTTTTAATTGTTTGATGTACCACGAAGTATTTAACAAACTTAAATTTACAACTCTAATATCTCTACGAACACCTTCAACGTCTTGTAAATACCAAACAGGGAAAGTATCATTATCTCCGTTTGTAATTAAAATTGCATCTGGCTCGCATGATTGAAGAAGATTATATGAATAATCCCACGCAACATAATCTTTTGATCGATCTTGAGGGACATAATTTGTTCTTGCCATATTAATTGGGATAAAAGCAAAACATAAAGTTGTAACAATTCCCAAACTAATATCTTTTGTAACTGGTAAAGTTTCTTGTGCAAGAGAAATTAATCCATAAACTCCAATTCCAATCCAAATTGAAAATATAAAATATGCGCCAGCATAAAAATAATCACGTTCGCGCGGCTGTGGATCTTGCATATTAAAATAAATCGCAAGTATTAATCCCATTAATAAAAAGAAAGTGAAAAACACAAACCCCATTATCCAATCTTGTTTAAAGTGAAAGTATAAACCGAATAAACCAACTAATAACGGAATTGCCCAAAGTTGTTTATAATTTATTCCAGCATCTTGCGTATCACTATCGCGGCCAACATAATTCCACATCATGTAACGGAGAAACATATGATCAATTTGATATTGCCAAAAAAACTGAGAGTCCGATTTGTACTTTGTATACATTTCCTGATGTTGAGGTTCTTGACTATATCGACGTTTAATTAAAGGGGCTTCACCATATTGCTCACGATTTAAATACGAAACCAATCTTTCTAAATTATCAGGATTATTTTCATTCATTGGTGTGTGAGCATTCGCGCGAATTATCACCATTGTATAAGTAGTGAATCCAAGAAAAATAAAAAGGAATGAAAGTGATGCAATATTTAAATACCAATTTTTAGATTTTTGACTTTCATAAACTCCGTAAATTGCCGCTAAAATAATTCCCCACGGTAAAAATTTTAATAACCCTTTTGCCGATAAAAGTTTTGGAAATTCTTTTACAATCCCTGGATAAATCACACCAAAAATTGAAACAGCAACTACACCAAAAATTATAAATGAGGAAATTGAAAATTCTTTTTCTTTAAAATAAATAATCATTAAAAATGGAAATACAACAAGCACGGCAAGTAAATGAACACCAAGCGAAAGTCCAATTAAATATGCAGTCAATAAAATATATTGTCCTTTTCGATGCTCATCTTGTGATTGATGCCAACGAAGTGATAAATAAGTTATTGAAGAAACAAAAAACATACTGATACCATAAACTTCAGCTTCAACCGCGTTAAACCAAGTTGTATTACAAAATGTATATGACAAAGCTCCAATAATTGCGGAAGAGTATAATTTTATTTTATCTGAAATTGATTCGTGTGATTTTCCCCAAAGCACAATTAAGCGGACAACAATTAAATAAATAAACATTGATGTTAAAGCTGTGCAAAGTGCTGAAATAAAATGAACTCTTACTGCAGGATCAGCTGCAAAAGGTATCATCGAAAAAATTTTTGCAATCAATAAAAAAAATGGAGCGCCAGGTGGATGTGGTACTTGTAATAAATATGCTGCTGCGATAAATTCACCTACATCCCAAAATACTACCGTATCTGGTAATGTTAGAATGTAAAAAGTTAGTGAAATTAAAAATACAGCTACTGCGTTTATTTTATGAAAATTTTTAATATGCATTTATACCTCAAATTGAAATTATTTTTTAACTGATGAATATAATTGGAAAGAATTTTTATTACAATAAATTAAAGTAATTGCTCTATAATACTATCGCAAACCATATAACCTTTTTTTGTTAAATGGATAAAATTATTATTTAACTCGATATAATTTTTTTGGATGTAATTTTGAATTTTCTCTTTTTGTTCGATTGAAATGTTTTTATCATATATATTATTCATTTTATTTAAATCGATACCACTTGAGCGTAAGCCCAAAAATAAAAACTCGGTAGATAAATCCTTTTTTGTTAAAAACTCTTCCATCGAAATTGGTGAGATATTATTTTCAAGATCGTCACAATATTTTGTGATATTTCTGTGATTTGACCATCTTTTTGCATTTTCAAAATTATTCTTCCAAAATGAATGTGCCGATGGACCAAACCCTAAATAATTTGTATGGTTCCAATAATTTGAATTATGTCTTGAGTGATATCCCGGTTTGCAAAAATTTGAAACCTCGTATTGCTCAAATCCATTTAGCGACATTTGATCTAAAATAAAATTATACAATTTAGCATCGTCATCAACTGGTAAAGGAGAAACAATTTTATTTTGAACAAGTTTAAATAGTGGAGTATTCGGTTCAACAATTAAACTGTATGCAGAAATATGTTCAGTCGAAAATGAAAAAGCTTCATTTAAAGTAAATTTTAATTTTTCAATTGTTTGATTTGGGAGAGAGAACATTAAGTCAATATTCAAATTATCGAAGCCAGCTTTGCGAGCTAATTTAATTGCATCTCGAGCTTCATCGCCTGTATGAATTCGGCTTAAAAATATTAATTCATCATTATTAAAAGATTGAACCCCAAAACTTAATCTATTTATTCCAAGTGAGCGGTATGCTTTTAATTTTTCTAAATTAACTGTTCCTGGATTTGCTTCAAGTGTAACTTCGGAAGAATCTGAAATTGTAAAATTATTATATAATGAATTTAAAATTAGTTCAAGTTCATTTGGCTCAAGTAGTGATGGAGTCCCACCACCAAAAAAAATTGTTTCAACAACTTCTTTATCGGAATATATTTTTGCAGAAGTTGAAATTTCTTTTATAAGCGATTTAATAAAAATATTTTTTGAATCATGATTTTCAATACTGTAAAAATCGCAATAGCAGCATTTTGTATCGCAATATGGAATATGTAAATAGATTGATGACATTATTTTATAATTGTACCAACTCTATCAAGTCGCAAACTCTCAAGTTTTCCAAAAATATTTGTAAGTGGTAAGTTTGTATCCCAAGACCAATAAACAAACATTGGTGTGCCGACCAAATTTTCTTTTGGAATAAAACCCCAATATCTGCTATCTAAACTGTTATCGCGATTGTCACCAATCCCAAATAAATAATCTTGTTCAACACTGTATTCATTTTTAAATACACCATCAATTAATAAACCATTTTCTTGAAACTCAACTTTATGCCCTTCACGTTTAATAAAAGTTACCCAATATGGAATTGTTTGATTGTCTAAATTTATTTTCATCCCTTTAAATGGAATTACAATCGGTCCATAATTATCTTCATTAAATGGAGAAGTTGGTGGAAAAATTCTTGAATCAGAATAATTATTTGGTAAAATATTTTGACTATTAAAATTTACATGTCGTGGTAAATTTGCCGGAGCTCCATTTAAATAAATTGCACGATTTATTATTTGTAAAGTATCTTTTGGTAATGCAAGGCAACGTTTTAAATAATATGTAAATGCTTCGGATTTTACTTCATCGCGATTTCCAGGGAATTCAAAAACAATTACATCATTTCGTTCAACTTCACGGAATTTTGGAATTTTAAACCAAGGCAAACGAACATCTGTAAACATAATATTACGTGGTGATGTACCGCCATAAATAAATTTATTTACCAGTAAAAAGTCACCAGTCATAACTTCATTTTCCATTGAACCGGTTGGAACAACAAATGATGCAATTAAAAAATTATTTAAAATCAAAAAAAGAACTAAAACAATACCCCACTCTTTAACTTGATACAGAAATTTTTCCTTAAAAGTTTTTGGTGGATTTATTTCTTTTTTCCAACGGAGAAAATTTATAAACTTTCTCCAAGTATTATTTTTATCGTTTATATTCATTTCCATTTTTTTAATCTCCAATTGAAAGTACAGCTAAAAACGCTTCTTGTGGAAGTTCAACTCTACCAACTTGCTTCATTCGTTTTTTTCCTTCTTTTTGTTTATCTAATAGTTTTCTTTTTCTGCTTATATCACCACCATAACATTTTGCTATAACATTTTTACGCATTGCCGAAATTGATGTGCGCGAAATTACTTTACTTCCAATTGCTGATTGAATTGCAATGTCAAACATTTGACGGTGAATAAGATCTTTAAGTTTACTGCAAAGTTTTTTACCAACTTCAAATGATTTATCACGATGTACAATTGTTGATAAAGCATCAACTTGTTCACCATTTAATAAGATATCCAGCTTTACAAGATCACTTTCTCGATAATCAATAAACTCGTAATCAAGAGAAGCATATCCACGAGTTAAAGATTTTAGTTTATCATAAAAATCAAAAATAATTTCAGATAGTGGAAACTCGTAAGTTACATCTGCTCTTGTTGGATCAAAGTAATGTGTGTTTTTCCAAATACCACGTCTCTCATTACAAAGAGTCATAATATTACCAATGTATTCAGTTGGTGTAATTATTTGCGCTTTAATATATGGCTCTTCAATTTTTTCAATCATTCCAGCTACTGGCATATCTGCTGGATTATCAATAATTAATTTTTCAGAATTAGTTTTGTAAACATGCAACTCAACGTTTGGGACAGTTGTAATTAAATTTTGATTGTATTCTCTTTCTAATCTTTCTTGAATAATTTCCATATGAAGTAATCCAAGAAATCCACAACGGAAACCGAATCCAAGAGCAGTGCTTGTTTCAGTTTCATAAACTAAAGATGAATCATTCAAACTTAATTTTTCAAGAGAGTCGCGCAACTCTGCAAAATTATCACTATTGGATGGATAAAGCCCACTAAATACCATCGGCTTAACTTCTTTATATCCTGGGAGTGGAGTTGTTGCGCCATCTTCGTTTAAAGTAATTGTGTCACCAACTTTTGTGTCGTGGACATCTTTTAAACCAGCAATTACATATCCAACATCACCGGCTAAAAGCTCGCCAGTTCTTTGTCGCTTCATAAATAAATTACCAACTTCATCAACTATTGCAACTGTACCTTTGTGGAAAAATTTTATTTTTGATTTTTCAGTAAGTTTTCCATCAACAACACGAACATAAGCAACTGATCCACGGTAAGAATCAAATACAGAATCAAATACTAATGCTCTTAAAGGTTTGTTTGTATCTCCTTTTGGTGGGGGAATATATTTTACAACTGCTTCAAGAATTTCATTAATTCCAATTCCAGTTTTTGCACTTGCTTTAATAATATCATCGGGCGAGCATCCAATTAAATTTACAATTTCAGAAGTAACTCTATCAATCATTGTTGCGGCTGAAGGTAAATCAATTTTATTTAATACAGGAATTATTTCAAGTCCCGATTCAATTGCAAGATATAAATTACTAATTGTTTGAGCTTCAATACCTTGTGTTGCGTCAACAACAAGTATTGCTCCTTCGCAAGCTGCTAATGAACGAGAAACTTCGTACGAAAAATCAACATGACCGGGAGTATCAATTAAATTTAAAGAGTATTTATTTCCATCCTTTGCATTGTAATACATTTTAATAGCATGCAACTTTATTGTAATACCACGCTCTTGTTCCAATTCCATATCATCAAGAACTTGGTTAACAACCAAATCTCTTTCGGTAATTGTTCCGGTGTATTCTAGTAATCTATCGGCAAGAGTTGACTTCCCATGGTCAATATGTGCAATTATGCAAAAATTCCTTATTTCTTTCATTTAATATATTTATCTCTCTATTATAGTGGCAGTAGGGAAAAAGTTGCACAATTTAATAGTAATATTCATTAAGTGCAATTTAGATCTAATAGAATTACAGAAGTTAAATAATATTTATATATTACAAAATACTTGCAATATTGTATTAAAAACCATATTGTAGCAGCGATCAGATATGATATTGAAGGTTTGATTTTATAAAAATTATATTTTCTTATCAAAAATATTATACTAATGTGAATTCACAATATAATGAAAGGAAGTAGCTACATGGAAGTTGGCACTGTGAAATGGTTCAATAACTCAAAAGGCTTTGGCTTTATACAACGAGAAAGTGGTGAAGATGTATTTGTTCACTTCAAATCGATTGTTGGCGATGGCTACAAGACATTGAATCAAGGAGAAAAAGTGCAATTTGAGGTCGAAAACGGCCCCAAAGGTTTACAAGCAACAAACGTATCAAAAGCGTAATGTAATTTTACTTGTACAAGCACAACTATGAACCCCGTCTTTAAGATGGGGTTTGTTGTTTTTATGAGGATACAATCTTTTTTATATTTCTAAATGAAGATTATTAAATTTTCATTTTCGGTTTTAATTTTTCTGATTTTTTTTAATTCCTGCACCGAACAAAAAGGTGAAAATGCTTACATAATTATTCCAGGTAATTATCAAGGAATGTATTATTACACTCGTACGCATGGTGGAGTTGAAGATGATGAAGGGCGCTCAATGGTAACATTATCTGATGGAAATGTTATGATTGTAGGGACTACAAATTCAATCGGCTCCGGTCAAAATGATGCTTGGCTTTTTAGTGCAGACTCAACAGGCAAACAATTAAGCACCCGACCGATTGGATCAAGTTTAAATGATAGAGCGTACTCAATTTCAAAAGCTTATGATGGTGGATTTTTAATTGCGGGGACAAGTAACTCATTAAGCTCTCCATCAAATGATGATATGTGGATTATTAAAACATATCCAACGGGAGCAGAAGAATGGCAAACTACAACAAGCAGTACAAAAGTTGATAGTGGTTTTTCTGCAATACAAACTACCGATTCATTAATTGCTTTACTTGGCGGAACATCTAAAAATATTACAGGTGATTTTGATGTTTGGTTTTCAAAATTAAATAAACTTGGAGAAAAACAATACGACTCTGTTTATGGTGGAAGTGGAAATGATATCGGAACGCAAATAATTCAAACATCAGATAAAAATTTATTATTCATTGCAACAACAACTTCATACGGACAAGGGCAGGAAGAAATTTGGTTGGTTAAAACAACTTTAAATGGAACTCGGCTTTGGTCAAAAACTTTTGGTAGAAATTTAAAAGATGTTCCCTTTAAAGTTTTAGAAACAATTGATGGTTATTTAATTGTTGGATATTCAAATTCGTACACAGTTTCGCTTGGTGGATTTGGTGGCGAAGATGTTTTTTTAATCAAAACAGATAAAACAGGAACCCGACTTTGGGATCGGCTTTTTGGCGGGAGTGGTGATGATAGAGGTTACTCAATTATTTCAACTTCGGATGGTGGCTTTGCAATTACAGGATCAACAAAATCTTTCGGGAGTGGGAACGAAGATGTTTGGTTAATTAAACTTGATGCAAATGGAATTAAATTATGGAGCCGTACTTTTGGTGGTAGCGCAAGTGATATTGGATATGATCTTGTTCAAATGCAAGATGGTGGTTTTACAATTACGGGGTCAACTACTTCGCTTGGTGCAGGTAAAAAAGATTTATGGTTAATTCGAACTGATAGAAATGGGAATATTACAAATAACGATCAGCAACCATGAAAATGAAAAATATTAAATCTCCTCGGGGACAAAAATTAATTTGTAAAGGTTGGACACAAGAAGCCGCGTTAAGAATGTTAATGAATAATCTTGATAGAGAAGTTGCAGAAAAACCGGATGAACTAATTGTTTATGGCGGAACAGGAAAAGCTGCTCGCAATTGGGATTGCTATAATGCAATTGTTAAATCTTTGAAAAATTTAAATGATGATGAAACTTTATTAATTCAATCTGGCAAACCTGTCGGAGTTTTTAAAACTCATAAATTTGCACCACGAGTTTTAATTTCAAACTCAATGATTGTTCCAAAATGGGCAACTTGGGATGAATTCCGAAAACTTGAATCACTTGGTTTAACAATGTATGGACAAATGACTGCTGGCAGTTGGATTTACATTGGCTCGCAAGGAATTTTACAAGGGACTTACGAAACTTTTGCAGAATGCGGAAATAAATATTTTAATGGTTCGCTTAAAGGAAAATTTATTTTAACTGCTGGTCTCGGCGGAATGGGGGGCGCGCAACCACTTGCCGCAACTATGAATGGGGCTGTTTGTTTGGTTGTTGAATGCGATCCCGATAGAATTGCAAAAAGAATTAAAACAAAATATTTAGATACAATGACAACAAGTTTTAATGATGCTATGGAAATGGTTGAACGTGCAAAAAAAAGAAAAGAAGCAATTTCAATCGGGTTACTTTCAAATGCTGCAGAAATAATTCCAAAAATTGCTGATGGAAATTTGTTGCCAGATATTATTACAGATCAAACCTCGGCACATGATACTTTAAATGGATATGTTCCTCATAAATTAAATTATGAGGATGCGCTTTTGCTGAGAAATAAAAATCCAAAAAAATATATTGAGCTTTCTCAAAAATCAATTTGCGAACATGTTAACGGATTATTAAAACTGCAAAAAAAAGGTGCGATTGTTTTTGATTACGGAAATAATATTCGTGGCGAAGCTTTTGCAAATGGAATTAAAAATGCTTTTTCAATTCCTGGTTTTGTTCCTGAATTTATCCGCCCACTTTTTTGTGATGGCAAAGGTCCATTCCGTTGGGTTGCACTTTCGGGTGATGCGGAAGATATTTACATAACCGACCGTGCAATTTTGGAAACTTTTCCAAAAAATAAACAACTTTGTAATTGGATTTTAAAAGCGCAAAAGCAAGTTGCGTTTCAAGGTTTACCTGCCAGAATTTGCTGGCTCGGTTTTGGTGAGCGCGCTAAAATGGGAAAAATTTTTAATCAACTTGTTCGTGATAAAAAAGTTAAAGCGCCAATTGTAATTGGCCGCGATCATTTAGATTGCGGAAGTGTTGCATCGCCAAATCGCGAAACCGAAAAAATGAAAGATGGAAGTGACGCAATTGCTGATTGGCCAATTTTAAATGCTTTGTTAAATTCTGTTGGTGGCGCAAGTTGGGTTTCAGTTCATCATGGTGGTGGAGTTGGAATCGGTAATTCAATCCATGCAGGAATGGTAATTGTTTGTGATGGCTCAAAAGAAACAGATGAAAAACTTGAACGCGTTTTGAATTACGACCCCGGAATGGGAATTATTAGACACGCAGATGCTGGTTATGATAAAGCAATTAGTAATGCAAAAAAGTTTAAAATTAAAATTCCGATGTTGAAATAATGGATATTGAAATCTTAATGGATAACAAAGAATTACAACATAATAAAATACTTCCATTTCAAGAATCAGCTGAAAATAAAAAAACTCAAGTTGCCGAAATGTTTAATCAAATTGCAATTAAGTATGATTTTTTAAATCATATTTTATCTTTCAATATTGATAAACTTTGGCGCAAAAAAGCAATTCAAAAACTTGAAATTAATAAACCAAAAATAATTCTTGATGTTGCAACTGGGACAGCTGACTTTGCAATTGTAATTGAAAAAATATTAAAACCTGAAATAATTATTGGTATTGATATTTCAGAAAAAATGCTTGAAGTAGGTAAAAAAAAGATTGAAGAATTAAATCTTTCCAAAACAATTAAACTTGAAATTGGTGATTGTGAAAAATTAAATTTTGAAGAAAATTATTTTGATGCAGTTACAGTTGCATTTGGCGTTAGGAATTTTGAAAAACTAATAAATGGTTTAAATGAAATTAAAAAAGTTTTAAAACCAAATGGAGTTGCAGTAATTCTTGAATTTTCGAAACCGAAAAACTTAATTATAAAACTTTTTTATAAATTTTATTTAAACATTTTGGTTCCATTTATTGGTAAAATGTTTTCAAAAAATAAAGAGGCATATTCATATTTAAATAAATCAGTTCAAGCATTCCCAGAAGAGGAAGTATTTTTAAAGATCTTAAAAGAAATTAATTTCAAAAATATATCGGCAACAAAACTCAGCTTTGGGATTGCAACAATTTATACAGCACAAAAATGAATCTTTTAATTGATAATATTAAAGAGCTTGTAACTGTTTCAACAAAGGGGAAAGGAATCAAAGTCGGGAAAGAAATGCGCGAGCTTGGAATAATTGAAAATGCAAGTTTGTTAATTGAAGATGGAATAATAAAAAAAATTGCTGATGCCGGAAAAATTAAAGTTAATGATGAAGTTTATGTTTTAAATGCAGATGGGAAAATTGTTTTACCAGGCTTTGTTGACTCGCACACACATTTAGTTTTTGCAGGAAGTCGTGAAAATGAATTTGGATTACGAGCAGAAGGTAAAACTTATCAGGAAATTGCAAAATCTGGTGGTGGAATTTTATCCACCGTAAATAAAACTCGTGAAGCGTCAAAAAAAGAATTATTTAAACTTGCTGAGCGCCGTTTAAATAAAATGCTGAAACTTGGGACCACAACTGTGGAAATAAAATCAGGTTATGGTTTAAGTGCTGAAAGTGAAATAAAAATTTTAGATGTAATTAATCAATTAAAAAGAGAGCATTATACTACAATTGTCCCAACTTTTTTAGGAGCGCATGCAATTCCAATTGAATTTAAAAATAATCCCGATGAATATGTTGAACTTATTTGTAATTATATTTTGCCGCATGTTGCTAAAAATAAATTAGCTGAGTTTTGTGATATTTTTTGCGAGAATGGATATTTCGATTTAACTCAGTCCGAAAAAATTTTATCTAAAGCAATAAATTGCGGATTAAAAATTAAATTGCATGCCGATCAATTATCAAATTTTGGCGCAACTGAACTTGGAGTAAAATTAAATGCAACCTCTGTCGATCATCTTGAATTATTAAACGAAAAAGGAATTGAAGCGCTTAAAAATTCAAAAACAATTGCAACAATTTTACCGGGCTCATCATTTTTTTTAAATCATAAATATGCTCCTGCGAGAAGTTTAATTGATAAAAATATTCCTGTTGCGATTGCAACTGATTTTAATCCGGGGACCGCAATGTGTTACTCGATGCCGATGATGTTGACAATTGCTTGTACGCAAATGAAAATGAGAATTGAAGAAGCAATTTCTGCATCAACAATAAACGGTGCTGCTGCGCTCGGTTTGCAAAATAAAATCGGAAGCCTTGAAGTTGGTAAAGTTGGCGATGTAATTATTTTTGATGTTCCTAATTACAAATATATTCCATATCACTTTTCAGAAAATTTTGTAAAACATGTTATTAAAGAGGGAGTATTACTAGAATTATAATTTTATAAAATTGAAAATATAAAATTACAATATTTTGAAAGTTTGATTGTTACAAATAAAAAATTTAAACAAAACAATGAGGGATTGACAATTGGATTGAATTTTATGCGCTAATTGAATTAAAAGAATTAGTTAAAAACATTTATTCTTATATTCTAAAATGCAAATAATAGAATGTGTCCCAAATATTTCTGAGGGAAAAAACAAATCAATTATTGATGCTGTTAGTGAAAGTGTTTCAAAAGTCAGTGGTGTAAAATTATTAGATGTTGATTCGGGGGCTGCAACTAACAGAACTGTTTTTACTTTTGCCGGTGAACCTGAAAAAGTTTTAATTGCAGCATTTAATTTAATCGAAACTGCTTCAAAATTAATTGATATGAAAAATCATAAAGGAGAGCATTCACGTATTGGCGCAACAGATGTTTGTCCATTAATTCCAGTTTCAGATATTTCAATTGAAGAAACAGTTTTATTATCAAAAAAACTTGCTGAAAAAGTTGGGACTGAACTTAAAATCCCGGTTTACTTGTATGAATATTCAGCAACAAATCCACAAAGAAAAAATCTTGCAGAAATAAGAAAAGGTGAATATGAAGGATTATCAAAAAAAATAAAATTATCTGAGTGGAAGCCTGATTATGGACCAATAGAATTTAATTCAAAAAGTGGCGCAACAGTTATTGGAGTTCGAGATTTTTTAATTGCTTATAATGTTAATTTAAATACAACAGATCAAAAACTTGCAACAGAAATTGCGCTTCGTATTCGCGAACAAGGAAGAGCAAAAAAAGATTCTGATGGAAATATTTTAAAAGATGAAAATGGTGAATCTCTAAAAATCCCTGGAAAACTTAAAAATGTAAAAGCTGTCGGTTGGTTTATTGACGAATATAAAAAAGCGCAAGTTTCAATCAACTTAACAAATTATAAAATTACTCCGCCACACGTTGCATTCGAAGAATGTGTTAATGAAGCAACTCAATTGGGTTTGAGAGTAACGGGGAGCGAACTAATTGGATTAATTCCCAAAGATGCAATGTTAGAAGCAGGGAAATATTATTTAGAAAGACAAGGGAAATCCCCCGGAATGCCGGAAAAATATTTAATTCAAATTGCAATTCAATCTCTCGGTTTATCGGAATTGCAAAAATTTGATCCAAATAAAAAAATTATAGAAAATGTATTGGAGGACAACGTGGAAAGTTTAAACAATTTAACTATTCGAGAATTTGTTGATGAGCTCTCAACAGATTCACCAGCGCCAGGCGGTGGTAGTGCATCTGCTTTATCTGGAAGCATTGCTGCCGGATTAGTTGCAATGGTTGCAAATTTAACAGTCGGTAAAAAAAATTATGAAAATGTTTTTGATAAAATGACCCAAGTTGCAGTAAATGCTCAAAAATTAAAGGATGATTTATTACTTTTAATTGATGAAGATACAAAAGCATTTAATAAAGTTATGGATGCAATTAAATTTCCAAAAAAAACCGATGAAGAAATTATAATCAGAAATAAAAAAATTGAAGAAACTAATCTTTACGCATCCGAAGTACCGTTAATTACAATGGAAAAAAGTTTTCAAGTTTTACAACTTGCAAAAATTGTAAAAGAAAAAGGAAATAAAAATTCTTTAAGCGATTCTGGTGTTGCGATTTTGCTTTCTAAAAGTGCAATTGAAGGGGCAGCAATGAATGTTGAAGTTAATTTAAAAGGTTTACCGGAATCCGAAAAGAAAAAAAATATTCAAAATAAAATGAATAAAATTTTATCAGAAATAAAATAATATAAATTATGAACTACTCAACATTAATTATAAAAGAAGATAATAGAATTTCAACCGTAACAATTAACCGCCCGGATAAACTTAACTCCTTAAATTCAATTTGCAAAAGTGAATTGAAAAATTATTTTCTAAATGTTAAAACAAAGGAAAATATTGATGTTGTAATTATTACCGGAGCGGGAGAAAAATCTTTTGTCGCGGGGACAGATATTTCGGAATTAACTCAATTAGATAAAAAAACCGGTGAAAAATTATCTCGCGAAGGCCAATCAATTTTTGACGCAATTGAGAATTGCGGAAAGGTTGTTATTGCAGCAATTAATGGTTACGCGCTTGGTGGTGGTTTAGAATTAGCACTCGCTTGTCATATTAGGATTGCAAGTGAAAATGCAAAGTTTGGTCAGCCCGAAGTTAATTTGGGAATTATCCCAGGTTATGGCGGAACACAACGCTTACCAAGAATTGTTGGAATTTCAAAAGCAACGGAAATGATTTTAACTGGGAATCCAATTGATACAAACGAAGCTTTTAAAATTAATTTAATTTCAAAAATATTACCGCAAAATGAACTTTTAAAATATGCAAATCAAATTGCAGAAAATATTTTATCAAAAGGTCAAATTGCAATTAAAAAATCTTTAGAAGCAATTAAGGCAACAGTTGAACAACCACTTTCAATCGGGTTAAAAACTGAAGCAATACTTTTCGGGGAATGCTGTGACACCTTTGATATGAAAGAAGGGACTCAAGCATTTATAGAAAAACGCAAACCTAATTTTAGAAAAAACTAAAAATAAAAAACCCCGAAAAATTCGGGGTTTTTTATTTCCAGAGAGGTAAGTATGAAAATTAAAGTGCGTATAAAACACCAACTGCTAAACCAAGACCAGATCTTGTTGCATCTCCACCATAAAGCCATAATTGATTATCTAATCCCATAGAATATAATGCAGTTACTGTTGCAGATAGTTTTGGATTAACCGGATATTCAACGCCGGCGCCAAATTGTAAAATTTTATCACTTGTTTTTTCCTCAGCACTTGATAAAACTCCACCTGCACATGCGTATGCTTTCATATTATTCGGAAGTTTTACAGGCAATCCAAATTTTAATAATGCCGAAATATCAGTGTGTGATTGTTCCTTATCTTTATAAGTTTTGTATGTAACTTTTTTTGTTACAACACCAAATCCAACTAATAAAGAAGCATCTTTTAATTGTGGAACATATTTAGCTAAACTAATTTCAACACCTCCTCCAAGTGGCATCCCATTATCTGCGCTCTCAGCGCCATCAATAGTAGATGATAATGATATTGCTAAACCTCCACCCACGCGA
>JAQCAB010000028.1 GCA_027622375.1 Bacteroidota bacterium
AAGAATATTATAAAAAAGCGGATGATATCCGATCCGGAAAAAATTAGGAGGATTTATGACTGAACAAAAAGAGCAGCAAATAAATATCGAATTAGGTGAAAAAGAAGCGGAAGGAATTTATTCCAATCTCGCAATTATTACACACTCAACTGCGGAATTTGTAATTGACTTTACACGCTTGTTACCGGGAGTTCCAAAAGCAAAAGTTTATTCTAGAATAATAATGACACCACAACATGCGAAATTATTATTAGGCGCATTAAAAGATAATATCAGTAAATATGAAGGATCGTTTGGGGAAATAAAAACTATTCCTAATGATCCAAGCGCTCAACAATTTGGATACCCTTTGAGCGGTAAAGAAGGAAAAATTAATTAAGTGTGAATGAAGAAATTATTCATTCCCTCATTTTTAATAGCAATATTTTTTACCGCTTGCGTAGATTTAACAGGACTTGATCCTGTATTACCTACTTGGTCAACTTCAATTACAATCCCATTAATAGATCGTAAATTTACATTTGCTGATGTAATTAGTAAAGATCCTAAATTTGTGAGTGATACTGCTGCTGGTGCTGAGGCAATTTATTCTCCTATCTTGGATAAACCGGATGCAACAATTATTAATCTTCCAAGTTTAATACCAAAGTCAACAATAATTAGTCAAAAACTTGGAGTTGTACCGCTTGTATTACCAAGTTTACCATCAATAGCATTTACACCATTACTTTTAGGTATTCCAGCTGGATTTGTTCTACCGGGACCAGATCAACAAATAAGTAGAACACTCCCAATAATCGATCCACTAACTGCAACTGTATTTGATTATATGATTTTTGAACAGGGAAGATTAGTTATAAAACTTACAAACACATTTCCATTTGATGTTACTTTTCCTTCAGGAATTAGATTATATAATAGCGGCGATGGAAGTGAATTTGCTTTATTAACTCCACCAAAAATCCCAAAAAATACTACGACAGCAATTGAAGTTTCAAAAAGTGTTATTGGAAAAAAAATGACTTCAAATTTAAAAATGGAAATGATAATTCAGACTGAAGGATTAACTGGAACAACTTTAAGCAATTCAAATAAATTAGAAGTAAAATCCTCTTTTGATGCTGGAACTGAAGGAACTACTGCAACTTTAACAGAAGCAAAATTATTGCTTGCTGGTGATTTTGATGTTTTTGATACAACTTATACTATAGCACTTCAACAATTAGATGATTCCACAACTCTAAAAAGTGCTAGCTTTGAAAGTGGCGAGTTTGATATAATTATTGATAATGGAATTGATTGTGATATTGTTGTAGGTTTTCAACTTAATGAATTAAAAGAAGTTGCAAATGGTGCTTCGTTTCAATTAAAACAAGATGGTAAAGCAAGTGAGTTTGTAAAAATAGTTCGTAAAACAACTCTGACACAAAAAGTAAAATTAAATGCATATGAATTTAGATCAAATACAGGAGTAGCAAAAAATAATTTAAATTTCGGTATACGTATTAAAACTTTAATTGGTTTTCCAGATAAAAGAGTTATCTCAAAATTGGATTCAGTTCGTCTTCGTATAGTTCCAAAAACAAAACCAAACGGTGATACTGAACCTTATGTTTTAGGAAGAATTGTCGGCAAAATAAAACCTGTTTATATAAATTTAAATGATACAATAGATGTTGCGATGGGAGATGTAACTGAAAGTTTTAAATTCAAACAAATCAAATTTGATTCATTAATTTTTAATTTGATGGTAAATATGTCTGGTGGTTTTGTTACTGATTTGAATATGAAAGTAAAATCATTAACCAAAGATAATGTAGCGCGTGATTCTATAACAACAGGAAGAGTTAGATTGCTAATTGGGAAAGATAATACAATTAAGTTTCCCAATGTTGATAGATTTATTTCAAGTTTTTTTACAGGTGGATTAAGTCTGCCATCAAAATTAGTTATGTCTGGAAGAGTTGAAGTAAATCCCATTGATGTTTATGAGGATACAACTCAGTTCGGAACAATATCAAATAATGATAGCATTACAACTGGTATTGAATTTAAATTTCCAGTGCGTTTAGGTATTACAGATGGATATATGACAGATACTTCAGATTTTTCGGGGACTGGATTAAAAAGTAGTGATATAAATATTATTAATGTCGGAAAAATTGGATTGATAATGGATAATACTTTTCCACTACAAATGAAAGTAAAAGGGAAGTTTTTAATGAAGAGGTCTGATACTTCAGCCGTTGCAGATTCTGTAATTATGTATTTACCATTAACGCAAGACACAATTTTAGTTGATAGTTCTCGTTATTACAGTGGTGGTGGTGCGGGAAAATATTTTACAACTATTGTATTACAACCTTCTGATATTGATTTATTAAATAAAGCAACAAGTATTGTTTTTTACACTGAATTCCGAACATCAGCAAATGGCGCGCATGTTGTAAGATTTAAACGCAACGATACTTTTCATATTCGAGCTTATACAACTATTAATTTGAATGTGAATAAAAAATGAAAATTGTGAATCTGAAAATATTTATTTTGGTTTTTTTGTTTGTTGCTACAAATTTATTTTCAGGCAACGAAAGATTTTCACCTCGCAATACTGGAATGGGAAGAACTTTTGCTGCAAGCTCAAGAGGTTTAGATGCATTGGGATTAAATCCTGCAAATCTTGTTTTGGCTGATAGAAATAATAATATCACTTTTCATTTTATGCCAATTGGTTTTGATGCTGGGAGTGATTTTTTAGATTTTACACTTTATAGAAGACATTTTACAGGTACAGATACTGGTACTGGATCTAATAAAAGAATAATTCCTAAAACTTTAACTCCCGAAGATAAAAAAGATATTTTAACTGTTTTTCCTTCCGGTATTTCAAACACTCAAATGAGTATTGATGTTGCATGGTTTGGAATAGCAAGTCAAATTAATGAATGGGGTTACGGAATTACTGTAACCGAACATATAAACACAAATTTTGATCTCACAAAAGGATATTTACGTTTAGCTCTTGATGGATTGGAAGAAGATGGCTCTGATTATGATTTTAGTGGAACCGCAGTTCGAGCTTCTTGGTTACGAATGTATAACACTTCAATCGCTTATCGAATTCCAGAATTATTTAAAAATCAACCAGAAATTGCAATTGGACTTGGAGTAAAATATGTGCAAGGTTTTAGTTACTTCGGCACACAAAACTACGATGGCTATATACGAGATGTTGTATATAAAAATCCAACTGATAAAACAAAAATAGATTCATTAAAAATTTTAGCAAAAGTAGATTTTTTGCAATACAAAAGTGCATATTCAGATTTAAATCAACTTCAAAATAATTTAACAAAACCTTTAGGTAGTGGTTTTGGATTTGATTTTGGAATAAATGTGAAAATTAATCCAAAGTTAAGATTAGGATTTAGCGCAATTAATATTGGAAGCATCAATTGGACAAAGAATGCACAAATTTTAACAGGCAAAGGAGAACTTGAAATCTCAGATTTAATAAGACATGGAAGTGATTTACGAAATGCTTTCAAAGGCGAAACAATTGATACAACTAGTTTTACAACAAAACTTCCTTCGCAATTACATTTTGGTGTTGAGTTTGATGCAGATGCTTTTAAATTTATGCGTGACAAATTTTGGGGAGAAGATTTAAAATTTGCTGCTGATGTTCATCTTGGATTTAATAATGAACCAGGAAATTCAACTTTTCCAAGAATTTCATTCGGACTTGATTACAGACCAAAATATTATATTCCAATTCCAATTAGAATGGGAATGAGTTTTGGTGGTCGTGAGGGTTTTGCTTATAGTTTTGGGACTGGAGTAAGTATGGAGCAATGGGATCTTGATTTTTCAACTGAAACTTTGGTTGCACTGCTTTCTCCAAAAGCAACTCGTGCGGTCAATTTTACAATCGGGTACAGAGTTAGATTATAATTTTTTACGTAACCTAGCGATGGGGATGTGAAGTTTTTGTCTATATTTTGTAATAACTCTGCGAGAAATATTAAGTCCATCCTTTTCAATAAAAGAGTGAATTTTATCATCACTTAATGGTTTTTGAGAATTTTCAGTTTTAATAATTTCTGAAATTCGGTTTAAAATTTCGTTCGATGAAATTTCTTCACCATTAATTGAATGAACTCCAATACTAAAAAAATATCTCAATGGAAAAACACCATAATCTGTCTGCGCGTATTTACCTTGAACAACTCTATTAATTGTTGATTCATCTAAATTTAAATTTTCAGCAACTTTTTTGATCGAGAGTGGTTTTAAAGGTCCTTGTGAAATAAAATAATCGTTTTGATGTTTTACAATTTGATTAGCCACTTTTAAAAGTGTAAACTTTCGTGATTCCAAAGCATTTAATATTATTTTTGCAGTTGTATATTTATTGGTATAAAATTCTTTGCTTTCTTTATTTGTGTTATCGATTGCATCATAATAATCTTTGCGGAGTTTTAACTTTGGGATTGTAGATTCATTTATTGTAATTACTATTTTATCATTGAACTGCCGAATAATTACATCTGGAATAATAACTAAACTTGGATTTAATGATGATTCGCCAGGTTTTGGATTTAGAGAATTAATAACATCAATTATTTTTTTCATTATTGAAACTGATATTTTTAATTTTCTAGAAATTTCTTCATAATGCTTTTGAGAAAATAAATCAAAATAATTTTTAATTACTTTTTCTGCCAGTTCAGCCACATGCGATTCGTGAGATTTAAAATGAAGTTGAATTAATAAACACTCTTGTAAATTGCGTGAACCAATTGCAAGAGGATCCAATCTTTGAATTATATGTAAAACATGTTCGATATCTGAGTTTGAAATATTTATTGTTTCTTCAAAAGATTTTAAATTTTCATTTATTATATCTAAAGAAGTATTTAAATATCCATTCCCATCGATATTGCCAATAATTTCATCTGCGATTAATAATTGTTTCTCAGTTAAATTCAAAAAATTTAACTGAGTTCTGAGTTGTGATAAAATAGAATCTTCTTCTGCTTTATCGTTCAGTAGATAATTTTCAAAATCATTTAAAGTATTTGAAAATTCATTTTCAGTATTTATTGGATCTTCATCGTTTAAAGAAATTGTATCAATAGATTCTTCCAAAAAAGGATTTTCAATTAATTCTGTTTTTAATTGTCTTTCAAGTTCTAAAACATTCAATTGCAAAAATTGATACGATTGTATTTGGTGGGGAGATAATTTTTGTCTGAGATTTATATTTTGAAACAATTTTAAGTTTGACACTTTTAACTTTCTTTTCTAGCTACATTTTGAAAATACCATTCTTTACCATAAGCTTCAATAAGATCTTTTTTTAAAAAATTATCAATTTTGGTATTTAATTTAACTCCATTTTTGACACCACTTGCACACTCATCAATTGGTTCAAAAATTAATTTTCCATTTCTCTCTCGAAGTGGAAAAAGCCTGCAAGACATTGGTTTTTTCCACGAAATATTATTTTCATTAAATAACTTTTCGAAACTGCATTTAGCAATATTATCTTCATAAAAAACAAAAACACAATCTTTATTTTCAACACATTTTAAAACATTTGTATTATTTTTTATTTCGATTGAACCCTCTTCTAAAATGATTTTACGATTTATCTCTGGTAAAAATTGTAAAGTCAAATATTCAAATTCTTTTACAAAATTAATTTCACTTTCCATTAATGGAGCACCAACTCCGCCGGTTAATGTACAACATGCACCTTTGCATTTTAATAAGTCGCAAGCGAATTTTTGATCAATTGTCGATTTAGAAATTATTGGAAGCATTAAATTAATATAAATAATTTACCAGCTAATTGTTTAACAACACCTTTGAATTCAAGTGAAAGCAAAGTTACTAATAATTCACTTTGCGAGAGAGAAGTTTCTTCAGCAATAAGATCAATATGTTTTGGAGTTAAAGATAATTTATCTGAAACAATTTGTTCAAATAATGAAAGCTCAGGTTTTATTTTATTTATTTTGATTGAATTATTAATATTCAATTCGTTTAAAACATCATTAACGCAAGTAATAAGTTTTGCAGATCCATCTTGAATTAATTTATTTGTACCAGAAGAAGTTTTATCAAAAATGTTTCCTGGGAGGCAAAACACATCACGATTTTGATCGAGAGCAGTTTTAGCTGTAATAATTGCTCCACCATCAATTGCAGATTCAATAATAACTGTTCCGAGAGAAAGTCCACTAATTATTCTATTTCTCCTCGGGAAATGAGTTGGATCTGGAGAATCTCCCATATAAAATTCAGATATAACTGCTCCTGAATTACAAATATTATTAAATAGATTTTTATTTTCTGGAGGATAAATTATATCTAAACCTGATCCAATTATTGCAATTGTCTTTCCACCAACTGATAAAGAACTAGAATGAACAATTGAATCAATTCCGCGAGCTAATCCACTAACGGTAATTATATTTTGAGATGAAAATTCTTTTGCAAATTGTTCGGCAATTTGTTTCCCATATTGTGTTGGTTTTCTAGTACCAACAATCGCAATTAACTTATCATCATTTGTTGGAAGCAATCCTTTGTAAAAAATAAATGGTGGAGGATCGTAAATATTTTTTAATAAGAATGGATAATCATCATCCCAAATTGTTGAATAATTACCCGAAATCTTATTTAATAACTCAATTTGATTTTGGCAAAAATTAAATTCACGCGGGAAGTGTAAAATATTTCTTACAGTATTTTGATCAATTCCTTTTACTTCAATTAATTTGTTCGCACTTGCACTTAAAACTTCTTTTGGATCTTTAAAATGATCAATTAAATTTTTTAAACGATTTGCACCAATTCCCGGGATTAATGAGAGAAATAGTAGATGAATAAAGCTTTTTTCATCAAAACTCATTTTATTACATTTTTAACTTCTTCCAGTAAATTATTAGCTTCTGTAATAGTTGGTGCTTCTGTGATTATTCTGATTATCGGCTCGGTGTTGGATTTTCTTAAATGGAACCAAGAATTTTCAAAATCAATTTTAAATCCATCTTCTAAATTTATTTTACCAATCGAACCATATTTATTTATAACTTTTTGGAAAATCGAATCAGAAATTAATGATTCGACTTTAAAACTATCTTTGAGAATAAAATAATTCGGAAATGAATTTCTTAACTCAGATGCTTTTCCGCCAAACTCGTGCAAGTATTGGATAATTAATGCGCAACCAACAATTGCATCGCGACCATAATGAAGTTCTGATAAAATAATTCCACCACTACCCTCGCCACCAATTATAGCATCAACTTCTTTCATTTTTGTAGCAACATTAATTTCTCCGACAGGAGTTCTGAAAAGTGTTGCATTGTATTTTTTAACAATATCATTTAAAGCTCTTGTTGTAGATAAATTTGTAACAATATTTTGTGGATTATTTGATTTCTTTTTTAAAATAAAATCAGTAATCGCAACGAGTGAATATTCCTCAACAAAAGGTTTTCCTTCTTCAGTAAATAGCACTAATCTATCAGCATCCGGATCAACAGCAATTCCAAGATCTGCATTATTTTTAATTACTGCATCAGCAAGTCCAATTAAATTATTTGGAATTGGTTCTGGTGTGTGTGGAAAAATGCCGGAAGAATTACACGCAAATTGTACAACTTCACAATTTAATACTTCAAGTATTTTTGGAATAATAATTGAACCTGAAGCATTTACAGCATCAACAACAACTTTTAATTTTTTTCTAAATTTTGATTTGTCAATGTATGAAAGTGATAAAGTTTTATTTATATGCAAATCAATCATAGAGTTGTCATAAAAAATATTTTCAACTGACATTTTATAATTTTGAGAATCTAACTTTTCTAAAATATTTTTTAATTCAGAATATTCAAGATTATTTAAAAACATCCCGCTTGAATTTAAAAATTTTAAACCATTCCACTCTTCAGGATTATGACTTGCTGTAATTGAAATTCCGCCTGATGCTTTAAAATGTTCAACTGCAAGTTGAGCTGTTGGTGTGGGAACAATTCCTAAATTAATTACTTTACATCCAGCACCACTTAAAACTTCGCAAACTAAATTTGAAATATTTTTCCCTGATGGCCTTCCATCTCTTCCGACAACAATAACACCACTCTCACAAAATTTTAAAAATGCGAAAGTAAAATTTTTAACTTCTTTATCAGTTAAACTTTGACCGACAATTCCACGAGCACCACTAATGCTAAAGATTAAAGACATAAAATTATTCCAATTATCATTTAGTGAAAATAAGTAAAAGTTAAGTTATGTAGATTTATTGTTTTAATTAGATTTATCAAAAAATTGATTGTCAATTAATCATTCCTTATAATTCGTTATTATATAACAACTTACGAATATATGACAAAACAAGGTAAATGGGTAATCGGATGTTCCACAATTTTATTAGTTGTGGTTTTGGGAACTTCATTTCTCTTGTATTCTTTTTTTTCGGTTGAAAATGAATTTGAAGATGAAAAAATATTCGGAAAAGCAGGAAGTTCAAAAATTGCAATTATTGAACTCAAAGATGAAATATTTGAATCCGAAAACATTGTTCGCCAATTAAAAAAATATGGTAATAATGAAAACATAGATGCAATAGTTTTAAGAGTAAATTCACCGGGTGGTGATGTAGCAGCAAGTCAAGAAATTTTTGAAGAAGTAAAAAAAGTTCGCGAGATAAAACCGATTATAACTTCTTTCGGAAGTGTTGCAGCAAGTGGTGGTTATTATGTTGCGCTTGGTTCTACAAAAATTGTTTCTAACCCTGGAAGTGTAACAGGAAGTATCGGAGTAATATCGCAATATATGAATCTCGAGGAATTACTTTCTAAAGTTGGAATTCATTCAACAACTATAAAAAGCGGAAAATTTAAAGATAGTGGATCGCTATTTAGAGAAATGACAGAAGATGAAAAAAAATATTTACAAGAAACTATAGATGATGTTTATATACAATTTATAAATGTAGTTTCATTTGAAAGAAATATCTCTTTAAAAAAAGTTAAAGAATTAGCAAATGGAAAAATTTACACTGGTCAAAAAGCATTTGAATTAGGATTAGTCGATACAATTGGAACTTTTGAAGATGCAATTTCGATTGCAGCTAATTTATCCGGAATAATTGGTGAACCAACAATTGTTAAAGAACGTAAAACTCAAAAATTAATGGATTATATTTTTAATGATGTTCAAACAAAAATAATGAATCAAGCAATCAATTTAGTTAAGCCATCAGTTTTGCAATATAAATTTCAATATTAAAATTTCAATTAATTTTGTGAGGAAAATATGAATGTTACTAAAGCAGATATAGTTGATCTAATAGCAAGTGGTACAGGATTAACAAAAGTAGAAACTGAAGCTGTAGTGGATGGATTTATTCAAACTGTAATTTCATCAATGAGAGAAGGGAAAAATATCGAAATAAGAGGATTTGGAAGTTTTAAAGTTAAAAAAAGAAAAGGGAGAATGGCTCGTAATCCTCGTACTGGCCAACAAGTTCGTGTTGATGATCATTATGTTCCTCTATTTAAAGTTTCAAAAGAATTAAAACATTCTGTAAATGAAAATTTATTAAAAATTATTGGGTAGTAATTGATATGTCTTTGATATGTAATTGGTGTGGATTTAAAAATTCTAACGAATCAAATAAATGTGAAAATTGCGGGACAGAATTAAATCGTAAAGAAACTGAAATTCAAAATCCTAAAGAAAATAAAACTGAAAGCAGAAATAAATTAAAATTTAAAATTTCAAATATCTTTATACTATTAAGTTTTATAACTGCAATTATTTTATATTTCAATTCTCCTGAAAACGAAATTATTTCAAAGAATATTGAATCTCCGAAAACCGATGAAAATAATTCAGCGGAAATATTTAAAGATGAACATGAAATACATATTCTTGAAGAAGAGATAAATAAAAATCCAAATAACTTTGAGGCAATTTTAAAATTTGCAAATAAACTTCATGATGCAAAATTTTTTGATAGAGCAAAATTATTTTATCAAAAATATTTAGATGCAAATCCTAAAAATGTAGATGCGAGAGTTGATTATGGAATTTGTTTTTATGAAACTAAAGAACCAGAAAAAGCAATTCAAATTTTTAAGGATGGATTGAAATATAATCCAAAACATCAAAAAGCAATGTTTAATATTGGAATTATTAATTTATCTTTGGGAAACATGGAAGAATCAAAATTATGGTTTAAAAAATCGATTGAAGCAAATCCAATATCAGAATTTTCACAAAAAGTAAAACTGATGTTAGAAAAACAATAAGAATTATTGAAAGGAGGTAAAATATGCCAAGTGGTAAAAAAAGAAAAAGACATAAAATGGCGACACATAAACGCAAAAAACGTTTACGAAAAATGAGACATAAAAAGAAAATTAGGTAATATGAAATGAAAAAAAATTATTTTGTTTTAGTTTTTATCTTTTTCATTCAAAGTGCATTTTCTTGGGGATTTTGGGCGCATAAAAAAATTACATCAGAAGCAATCAATTTGCTACCCGAGAAAATGCGTGAGTTTTATATTAATTACAATGATTCAATCGTAAATGGATCAATTGCTGCAGATTTACGCAGGAATAAAGATAAACTCGAAGCAGCTCGACATTATATTGATTTTGAATATTATGATGAATATCCATTTGCAAAAATTCCTTTTAATTTTGAAGAGGCAAAAAAATTATTTGGTGATTCATTGATAAACTCAAGTGGTTATGTGCCTTGGCAGATTGTTGATGTAACAAAAAAACTGGAAAATGCATTTCGTGAAAAAAATGCAAAACTAATTTTATTTTACTCATCAGATCTTGCACATTATATTGCTGATGCGCATGTTCCGTTACATACAACAAAAAATTATGATGGCCAATTAACAAATCAACATGGATTACATGCAAGATGGGAATCTGAAATTCCTGAAAAATATTTTTCTTTATTCAAATTGAATCTAACTAAACCTGAAATCATCACAAACTTTGAAGAAGCAAGTTTTAAAATCTGTTTTGATAGTTATGCGAATGTTGAAAAATCACTTAAACTTGATAAAGAATCTTGGAATTCTTTAAGCGGAGAAGCAAATTACAAAAAAGTTGAAAATAACGGGAAGCAGAAATTGTTTTTTAATAAAAATTATTACGATATTTACTACGAGAAATTAGATGGAATGGTTGAGCGTAGAATGGAAAAAGCAATTATTAATATTGCAAATTTTTGGTATTCTGCATGGGTTAATGCAGGCAAGCCAATTTTAAATATTTAAGGAGAAAAAAATGGGATACGATGAATCTGAAGATAGAGGAACTAAAAAAGGATTTTTAATCGGAATTTTAATTGGTGGAGTTGTTGGTGCAATTACAGCTTTGTTATATGCTCCGAAACCTGGGAAAGAATTAAGAGCTGATATAAAAAATAAAACAAGTGAAATAATGGAAAACGCAGATGATTTTATTGAAGCATCAAAAACAAAAGTAAGTTCAATTATAAATGAAGGCAAAAGACAATCGGATAATGTTGTGGCTGAAGTAAAAAGGAAATCAGCAACAATTTTGGGTGATGCTGAAAAAATAATTTCAAACGTAAAAGGAAGAATTCAATCTTCTAAAAAATCCTAAAAGGAGTAAAAATGGAATATTACATTAATGTTGCACAATTAATTTTACTTGTTTCACTTTCAGCTTTAGTAATTTATGCGACAACAGTTTTGGCGCGAACAAAAAATATTTTAGAAAATGTTGAGAAAGATTTAAAAGAAGTCACAGCCCGCATATTACCTGTGCTTTCAAACTTTGAAATAATTTCATCACGATTAAGAACAATTTTGGAAAGTGTTGATGATCAAGTTACGATTGTAAAATCGTCTGTTGAAAAAATAAAAAGTATTGCAGATGCAGTTGCTGATTTTCAAGCTAAAGTTCAGGAACAAATAGAATCTCCAATTTTGGAAATTGCTTCAACAGTTGGAGCAATTGTAAGCGGGGTAACAACTTTTATAAAACGCTTCCGCGGAAAAAAAGAAGAAATTTCTTATTAAATAGATGCGGGAGTAATTCAGTGGTAGAATGTCAGCTTCCCAAGCTGGACGTCGCGGGTTCGAGTCCCGTCTCCCGCTCATCCAAAAAAAAATTATAAATTTTGCGCTTTGTGTCGCAAATAATGGTCCATTACAACTAAAGCTGCCATTGCATCAATAATTGGTACTGCGCGCGGCAACACACATGGATCGTGTCTTCCTTCGGCAGAAAATTTTACTTCCTTTTTATTTACGTCAATACTTTTTTGCAATTTTTTAATTGTTGAAACTGGTTTAAATGCTACTCTAAAATAAATCGTTTCGCCATTTGAAATTCCACCTACAATTCCACCTGAAAAATTTGTTTTAGTTTTTATTTTTTTATGATAAATAATTTTGTCGTTGTGTTCGCTTCCTTTCAATTTTGTTCCGGAAAATCCTGAACCAATTTCAAATCCTTTAACTGCATTAATACACAACATTGCTCGTCCCAAATCGGAATTAAGCTTATCAAACACAGGCTCACCAAGACCGGGAATAATATTTTTAATCACTCCTTTAATTACACCGCCAACAGAATCCCCTTGGAGTTTGAGTTTATTTATTAATTTAATCATTTTATTAGCAGCACTTTTATCAGGACAACGAATTATATTTTGCTCAATTTGTTTTAAAGTTACTTTATTGTGATTTATGTTTGATTGAATATTTCCGACTTCCTCGACATAACTTAAAAACTCAATTCCAAAATATTTTTTAAGATATTTTTTTGCAATTGCACCCGCTGCAACTCGTGCCAAAGTTTCTCTTGCAGATGATCTGCCACCACCACGCCAATCACGGAATCCATATTTTGCATCATAAGTATAATCTGCATGGGAAGGGCGGTAAATATTTTTTAATTCAGAATATTCTTCCGAAATAAAATTTTCATTCAATGCAATTAATAAAATCGGAGTGCCAGTTGTTTTACCTTTAAATACTCCCGACATGATTTTTATTTTATCTGATTCATTTCGCTGAGTAGTTATTTTTGAACTTCCCGGACGACGACGATTTAATTCATTTTGAATTTCTTTTTCTGAAATTTCTAAACCAGGCGGACATCCATCAATAACTG
>JAQCAB010000029.1 GCA_027622375.1 Bacteroidota bacterium
TTTTTAACACCAGATAGATTTAAAAGATTAAATGAACATGGATCAAAAATTTTAACTGATTATTTTAATCAAAACAAAAACAATTGGCAGAATATTATTTACCAGGAATTAGGAGTTTATAATCATGAAAAAGAAGGGGTCAACCTAAGTGGCAAAATAGATAGAATTGATAATTCTGAAAATGGATTAGTTGTTTATGATTATAAAACTTCAAAGTATGATTATCAAAAGAAAAAATTATTTCAAAGTCCTTCTGCCGAAAATTTAGTTGGTGGTGAATATTGGCGTCAACTTGTATTTTATAAATTGTTAATGGATTTGCGAAATAGCAAAGAAGTTCCGATCGCAGGTTCAATAATATTTTTAGAAAGAGAAAAAGGAGATGTTGAATTTAAAGAAGAAAAAATACATTTTACTACTAATGACACAGAAAAACTATTTGAGATTATTTTGACATATGTTAATAAACTTAAAAATTATGAAATAGAAAGTTGTGGTGAATGTGCGTGGTGTGAATTTACAGGAAAAATTAAAAATACTTTATTCGATTAAAAAATGTCATTTTTAAAATTAAACAGACCAATAGTATTTTTTGATACTGAAACAACTGGTATTAAAACTGAAACAGATCGGATAATAGAAATATCAATTATAAAATTATTCCCCGATGGAAGAAAAGAGACTTTAACTCAGAGATTTAATCCTGAAATGAAGATCCCTTTTCAAGCTACTCAAATTCACAAAATTACAGATCAAGATGTTGCAAATGAGCCAACATTTTTTTTTAAAGGAAATTATATTGCTGAAATATTTAAAAACTCTGATATAGCTTGTTATAATGCAATCGGTTTTGATTATCAAATTTTATTTATGGAATTTTTAAGATGTAATATCGAGTTACCATTTCCAGAGGATTTAAAAATTATTGATCCAATGAAGATCTTCCAAAAAAATGAAAGAAGAGATTTGCAGGCAGCCTTAAAATTTTATTGCAATCAAAATCTTGAAAATGCTCATACAGCTGAGGCAGATATTTTAGCAACTTTGAATGTACTCGAAGCTCAAATCAAAAAATATAATTTATCAGATGATGTTGTTGAGCTTGATTTGTATTGTGAAGGAAAAGGAAGTTTTGTTGATTGCAGTAAAAAATTTAAAAGAGATGAGGAGGGTGAAATAATTTTTAATTTTGGTAAAAGTAAAGGAAAAAAAGCTTTAAGTGATCCAGGTTATTTAAAATGGATGTTGGATCAAGATTTTGTTGGAATAGATGCAAAATATTATTGTAGAAAATTATTAGCTGGGGAGATTAAATAATTGATGAGAAGTTATATTTTATTATTATTAAGTTTAATTCTTATAAGCAATTCAAATTCACAATCTAAAAAAATGAAATTGAACAAATTAAGTGACAAAGAAAAAGAAGTAATTTTATTTAAAGGAACTGAATATCCTTTTACAGGCCAGTATGATAAAAATTATGAAGAGGGAATTTATATTTGTAAACAATGTAATGCACCTTTATATAAGTCAAATGATAAATTTAATTCTGGTTGTGGTTGGCCAAGTTTTGATGATGAAATAAAAGGAGCAGTAAAGAAAGTTCCAGATGCCGATGGGTCAAGAACGGAAATTTTATGCGCAAAATGTGGTGGGCATTTAGGGCATGTCTTTTACGGAGAGGGTTTAACAAATAAAGACACGCGGCATTGTGTAAATTCTGTTTCGTTGAATTTTATTAAAATTAACAAGTAAAAATAAAAAATAATTTTGCTCACCTTTTGCATTAACAATTAGTATGCGTCACCCTGAGCGCAACGAAGTGGAGTCGATAAGTTTAGTAAAAAGAATTAGATGTATAAAAAGCCCGGTCAAAAAGATCGGGCTTTTTGTTTTATCAAATCGAAAAATCCTGAAGAGTTAGTAATTTTATTTTTCCGCAATAACAGAAATTTCAATTCGAACACCTCGTGGTAATGCTGCAGCTTGAATTGTCTCTCTTGCAGGAAATGGTTTATTGCTATCAATAAAATATTTCTGATAAATATCGTTCACTTTGGAAAAATATTTTAAGTCGGACAAATAAATAGTTGTCTTCACAATATTTGAGATATCCATTTTAGCTTCGGTAAGTATAGCTTTGATATTCTCTAAAACCCTGACCGTTTCAGATTCGATTGAAGCTGTATCTAATAAATTAGTAACTGGGTTAATTGCAATTTGCCCGGAAACATATAATCTATCTCCCTTTAAAATCGCCTGACTGTAAGGTCCAATTGGTTTTGGTGCTTTATCTGTAAAAATTGCAGTTTGTGAAAAAATATTACCAACACAGAAGAAAAGTAAAACTAGCTGATTAAATTTCATCAGCTCCTGTTTTTAGAAATATATTCAATTCCTTCAAGCAATCTGTCAAGATCTCCCAAATTAGTATAGACATGGGGTGTAACTCTTACGCCTTGGGTCCCTTCCCAATTAATTGCAACTGTGTGGACTTTAAATTTATCTAAAAGTGTACTTTCAATTACTTCAGGTTTTACACCCCCGATTGAAAAATTGCCAAGTGCGCATGAATATTTTGGATTTAGAGAAATATTTAATTTTACATTTGGGAATTTTATTGCTTTCTCGCACCAATAATTTTTAAGATATCTTAATCTTTCTTCTTTTCTTTTTGTTCCGATTACATTATGGAAGTCGATTGCTTGACCGATTGCCATTTCACTTGCAAAAGATCTTGTACCAAGTGATTCAAATTTTCTAATATCTGTTCCACTTGGATCAACTGAAGAAAGTAACGCCCATACATTTTTTATTTTATCTTTTTTAATATAAAGTAATCCACTACCGAATGGTGCCGAAAGCCATTTGTGTAAACTTGTTGCAGCATAATCACAATGCAAATCTGGAAAATTAAAATCTAAATGTGCAAATGTGTGGGCTGAATCTAAAATTACTTCGCAACCACGTTCATGCGCTAAGTCAGCAATTTTTTGAACGGGAACAAGTTGACCAGTCCAGTTAATCATGTGAGTTATAAGAACTACTTTAGTTTTTGGTGTGATTGCTTTTCTATATTTTTCTAAAAAATATTCATCGTTATCTTGTGGAAGATCAAAAGTTATCCAATTTAATTTAATGCCTTCTCTTTTTTCTCGTTGTTTCCAAGCATTCATCATATTTGGATAATCATATTTTGAAAGTAAAACTTCATCACCTGCTTTTAAATCAAGTCCAAAAATTACTGTATTCAATCCCTCAGTAGAATTTCTGTTGATAGCTATTTCTTCGGGCGAACAACCTGCAAGTAGCGCAAGTTTTTTTCGTAAAGATTCTCTTCCTTGATCTAAAATCCGCCACATATAATATGATGGACCTTCATTCGACATTTGATAATATCTAATGTGAGCATCTTGCACAATTTTTGGTTGTGGACTTACTCCGCCATTATTTAAATTTATTATACTGGGAGATGTTGTAAAACTTTCGCGAATCCATCCCCAAAAATCTTCATTAACAATTGATTCACTTAAAGGTTGATTGGAAATACTTTTTGCTTTCTCTTCAAGTTCAGCAGAAACAATAGGATTCCAAAAATTTGTGAATGGAAAAATTCCGGCAAATGTTGCCGACTTTTGTATAAAATTTCTTCGTGTTGACATTTAGTTTATCCTTTTTTGTAATAATGTAAAAATTTACAGAAATATCAATAGGCAAAAAGAAATTTTGTTTAGATATCATTTTTTCGGAAATTGGGATAAATAACTCAAATTCGACATTTAGTTGAAAAATGAAGCATCCTAAAAAAGAAAAGAAAACAAACGGGAAACTTGGAATACTTGTTGGCGGAGGTCCGGCACCTGGTATTAATGGAGTTATTAGCGCATCGGTGATTGAAGCCGAAAGAAATGGAATTAATTGTACCGGATTTTATGAAGGTTTTGAAGGAATTTCACTTTCTAAAAATCCTGAAAGAATTGAACTTGTAACCAGACATTTAGAAACTGGTGAATCGAGCAAAGAAGTTTCTCGTGTTGATGTTGAAGGAGGATCAATTTTAAGAACTTCTCGACACAATCCATCTGATAAAGAACTAGATCGAGCAATTAAAACTTTAATTGAATTAGAAATTAAATATTTAATTACGATTGGTGGAGATGATACTGCATCTTCAGCAAGCAGATTAGCAGATCGTGCAAAAGGTAAAATTAGAGTTGCTCATGTTCCAAAAACAATTGATAACGATTTACCATTGCCGGGTGATATGCCAACTTTTGGTTATAGAACTGCATGCGAGCTTGGCGCAAAATTAGTTCGCAACTTAATGGTTGATGCTGCAACAATGCCACGATGGTTTATAGTTGTAACAATGGGACGAACGGCTGGTCATCTTGCTCTTGGAATTGGAAAAGCGGCAGGTGCAACCTTAACAATTATTCCTGAAGATCCTGAATTTGGAAATTCGCAAAATAAAATTTCTGCAAGTTTAGTTTGTGATATAATTGAATCTTCAATTTATAAAAGATTAACTCTTGGAAGGCAAGATGGTGTTGTTGTTATTTCCGAAGGAGTAGTTTTAAAATTACTTAAAGGTGAGATAGAAAAATTAACAGGAAAAACTTTTTTATACGATTTGCATGGGCATGTTAAATTAGGTGAATTTGATATGGCTCCAATTTGGAAATCTGAGATTGATAAAAGATTAAAACGACTTAAAGAAAAATTTAATATTGCAATTACAACAACTGCACAAAATATTGGATATCCATTGCGATGCCAAACACCCGGCTCATTTGATAGAGAATATATTCGTGAACTCGGATTTGCTGCAGTTAGATTTGTTTTGGGAAAAACTCCATATAAAAATATTTCAAAAATAAATTCTGCAATGGTTTATATTGAACATGGAAATATGCGATACAGTAATTTTGCAGATATTCGCAAAATTGACCCTAAAACTGGCAAACTTCGCGTACAAGTAAGACTTGTAAATATAAATACACAATCTTATAAAGTTGCGCGCGAATATATGATCCGTTTAGAAGAAAGTGATTTTACAGATGAATCAAAATTAAATTCGCTTGCCGAAGTTTCAAAAATGTCAACTAAGGAATTCAAAAAAAAGTTTTTGCATCTTGTTGCTAATGATTCTTTATATAATATTTGATAAATAAATGAAAATTGCTGTTTTCCTCGGTGGTTGTTCAATGGAGCGGAATGTGTCTCTTGCTTCTGGTTGTGCTGTTAAAAAAGCGTTGGAAAATAATGGCCACACTGTAAAATTAATTGATCCTGCGTTAGGGAGTGACCAAACTCCTCTACAACCAATACTTGAAAATTTCAGTGCTTCAACTCCAATTACTTTAAAAGATTTGTCGTTACTTCCTTCAAAAAATATTATCAACACAATTAATTCAAAACATTTGGATGATGTTGATGTAGTATTTTTAGCGCTTCATGGCGAGTGGGGAGAAGATGGAAAAATTCAATCGCTTCTTGAAATGCGTGGAATTCCATACACCGGTTCAGGAGTGATGTCGAGCGCATTAACAATGGATAAAGGAATGACAAAAATTTTAATGCAACATTTTGGAATCAAAACTCCAAATTGGTTTATCCTAAATAGCAAAAATTATGATGAATCAAATTCTGCCAATAAAATTAAAAATGAAATCGGTTTCCCTGCGGTAATAAAACCAAATGATCAAGGTTCAACAGTTGGTTTAACAATTGTTAAAAATGTTGATGAAGTTTCATCAGCACTAAAATTAGCATCTCAATTTGGTAAATCAATTTTAATTGAAGAATTTATTCCAGGAAGAGAATTAACTGTAACGATTATTAATAATGAAGCTTATCCAATAATTGAAATTAAGCCGCAAGATGGTTTTTACGATTACAAACATAAATACACAAAGGGAATGACTGAATATTTATGTCCCGCGCCAATTAGCGAAGAATTAACAAAACAAGTTCAAGCAGAGTCATTAAAATTATTTCAAATTTCAGATTGCAAAGGGTTTGCGCGAGTTGATTTTAGATTAAAAGATGATAGCTCATTTTATTGTTTGGAAATTAACACACTTCCCGGAATGACTGAAACAAGTTTAGTTCCAAAATCTGCAGCTGCAAAAGGAATTAAATTTTCAGATCTTTGCCAAAATATTGTTGACTCTGCAATCACAGAATTTAAAAACAAATAAAATTCAGAAATGAATTTTAAAAAAAATTTATCCGCAAAATATCTTTTTCAAAAATTTAATGATTGGTTATTTTCAAATCGGAAAAGAGCTTTAATAATTTTTGGATTATTTATTGTTCTGTTGTTTATTTTATTCAGCAATAAAGGAGCTATTAAACGACTTCAACTTGAATCTGAAAAAGCAGAATATCAAAAATTAATTAACGAATCTGTAGAAGAACAAAATAAGTTACAAATTTATTCACGTAAACTTGAAAACGAACCTGCAGTTATTGAATCTCTTGCAAGAGTTAAATATGGTATGGTAAAACCAGGCGAAAAAGTTTACAAAATTTTACCGAACAATTAAAATAATTTTTTAATATGGCAAATTCATCTTACGCAATCGGAATTGATTTAGGAGGAACAACTGTTAAAGGAGCCCTTGTTGACCGAAAGGGAAATATTTTAGAAACTTTTAAAGTCCCATCTTTTGCTGATGAAGGACCTGACGCAGTTTTAAATCAAATTAAATCTACAATTAAAAGTTTAATGTCTCATGCACGTTCAAAAAAAATTAAAGGTGTTGGTATTGCAGCCGCAGGGATTGTTGATCAAAAAACTGGTGTTGTAAAAAGTCCACCTAATTTTAAAAACTGGGGAAGCGTTCCTGTCGGTTCTATTTTAACTCAATCAATTGGTTTACCAGTTTTAGTTGAAAACGATGCAAACGCAGCTGCAATTGCTGAGGCAAAATTTGGTTCGGGCAAAAATTTTCCTGATTTCCTTTTTATAATTTGGGGTACAGGTGTTGGTGGTGGAATTATTTTAGATGGAAAAATTTTTCATGGTCCTTATGGTGGCGCTGGTGAAGTTGGTCATATTTCAATTGATTACAATGGAGTGCCATGTAAATGCGGTTCACGAGGTTGCGTTGAAGCATATATTGGTCAAAAATATTTATCAAAACGTGTTGCAAAAGAATTACTTAAACATCCAAAATCAAAACTCACAAAATATATTGATGGCGAACTTGAACCATTGCACATTTCACTTGCAGCTGAAGAAGGTGATGAATTTTCTAAAAAAGTTTTAATTGAAGCTGGTAATTATTTAGGTTACGCAATTGCGGGAGTTATGAATACTATGGATTTACGCGTTACAATTATTGGTGGCGGAGTTTCGGCTGTTGGTAAATTTGTTTACAAAGCGATTCAAACGACTGTAAAAAATTATGTGCTTACTCCTTTAAAAGATGGAATTATAGTTTTACCTGCCGCGCTTGGCAATGATGCCGGTGTTTTAGGAGCTGCAGGATTAATACTTTGATTAGGAAAAAATTTGCCTAAAATATTTATAAAAATAATTTTTACATTTTTATTTTTAGCTCAAATTATTATTCCACAATCTCAAAATATATCCGCAAAAAAAGATAGTTCAGTTGTTCAACGTGGACTTGATACAACTGTAATTTATTCTGCAAGAGATTCTGTAATATTTGAAGTAAAGAAAAAAGAAATGAATCTGTTTGGTAATACAAATGTCAAACATGGTCAAATTGATTTAAAATCCGAACAAGTTGTAATTGATTGGACTTCAACAGAATTAATTGCAACAGGAAAAATTGATACATCAAAAAAAATAAATCCTGATTCAATTAAAAAACAATATATCGGTAACCCAATTTTAAAAGATGGGCTTGATACTTATGATGGCTGGAAAATAAAATATAACTTCTCAACTCAAAAAGGGAGAATTACTCTTGGCGAAACTGAACAAGAACAAGGTTACTATCATGGCGAGCAAATTAAAAAAATTGAGAAAGATGTTTTATTTATTGCTGATGGTCGCTACACAACTTGCGAACTCGATCATCCTCATTTTTATTTTTTAACTCCCGAAATGAAACTTACAATGCGAGATAAAGTTATCGCTCGTCCAATTTATTTATATATCTCTGATGTTCCTGTTTTTTATCTTCCATTCGGAGTTTTCCCAAGTAAAGGAGGAAGGCGTTCGGGAATAATTGCGCCAAGTTATGGCGAGGATGCTCGTCGCGGTAGATATATTACAAACTTTGGTTATTACGAAGCTATAAATGATTACAGCGATTTAAATTTAATTGGTGATTGGTACGCTCAAGGTGGATGGCGAGTTTCATCAAGAACTAATTATTCTCTCAGATATAATTTTACAGGAAGTTTTTATGGTGAATATTCCAGAGTTAAAATTGGAGAAGAAAATGATTTAGATAGAATTGATGAGATGAACTATCGAGCTTCTTTTGTTCACAACCAACAAATTAATCCCACAATGCGTGCTGATGTTGATTTTACTTTTGCAAGTAATAATTCGTATCGCGCAAGTAATAATTACAACGATCTTTTTAGGCAGGAACTTTATTCAAATGCAACCGTGAGCAAAAGTTGGGAAGGGACAAATAACAGCATGAGTATTAATATTTCGCGCCGGCAAGATTTATTGAATGGAAATATTTATACAACTCTTCCTTCTTTAAGTTTTTCAGTCGGGCAATTTTATCCATTTCGTTCTGGGTCTTCAAAAAAAAGAGAATATAGTACTTCGCAAGATGATTCAAGATCTTGGTACGAACTTATTTCTGCTAATTATAATACGCGGGTTTTGAAAACAATTTCAAGAACAAATAATTTACGGAACGAAAACGAGGGACTTACTCATTCATTTAGTACAAACTTCGCGCCAAAATTTAAAAATTTATCTCTTTCACCTTATTTTTCTGTAACACAAAATATTTATGATTCTCATTTAGAGTTTAAAGAAAATAAAATTTCTGAAGTAAAAGAATTATCTCAAGTCGCATATTTTTCAACTGGGGTTTCGGCAAGCACTAGATTGTACGGAATGTTGAATGCACCAATTTCTGGTTTTGGTGGGATTCGCCACACAGTTACACCTTCAATAACTTATACTTATCGCCCTGATTTTTCAGATCCTAAATTTGGATATTACGAAACTTACACAGATACTTTAGGAAGAACTCAAAAATTAAATAAATTTCAAAATGGAATTTTTGGCGGAGCACCATCAGGCCAATCTCAAGCAATTAGTTTTAATGTTGGCAATCTTTTTGAAATGAAAACAATTGCGAATGATTCTGCACGGACCGAAAAAAAATTACAACTATTTAATGTTAATGGATCACTTTCATACAATATGGCTGCCGATAAATTTAAACTTTCAGATCTTAATTTAAGTTACAGAACCGATCTTGGACAATACTTGAGTGTTAGTGGGTCAAGCTCATATCGATTTTATTCTTGGAATTATTCCACAAATCAACGAGAAAATATTTTACTTTTAGATAAAGAAAAAAGATTTTTGGATTTAACAAATGTTTCGCTCTCACTTTCTACAAATTTAAAGGGAGAAAAATCTAAAAAGAAAATAGATTCTAAAGTTGATAGCTTAAAAAAATTGGAAGCATCGCAAAAACAATTAAAAGGTTTTAAGGGAATTATGGAAGAAGAAGTTCCCGATTTCAGCATCCCATGGAATTTGGGATTAAATTTAAATTTTTCTCAAAACCAAGAAAATCCAAAACAAAAAATTAGATATGCAAATGTGAGCGGCGTTTTATCTTTTAACTTAACTGATAATTGGAAGGTGAATGCAAATGCAAGTTACGATCTTGTAAACAAACAATTGGCAGCGCCTTATGTATCAATTTTTAGAGATCTCCATTGTTGGGAAATGAGTTTCAATTGGGTGCCAACAGGCCAATTAAAAGGGTATCGATTTGAGCTTCGTGTAAAAGCACCTCAATTACAAGATGTTAAAATCACTCGCCAAAGTAGAACTTCTGGATATTATTAAGATATAATTCAAACAAGTTTTTTTAATAAAAAACTTGTTTGTCATTTGCAGCTAAAATTCTTAAGTTTAATTAATGAATTACTTATGTGGCACCAAATTAAGGTGGCATTTAGGTTGCATCTTAATTTTACTCTATAATAATGTATTTGCACAAGGGAGTTTTGTACCAAATTATTTGTTAACAGATCCCGTAACAAATACACAAATAACTGCTTTCGAAAATAGCAGAGCATTAATTATTGCTATCGATAATTACAAGCAGACCGAGCCGCGACTTTCATCAGTCCACTCAGCAAATACTTTAATTTCTTTTTTAAATAAAAATCATGGCTTCCCATTAAGCAACATCACTTTATTAAAAAATGAAAATGCAGGTAAGCAAAATATTTTAGCTGCAATTTCAAAATTAAATCAAGCTGGACCGCAAGATAGAGTTGTAATTTATTTTTCAGGAAGAGGAACAGCTTCAACCGGCTTGCGTGGTGTTGATGAAGGATTTTTAATTCCTTTTGATGGAGTTGTAAGAGATTACAACTCGGGAATGCAAACAATGATTCCTTTAACAACTTTAAAAACAATTTTAAGTCAGTTAAAAGCAAAACACATTTTAGTTTTACTTGATTGCAGTGTTGGTCCAATTCCAGTTTTAAAAAGATACACAACTGCAGCTCCTGTAAAAACACAAACCGGAAAATCTTTACAGAATAAAGTTCAGCATTTAATTGTTGCGGGTGATAGATCAGATATTATTAAAGATAAATCTGCAACTGATGTAAGTCCATTTTTACAATCTTTCTTAGCTTCGTTTGATGTTGCTTACACAGATAAAAATGCAGATGGCGCAATGTCCAGTTCCGAAGTTGCAAGCGCAATGTCAATTCGTGGAATACTTTCTTCAAGCGGAAGAGTTGTTCCTCAAAGTGGATACACTCTTGATGATGGTGGAGATTTTGTTTTTATAACTCCAAATCCACAACGCCAAATGAGAATTAATTTTCAAACAACACCAATTGATCCACAGGTAACTTTTGATGGAAAAAAAGTTCTAAATTTAAATAGACCACTTATAATTATTGGCGCTCAAACTTTTAAAAAGTTTATATTTTCAAGGAAAGGTTACAATGCAATTAGTGGAGAAGTTTTTGTAGATGGCCAAACCGATTTAAATTTAAAAGCTGATCTTATAAAAACTCCCACACGCGATTTACTTGTAGAAGTTAATCAACCTGATGCAAGAATTTTTGTGAATGGTGTTTTTAAAGCCAAAGTTGATAAAAAATTTTTAATTGAAGATCTTAAACCAGGGCTTTATACTGTCCGTGCAGATTTGGAAGGATACTTATCTGATTCAATTCAATTTGATGTGGACGCAGTTAAACTTTACAAACACGCTCTAAGATTAAAAAGTAAAAATGGATGGCTAACAGTTCATACAAATAAAGGTGTTAGAATTGATGTTGATGGAATTTTTGTTGGTTCAAAAGATTTAAATTTAAAAGAAGTTACAATGGGTAGTCACAAAATCAGGTTATATGGGCTCGGCTTCCCCGAAACTTTTGAAGATGTTTTTGTTGATATGAGTGACACTGTTGAAATCACCAAAATGCTCGAGCGGCCATCAGCAGGTGGCGCAACCTGGCGCTCTATGTTAGTCCCAGGTTGGGGACAAATTTATGGTTTGAGACCAACTACCGGTTACATAATAATGGGTTCAACTTTTGCAAGTATCGGTGCAAGTGCATTTACCTATACACAATACACTGCCTCAAATACATCTTATGAGGACTTCCAAGTAAAATATACAACCGAGTCGCAAAAAAATATTGCAGTTCGAGATTCAAATTTAATTAAAAGTTATAAATCCTCCCGTGATAGCTCTTATAGTGTTGCAAAGCAAAACTTTAACGTGTCCCTAATCACTTTGGGAGTTATGGTAGCTTGCTATTTGTATAACTTATCAGATATATTCATCAATGATCCTGAAACATTATATGTTCGTGAAGAAATGAAAGCTTTAAATTTATTGGATAAGAAAAAACATAACGCAGATTTAGCGCTTCGACCTCGTTATGATGGAATTGAAATTGCTCTCAGTATCGACTTTTAAAAAATGAAAAAATATTTTCTCATTCCTCTATTTCTCTTTTTAAGTTGCCAGCCGCCAACTGCGCCGGTTGATGATCCGAATGATCCAACAAGTTTTACACCAAAAGTTGAAATTACTGAAGGCCCTCAAGATAATACCTCTTCGCAAAATAGAACTGTAAAGTTTTCCTGGAAAGGTAATTCAACCGAAACGGGAATTAAAATTACTACCGAATTCCAATTTAAAATAAAAACCGAAGATCCCTCAACTGATGTTTGGAGCAATTGGGATTCAAGCACAACTTTTTTATTTGAATATCTTGATGACGATAAATTTACTTTCGATCTAAAAGGCCGCACTGCCGCTGGTAGCGAGAGCGATGTTGTAAGTAGAAAATTTACAATTGATACTTTGCCATCACCCGCAGTTGCAATCTTCCCGGTGCAAAAATTTGTCGCAAAAGATAATTCATTCGATTTATACCTACACTTAAAAAATGTAAATGCACTCATGTCGATGCACACTATTATAAAGTATGATCCCACAAAAATATCTGTACTCTCGGTTGATACTGTAAATTATTTTGCTAAAAAAAATAAAGGAACTTTTTTTACAATAATTGATTCAATCAATACCGGGAGAATTATTGTTGATTTGGGAATTGCAATGGGTTCGCCAAAAGGATTATCAGGTGCCGGAAGAATATTAAAATTAAAATGTAAAAATATTTCTGATAATTTAAATACTACTGTAGAAATTTTAAGTGCCGAAACTATAGCACGCGATACAAGTAACCAAACTATCTCTTTAAAAGCTTTTGCTAAATCAACAATATTAGGGAAATGAAAAAATATTTTACAACTGTTTTAGCATTTATGTTATTTGTGCAAGTAAATTTATTTGCGCAACCA
>JAQCAB010000030.1 GCA_027622375.1 Bacteroidota bacterium
CAAAAACTAATTTTATAAACTTATTTGTAACTTTTGAACCAAAAAGTGGAATACATATCAACACAGAACCACCAATTGAACTATTATTAGAATCAGATTTAAAAATTAAAAAGATTCAATTAAAAAAAACTAAAGAAGATTATTTAGATTTTTCTTCTCCAGTTAAATTTAGAATTAAACCAAAAACAAATAATTTTAAAAAAGATTCTCTATTTGCAAAATTGCAATATTATTATTGTTCTGATAGCGAGGGATGGTGCAATAGATTTACACAAGAAATATCAATTAAAATTAATATTTCCAAATTGGCGAAATGAACGAACTAAAAAAACCAATTTATTTTTTTTCGGACGCTCATATTGGATTAAATGATGAAAATTCAAATAATCAATTTCCCCTTTATAATTTCTTAGATCATGTTTTAACAAATGCCTCTGAATTATTTATTGTTGGAGATCTCTTTGATTTTTGGTTTGAATATAAAAATGCAATTCCAAGTTGTTATAATAAAGTTTTATATCATTTAAATAAAATCACTAACTCAGGGATTCCAGTCCATTTTATAGTTGGTAACCATGATTGCTGGGTTAAAGATTATTTCACAAATCAAATTGGTATTAATGTTTATAAAGAGCCAATAACAATTACAAGAAATGAAAAATCAATTCACTTGCATCATGGAGATGGATTAGCTTTAAGAGATGCTGGATATAAAATAATGAGATCAATTTTGCGAAGTAAACTTTTTATTTTTCTTTATTCACTTTTACCGATAAATATTGGTTTTGCAATTGGTAAAAAATTATCTCGCAAAAGTCGACATAATCATAAAGAAGATAAAAATGGTGAGGAGCAAGGGATGATTAATTACGCTGAATTAAAATTAAATAATGGTTGCGATGTAGTAATTATGGGACATCATCATAAATATCTTTATAAAGAATTCGATAATGGAATTTATATCAATCTCGGTGATTGGTTAAATGAAAATTCGTACGCAACTTTTGACGGAAATAAATTTGAATTAAAATTCTGGAAATAATAATGCCTGTTACTTCAAAAAAACCAAATCAAACTAAAAAGAAATTAAAATTTAAAATTAAATATTTAATTTTTTCAATTCTCGGATTTGTAATAATTTTTAACTTTTGGTTTATTCCATATTTATTTCAAAACTTACCTTCACTCTATGAATTAAAAAATCCAAAAACTGAATTAGCGACAAAAGTATATTCGTCTGATGGCGTACTACTTGATCAATTTTATTTTAAAAACAGAACAAACATTTCACTCGATCAAATTCCGCAATCAACAATACAAGCATTAATATCAACCGAAGATAAAAAATTTTATACTCATTGGGGTGTAACTCCATGGAGATTTGTTCGAGCATTAATAAAAAATATTTTTGCTTTTCGATTGAAAGAAGGAGCAAGCACTTTAACGCAACAACTTGCTAGAAATTTATACGGATTACAAAGTCCGAGAGAAAATGCATTCGATAAAATGACAAGAAAAATTCGAGAATTTATAACCTCGGTTCAAATCGAACGAGAATTTACAAAAGATGAAATTCTTGAAATGTATTTTAATACAATTTATATGGGGCGCGGTGCTTATGGAATTGCCGCAGCAACTTCTATCTTTTTTGACAAAAATGTTTCTGAATTAACTTTAGCAGAAAGTTCTCTTTTGGTAGGGATGTTAAAAGGTCCATCATATTATGACCCAATCAGATATCGTACTCGAGCATTTAATAGAAGAAATATTGTTTTAAATGAAATGCTTCAAGATGATGTGCTAAAAATTGATGAAGTAAATTTTATAAAACAAGATTCTCTTGAATTTGTAATTCGTGATATATCTGAATTAACCGGCAATGCTCCTCATTTTGTGGAATTAATTCGTCAACAATTAATTGAAAAAGGTGAAGAATATAATTTTGATATTTTTAAAGATGGACTCTCAATTTATACAACACTTGATAGCAGAATGCAATTTTATGCAAACAAATCTGTTGAAGAACATTTGCCAATTGTTCAAGAAGGATTTGATTCATCTTGGATTTGGAGCGAACATAAAGAAGTTTTAAATAATGCTTTAAAAGAAAATATTATAAAAAAAATAAATTCAGAGTTTTCACTACTTTCAAATTCTCAAAAAGATAGTCTAAAAAAATCATTACAAAAAAATAAAATATTTATTGATTCGATTAAAAATAATTTAAAAACTGTTCAAATTGGACTTGTTGCTATTGATCCCCATACAGGAGAAATAAAAGCAATGGTTGGTGGTGCTGATTTTAAAAAATTTAAATATGGATTAAATCATGTTACGCAAATCAATCGGCAACCTGGTTCATCTTTTAAACCTTTTGTTTATACAGTTGCAATTGATAATGGATATCCACCATGCTACGAACTTTTAAATCAACCCGTTACAATTGAGAATGTTGATGGAACAAGATGGATGCCAGAAAATTCGGATGGAAGAGTTGGTGGAAAATTAACATTACGGGAAGGAATTCGTGAATCAGTAAATTTAATTGCTGTGCATGCAATTTTAGAAATTGCTCCCAAAGATCAAGTTGCAAAATATGCAATGCGAATGGGAATTACTACCAAAGTTCCACCTTACGAATCAATTGCACTCGGTACACCTGAAGTAATCCCGATTGATATGACTTCTGCATTTGGAGTTTTTGCAAACGAGGGAGTTTATATTCAACCATATGGAATTAAAAAAATTGTTGATAAAAACGGAAATGTAATTGAAGAAGTTAAAATCCAAAGGAAAGAAGTTTTATCAAAAGAGACTGCTTACATAATGACATCAATGCTCGAGGATGTTGTAAATAGAGGCACTGGTTCGCGAATCAGAAATTATTTTGATTATCCAGCTGCCGGTAAAACTGGAACGACTCAAGAATTTGCAGATGCTTGGTTTGTTGGTTACACTCCGCAATTTTCTGCAAGTGTTTGGATCGGTTTTGATGACCATCGAGTTAAATTTACAAGTTGGGATGGCCAAGGTGGACATACTGCTGCACCTTTATGGGGGAAATTTATGAAATCCGTTTATGATGATAATTTAATTTCTAAACCCCATGAATTTTTTAATCGTCCATCGGGGATTGCATCAATTAAAATTTGTTTAGAAACAAAAAAGAAAGCTACTGAATTTTGTCCAGTCCAATATCCTGAAATTTATAATATTAAATACCCAATCACAGATTGTGAAGTTCACATTTCTAAAGATTCGCAACAACAAACCCCTTCTATTTTTTAAGAAGAATTTTTTCAACACCAATTAAAACTTTTTGTGGAGTAATTTTTTCCATGCATTCCCATGTTCCAATCGGACATTTATCTCCACCATGCATGCCACAAGGTCGGCATTCGAGATTATTTGTTTCAATTATTTCATCATTTGCTCCGTAAGGCCAAAATCCAAATTTAGGATCTGTTGGTCCATAAATCCCAACGACTGGTGTATTTACACCACTTGAAATGTGAAGTGGTCCACTATCATTAGAAATTAATAAAGTTGATTTTTTAATTAATTCAATTGATTCTAATAAACTAAGTTTGCCAATTAAGTTTATAAATTTTGAGGATGAAATATTTTTAGAAATTTTATCTCCGATTGATTTGTCTGATTCAGCGCCAATTGCAAACACCAAATAATTTTTTTGAATTAGATTATTTACAACTTCAGCAAATCTTTCGGGCATCCATCTTTTTGTATTCCAAACCGAACCGGGTGCAATAGTTATAATTCCAATTGATTTTGAAATATTTTCAGAAATTATTTTTTCAATTGTTAATTTTTCTTTATCAGATGGAAAATACTCAGAGGTTTCTTTTTTAATCGGAAATATATTTAATTCACTAAGTAATGAAATATTCCTTTCAATTTCATGCTGATAATTGTTAAAGGAAAGAATATTTGTAAATAATATTTTACCCGCACTCTTTTCAAAGCCAATTCTAATTTTGATTTTTGATAATAATCCAATCAAAGCGCTTCTAACTGAAGGATGCGGAATTATGGCACAATCATAATTATTTTTTTTTAATCGTTTAATTAATTTTAAAGTTGCGATTAATCCCCTCTCTGTTTTTCTTTTATCATAAACAATAACTTGATTCAAATAAATATTATTTTCGATTAACTTACTTGTATCTGGGAGGCAAATAATATCAATTGTTACTTTTGGTTTATTTTTTTTTAAGAGTTGAATCATTGGCAAAGTCATTGCCAAATCACCAAGATATGCAGTTTGAATTACTAAAATTTTTTCATTACCAATTAAATTCATTTCAATTTAATTTATTGAATGCTTCCACCTTTTATGCATCCAAAGCCATTGAGATGGGTATTTACGAATATGTTGCTCGATTATATTTGTAATTCTTTGAGTTAAAATATTTGTGCTTTCACTTTTTGACTGGTCAATATCGTCATAAGAAATATTTATAAAAGTCAGTTCATAACTTCCATTTTCAAGTCGGATATTTTGCATAAAATATATTTCTGCATTTGAACGTAAAGCAAATATTGCCGGACCACGGTGAGTTGAAGTTTTTTTCCTAAAAAAATCAACAAAAAGTCCATCTTGTTTTCCACTCTGATCTCCAAGCATTGCAATTATTTTATTTTCTTTTAAAAGCTGCAAAACTCTTTTTGGCGCTTTATCCATTGAAATTGTTTCGTTACCAACTTGGGTCCTGATTTGGTTTATTACATTATCAACAAGTTTATTACTTTGTTCTTGAACAACAATATTTATTTTTAAATTATAGTGTAAAGTGCAACTTGGAATAATAATTTCCCAATTTGCATAATGACCACCAATTAAAATAACTCCATTCCCTTTTTGTAAACCTTTTTGCAATTCTTCTGCGTTAGTAATTTTAATAATTTTTGATATTTTTTTTGAATTCCATTTTGATAATGCTAAAAATTCAAGGGCTGTAATTGTTACACTTTGAAAAGATTTTTTTGCAAGCTCAACTACTTCGTTCTCTGAAAAATTTGGAAATGCTGATTTAATGTTTTGAATTGCTATTTTTTTTCTTTCGGAGAAAATCAGAAAAATAAAATTTCCAATTAACTTCGAAAACAAATTATAACTAACACGGGGAATTAATTTTAAAATTGCTTTTAATAAAAGGAAGATAAAATATTCAATATAATTTTGTAATTTTTTGGACAATTTTATTTGAATAAATTTGACTCCTAAAAATTAGATATTTACTTATTTATAAATTCAAGAATTTTATTTATAAACTCTTCATTTTTTTCTATAAAATAGAAGTGTCCTGCATTTTCAAACATGTGCATTTCTGCATTAGCTAATGAATTATTTAAAGATTCCAAAACGAATGAAGAAATATAATCATGCTGACCAACTAAGACTAATGCTTTAGCATCGACACTTTTTAATTCTTCGCGTGTATCAAAAGTTTTTAAACTTCCTGAAATATCAAAATAACCAGTATTACCCCACAACTCAGTATAAACGCTCCACGATCTTTCTGGAAGTGAAAAATTTGCCGGGACCGCTCCTCGATTATAAAAATAATTTGGAGATAAAATTCCAGTTAAAACTTCATACTCGTAACCAGTAGAATATTTACCATCTACATATAAACTATCACGTTCGTATGCTTTGATTCTCGCAACTGCTGCTCTTGGTAAAAAATTTCTGAATGAATTAATCCAAACATTTAAATCGTTACAATCTGCTGGGCTACTCATTAAAATCATTTTTTGAACATGATCTGGATTTTTGATAACATATTTTTGAGCTAACATTCCACCAGTTTCGTGACCGATTAAATAAAATTGTTTTAATCCCATCACAGATTTTACAGATTCAATATCAGCAACCATATCATCTAAATTATATTTGGCTGATTGTGCAAATCCTTGGGATTTTCCACATCCGCGTAAATCTAAATAAATCAATTGCAAGGTTGTATCAAGTGGCCGCAAATAATCTTGCAAATATTCAAATGAATAACCTGGACCACCAGGTAGAACAATTGTTGGTGTTCCTTTACCTTGAATGTGGACATACAATTCAGCACCATCTTTCCCTTTTACATAACCAGTTACAATTTTATCAAGTAATGGTAATAAATCAGTTTGAACTTGAGCAATTGGTTCATCACTGGAGCAACCATTAAAAAATATTATTCCAACTAAACTGAAACACACAATTAATTTTTTCATTAAGCTTTATTTTTAAAAGTGATAACTATTTTTTGAGCCATTTTTTTAACATCCTTTTAATTTGAATTTCGTTTAATTTATAAATATTAATTTGATTCATCAAGATCTGTTTTAAAATTTCATATAATATTATTCCGCATGAAACCGATACATTTAAGCTTTGCACCATTCCCCTCATTGGGATATAAATAGTTCCATCAACTAAATTTTGAATTTCTTCTGAAACCCCTGAGTGTTCGTTTCCAAAGACAATAGCTGTTTTTTCTGAGATTTTGAAATCAAAAATAGATTTTGAGTTTTTGTCTAACTTTGTAGCATAAATTTTGAATCCTTTTTTCTTTAATGATGTGATACATTTTTTTGGAGAATTAAAACTTTTTTTATCAACCCATTTATTTGCACTTGCTGAACTTTTACGACCTAGTTTTGGAAATTTTTCGTTTGTATAAACTAAATTTACTACCGAAATCCCAACTGCATCTGCAGTTCTAAATATTGCCGATACATTGTGTGGATCATTAATATTTTCCAGCACAAGAGTTAAATTAAATAATCTATTGCGAAGAACATTTTCTAACTTTTTTATTCTACTTTCTGTAGGCATTTTTAATATTATTTCTAGATAAATTTACAATAGATAAAATTACTAAAACTGCTCCAAATATTTTTAAGTTTGTAAAAGATGTTCCTAAAAAAATAATTTCTGAGATAATTGCAACAATTGGTTCAAGTGTAGCTGCAAGAATTGCTTTAGTTCCACTCAACAAATTTAATCCATAAAAATAACATGAATAAGGAATTAAAATTGAAATGATTGCAATAAAAATAAAAACTCCCCAATCGTTTAAAGAATAATTTGCTTCAATAATATTTTGCGGTGGATTTACAATTATCCAAAAAAGTGAAGTTGCGATAAAAGTATAAATCATTGCTGTAACATTATTATATTTTTTTAAAATATTTTTTGCAGAAATAGTAAAAGTTGCAAAAGAAAATGCTGCAGCAAAAGCAAATATTATTCCCTTTTGATGCTGGGTACTTAAGTTTAATTGAAATCCATCAATCGCAAAAAATATTCCGATTGTTGAAAGCGCTATTGAGATTAAAACTTTTCTACTTATTTTTTCTTTTACAAATATTACAGAATAAACAGCAACTAAAATTGGAGCTATATATTGTATTAAAATTGCATTTGCAACTGTAGTTTCTTTTATTGCCGAGTAGTAAAAATAATTTGATCCCGCTAAACCAAAAATTCCTATAAAAAGAAATTTAACAAAATCTTTATATTCAATTTTTAGTTTTGTGTTATCATAAATCAGAAAAAATATAATAAGTATTATTGCAGAAATTGAAACACGTGTTTGCGCAATTATTAATGGATCGCCTCTGGTTTGTAAAGTTATTTTAACAAAAGTTGATGCTAATCCCCAAAATATAGATGCAATTGCAATTAAAATAACACCCTTTAGAGATTTATTCATTCAAACTATTTAATCAAAATTAATGGGAGAACTTTAATATTTTTATCAACCATTATTTTACAATAATAAATCCCAGAAGATAGTTTATTGGTTTTATAATTTATTTTGTAGATCCCTTTTTCAAATTCATCCTCCAAAATTGTTTCAACTTTTTGACCACTAATTGAATATATATTTAGATTTACAAAACTTTTTTTATCAACATTAAATTGAATTGTTGTTGTTGGATTCGCTGGATTAGGATAAATTTGAAAATTAAAATCCAATTTATTCCTATCATTATTTTTTATTGCAGTGAGAGTAATATTTTCTTTTCCTCCAATTTCTAAATATCGAGCTTTAAATTCTTGCAAATATAAATTTGCAATTCTTCTACTATTGATAATTAAAGTATTTTCGTTGTTCGAATTTTCAGCTGAAGTAGACCAATTGTGCGATCCTGTTAAGACTGTTGCAGATGGAGAATTATTTTCTGCATCAACAATTACATATTTATGATGAAGATATCCTGAAATTGAATTTGGTTTCACATAAACGTCAACTCCAGCATTTAATAAGTTTAAATATTCATTTCCCGTATCCGAATTATTATCCATCAACACTCTTGCTTTTACACCATTATTTTTTTTTGAAATAATTATTTGCGATAAATCATCTCTCGTAAAAGATAAAAGTGCCACATTAATTGAATATGAACTACTCGCAAGTAAATTATAAATTTGAGATGTTGTTGCATCACTTGGACTAAAAAATAATTCTACCGGAACACTATTTATCATAAATCTGTGTGGAGTATTATTTGTTTTCCGACTTCCAAAACGACTAACAGTTTGATTTGGTGTTTCAGTTGAACTACCCCACATTTCTTCAAACTCGCGAGTATATGCATTTGCAAGTGCAACATCTTGAATTACAACTACATTTTGATCATCATTATTTGTTCCTGAATCAGTTGCATTCCATGAGCCAGTCCAAAGAATATCATCAGCATCTGAAAAATTATTTCGATTGTCAAAAATTCCAAACTTATTGTGCATATATCCACCCGAACCGAGAGGATCAAAATTATCTGTAATAAATGGAATTCCAGAATTTTTTAAACTCGTAATTGCAACTGATGAAGAATTATCTTCTTCTCCAATAAATCTAATTTTTACTCCTCGATTTTTTGCATCAATCAACGCGTTTACAATTTGAGAACCTACATTTCCACTTAAACTGTAAAGACAAATATCAATTGAATATTGTGCCAAGTTAATTAATTTAACAAACTCATTTGCTAAATTTGTTGTCTTTGCATTTTCACCATTTGAAACTGTTGTATTAACATTTTTTGAAAAATAAACCCACATCGCTCCCGAAGTTGAAGCTGGAGATGCTGTGCTAAAAATAAAATTTTTTGAATAACTCGTTCCTGTTGAATCTCTTGAACCGACAATGCAATTATACATTGTTGCACTTTCTAAATTTGAGATTTTTATTGCATGCGATGTTGTTTTGTTATCAATAAAAATGGAATCAGTATAAATTTTAGTTGAGTTAATTTTTCCATAATGAACAATACTTATTGAAGTAACATTGCTCTTCCAGGTGATTGTAATTTCATTTGGATTTATTTCTTTTTCAATCGGTAAACCAAGTATCAAAGGGACTGTGGATTGGTTTTGAGCAAAAATAGAATTTAAAAAACTCAACATAATAAATCCCAAAAACAAAATTTTTAAGTTAATAATGATTTTTTTCAATTGATTTTAGTCTTTTAAACAAGTATATTTTTGCTCAATTTACAAAATAATTTTTATCATTTAATAATAAAGTAAAATAATAATTTCGATTTCAAAGTTGTAATTTTTCGGAGAATAAATCGTGAAAAAAAACAGAGGAAAAATTTTATTGATATTTGCAACTTTTGCATTATCAATATATTCTTTATACCCAACCTATCTTGCAAATAGTTTCGATAATGAAATAATTGGTTTAAAAGGAAGTGATAGTTCAAAATATATTGAGGAAAATGAAGAATCGATGCGCGAGGCAAAAAATAATCGTTTAAAACTTGGACTTGATCTTCAAGGTGGAATACGAGTTGTTTTAGAAGTTGAAATTTCAAAACTTTTAGAAGATTTAGCAAAAAATAAAGATGATCAATTTTACAAAATTTTGAATAGTGTCAAAGAAGAAGCTCAAACTTCAGATGCTTCTATAATTGATTTATTTTATCAAAAATTTATTCAACAAAATATTCGTTTAGCCAGATATTATGGAAGTTTGCGCGATGAAGATGAAGTTATAATTGAAAGACTTAAATCTGAATCTGAAAAAGCAATCGATCGTGCAATCGAAATCGTTCGTAATCGTGTTGATCAATACGGGGTATCTGAACCATCAATTCAAAAACTTGGTTCACGTAGAATAATTGTTGAGTTACCTGGAGTATCAAAAGAAAATGAAGTTCGTCAACTTTTGCAAGGGACAGCTTTATTAGAATTTAAATTAATGAAGGATCCTGAAATAATTTACAAGACCATTGAAGCAATTGATAAACTTTTAGCAAAAAATGGAAATTTAAGTGCAGATTCTTCAACACAAAAAAGTGAAGCAAAACAAGCTGGTACATTGGAATCTTTAATTTCAAATGATTCTGCGGCTGCAAATTTAGTCGATAAAACTCCTGAACAATTACAAAAAGAACATCCATTTTTATTTTTAGTTCGTCCAAATCAAGAAGGGAGCGGCGAAAGTTATGTTTCAGAAAAAGATAAATCAAAAGTAGATCGTATTTTATCTCGTGCTGATATAAAATCTATAATTCCAAGTGATATGAGTTTCTATTGGTCTTCAAAACAAATGTTCATAAATGAAGGAATAAAATATTTTGGTCTTTTTGGATTAAAAAAGAATGCAGAATTAACTGGCGCTGTAATAGAAGATGCTCAAGCAACAATCGATCCCAACTTTAATCAACCCATCGTTACAATGGAAATGAATAGCGAAGGTTCTCGCGAATGGGCGCGAATTACAGGTGCAAATATTAAAAAAAGAATGGCAATAGTTTTAGATAATTCTGTTTTTTCTGCACCAGTTATTCAAGGTAAAATTACTGGCGGTCGTTCACAAATTGAAGGAATGGAAAATATTGATGAAGCACATCTTCTTGAAATTATTTTAAAAGCTGGCGCTCTTCCTGCTCCTGTTGAAATTATGGAACAAAGAAGTGTCGGTCCATCACTTGGCGAAGATTCAATTGCAGCTGGTACAAATTCAATTTTAATTGCATTCCTCGTAATTATTTTATTTATGATAATGTATTATAGCACTGGTGGAGTTATATCAAGTATTTCATTACTCATAAATACTCTTTTTATTTTTGCAGTACTTGCTGCTTTCAAAGGCACATTAACTTTGCCCGGAATTGCCGGAATTGTTTTGAGTATTGGTATGGCAGTTGATGCGAACGTTCTTATTTACGAAAGAATTCGTGAAGAATTAGATTCAGGAAAAGGACTTAGAATTAGTGTTGATACAGGTTACACAAAAGCTTTTTCTGCAATTTTTGATGCAAACCTCACAACGTTTTTTTCAGGTTTGATTTTATATCAATTTGGAACAGGCCCTGTTCAAGGTTTTGCTTTAACTTTAATGATGGGTGTTGCAGCAAATTTATTTACAGCGATTATAATTACAAAAGTTACTTTTCAATATTTACTCGATCGCGGAGTATCTAAAATTAATTTTGGTTAATAGGAGATTTTTAGAAAATGAGATTCTTTAAAAAGACAAACATCGACTTCATGGGGAAACGGAAAATTTGGTATTCCGTTTCAGGAATTATTTTGCTTACTGGTTTACTTGCAGCATTTATAAAAGGTCCAACTTTTGGAATAGATTTTACAGGTGGAACTGAGTTATTAATCAGATTTGATAATGTACCAAAAATAAATGAATTGCGTGATGCAATTTCAGAAATTGGTTTCCAAAAAGCAGAAATAAAAACTTTTGGAAATAAAAATGATATCTTGATTCGAACATCTGAATCAGGCAAAAGTGGTTTGGTTGCTGAAAATATTCGAATTGGCTTAAGTCAAAAATTTGTTGATAAACCATTTACAGTTTTAAAAGAAGAAAAAGTTGGACCTCGCATTGGTGCTGAATTAAAACGTGATGCAATTTATGCAGTTATTTTTACAATGCTTGGAATTATGATTTATGTCGGTTTCCGTTTTAAATTTATTTATGGAGTTGCTGGCGTGATTGCACTTATTCATGATATACTTGCAACTTTTGGTATTATTATAATTATAGATGGTCTTTCGCCATACTTTAATTTGGAATTATCTCAAAATTTAATGGCTGCATTTTTAACTTTAATCGGGTTTTCAATTAACGACACAGTTGTTATTTTTGATAGAATCCGAGAAAACGAAAAAATCCATAGAGCTGAATCATTACATACATTGATTAACCGTTCAGTTAATGAAACTTTAAGCCGAACTTTAATTACAAATGGAACTGTATTTTTAGTTTTACTTGTTCTTGTAATTTTTGGTGGTGAAGTTAATCGTGGATTTGCATTAACATTTTTTATTGGAACTATTTTCGGATCGTATTCAACAATTTATATTGCAAGTTCAATAGTTCTTGACTGGTCTTTAAAAGCTAAAAAATAATTAATCTTTTTTTGCAATAAATAATATTCCATTTCCACTATTTTGGGTATATGAATTATCAATTATTACTGTTAAAATAATTATTGGTAGTAATATTATTCCAATAATAATATTAATCGGTTGAAATATAATTTTTGATTTTGCAAAAATAAATTGCAAAATAGTTAATATCTCATAACCAATTTTCCCATAATAACCGTAGCAATATTTTTTCTCAATTATTTTAAATCCTGCTTGATTTAGTTTTTCTACTAATTCATTTTCAGAATAAGTGTGATTTCTTCCAACTATTTTATCG
>JAQCAB010000031.1 GCA_027622375.1 Bacteroidota bacterium
ATTCGATTCATTCGGTAATCCAAACCTAATTACTGTTGCTGGGTTAAATGGATTTGGATAGTTCTGATTGATTGAAAATACTTTTGGTATTTATATTTCACTAAAAGATATAAAATTTTATTTTCAAAACTAAAATTATTGTTTATATTCAAACAAGTTTTAAATAAATATTTTATAAAATAATATTGGAGGTTTAAATGGATTTTGTAGAAATAGCTGCTCGCGTATGTTACTCGGCAATTTTTATTCTTTCGGGAATAAATCACTTTTTGAAACTTGAAATGATGACACAATATGCCGAATCAAAAAAAGTTCCGATGCCAAAGTTGATGGTAATTTTAACTGGAGCTGCCATCCTTTATGGTGGATTTAGTGTTTTATTTAATTATCAAGTTCAATGTGGCGCGCCAATTTTAATTGGATTCCTATTACTTGCCGCATTTAAAATGCACAATTTTTGGGCTGTAACAGATCCAATGGCGAAAGCAGGAGAGATGGCCAGTTTTATGAAAAATGTATCACTCGCTGGAGCAACATATTTTATTTGTTGCAGTAATGCTGGCGTTTGCTTAATGTAATATAGTTTATATATTTTATTTTAAAGCCTCGAAAATTTTCGGGGCTTTTTTATTTTGTAGAATCAATTATTGCACCGCCAACTAAATCATCATTCTCATAAAATACAACTGATTGACCAGGCGTAACTGCTTTTTTAGGATTTTCAAATTTAATAACAATATTTCCATCTCCACTTCCTGAACCATCAAGTTGTTTGATAAAAGCAGGTTCATCAATATCTTTGTATCTAATTTTTGCAGTTAAATTTTTTCCATCAAACAAATTTGGATATTTAATTAAATTTAATTGTGAAGCATAAACTTCAGTTTTTAATAATTCAGGTTCATAACCGATTTTAATTTTATTTTTTTCGTAATCAATTTCAGTTACATAAACATTTGGGATTGAAGTATTTAAACCTTTACGCTGGCCAACAGTATAAAATGGAAATCCTTTATGTTGTCCAATTATTTTTCCATCTAATTCAACTTCACCGTTTGATAAATTTGATTCTAAAGTTGGATCTTTAAATTTTAAAAACCTTTCGTAGTCATTATCAGTAATAAAACAAATTTCGAAGCTTTCTTGTTTTTCAGCATTTTTTAATTTTTTATTTCGAGCAATTTGTCGGACTTCTTCTTTTGTAAAATCAGCAAGTGGGAAAATTGTTTTACTCAATGATTCTTGAGTAACATTCCACAACATGTATGATTGATCTTTTGATAAATCCTTTCCACGAGAAATAATATATCTTTCCAAATTTTTATCATAGCGGATTTTTGCATAATGCCCCATCGCAATATAATCAGCTCCAAGTTGCATAGATTTTTGAATTAACTCTTCCCATTTAATTTTACGATTGCAAATTACACACGGATTTGGAGTTCGGCCGTGCATATACTCATCTCTAAAATTTTCAATTATTTGATCATTAAAAACTTTTGTAAAATCTAAAACATAATGTGGCATGTTAAATTGCTGGGCAATAATTCTTGCTTCATTAATTCCTTCAAGCGAGCAACAACTTTTATCCCCTTCAGGAGTTCCACCAACTTCATCATAATTATAAGTTTTAATTGTAACTCCAATAACTTCGAATCCTTGTTCGGTCAAAAGTGCTGCGCAAACAGATGAATCAATTCCGCCACTCATTCCTAAAACAACTCGTTTTTTTAAATTTGCAAACATAATTGCATAAATTTACTGAATTAATTGAGGAGTTAATAATTTTTAAAATCAAATTGTAAAATCAATTCATTATTTCTTTCGATTGGTAATGAATAATTATCTTTTGATTTGTAAACTGAATTTGACGAGTACCTAATTGATGATTTAATTTTTTCAAATACTAAATAATTTAGTACTAATGATGTTTTTATTCCATCTCCAATTAGTGGAGAAAAATAAATGTATCCGCTTGAATTAGAATTAAAGTCGTACAATCGTGACTCATAAGAACTGGTTTTATAAATTGTAACAGCCAAATGCAATTTCAATTTTTCAGATATAAAATAATTTATATTATTTGATATTTGGTAACTTTTTTGTGGGATATTATTTGTAGATTTTAAAATTAAATATTCAATCTTGTTTGATATTTTTATCTTTTTATAATCTCGAGAATATTGAAGCCTTATTTTATCAATTACTGTATTTTTATTAGTTTCAGTTAATATAAAATTATTTTTTCTTTTCAATTCGATAAAGAAGTTATTTAATACAAATTTTGGAATTATTTTAATTCCAATTTCAGAGCCAGAATTTTGAATAAAATTATATTCAGTAATTTTATAATTATCAGCAAAAGCGTTTAATATAAATTGTTTTGGAATATTCATTTCAATTCCATAATACATTCCAACTTCTTTTTTATTGTTTGATGACTGAATTGAAAATGGATTTACATATCTCTCATTATATAAATCAGAATAATCTCTAAAATGAAAAACAATATTAATTTTATTTGTTGGCAGAAACTGAAGTCCAAAACCTTTATTAACAAATATATTTTCCTTTCCACTAAAATCAGTTACTATCTTAAAATTGTTAAAATTTAAATTGGTATAAATTGTTTTTACAATTGATTCGTTAAAATTTGATGTTTCTAAATATTTATCACTAATTATTTTTGTATAATTTGCTCTCCTAAAACCAGTTCCAATTATAATATTTGGAAATAATTTATATGATAAAACTATTCCAAATAATTTTTCATGAAGCTGATTTATTTTTGCAATTTCGGTTTCAGTTCTATAATAACCTGCATCATAGAAACTTTTAATATTTCCTAAACTATCTAAAGTTGCAGAAAGTTTTTTAGAAGAATAAAATAAATCAAAATCCAAATTTTTATATTTTAAACTTGTTGCAATACCCTTTAAAATATTTTCAGTTTCGGTTGAAACAGTTCCTCTAAATTTATTTTCTTCCTTAATCATCTCATCAACATCTGAAGTTGAATGCCATAATTTTGATTTACTAGATAATAATAAACCTTGTCCAATTTGAGCATTATAATTGCCAATTATTAATTTGTTCAAAATATCTCTTTGATTAAGTTGAAAATAAAATGCAATGCTTCCATATTTTGATAATTCACCTGCATCTCGTTCAAATGAACTTGCGATTTGATAATCTGAAGTCTCAAATTGTAATTTCGTATAATTTGTATATGGTGAGTTAGATTTACTTTCAAAACTTGATTTATTTATTATCCGTTCTCTAATTTTGATATTTACAGTTTCATTTAAACTTTCGAAATTTAAAAATTGAGATATAAATCTCATCATTATATAATTTTCGGGATCATAATTAATAAATTCATTTCGAGATATATTTTTATCTTTTTTTATTTGAATAATATTTTCCAGAATTGGATTATTCATTCCCGGCAACAATATTATTTCAGATATATCTGAATTATTAATATCAATCTTATTAATTTTATAATATTCAATTTTTTCTAGTAGCAGAGTTATATTACTCGATTCTTCGGTAATTTGATTTTTAATAAATTCATCCGTCACTTCTTCATCAGTTAAAGTAAATATTGTATCACTTGGAGTTTGAAAATTATTTATTAATAAGATTGCAGATAAAATATTTATCATTGCAAATTATAAGATATTGCAAACGAATTTGTTGAACCAAGAATTAGATGCTGATTTATACTAAAACTGAAATCAAGATTTTCCCAATTAATTTTTACACCACTTGAATAAAAAGATCTCGCAGAATTTATACCTCCCATTATTGTAATCTGCTGATGAATTTCATACTCGAAACCAACAATTATTTCAGGATCATCAGAAACCGATTTTACAAAATCAAAACATAATTCTCCTTTATCTGAATATTGATATGCGATTCCCCATGTTACAATCATTGGTATTTCATTTTCTAGTTTATTTAATGTTTCAATATTTAAGTTCGAAGCAACAAAAGCAGCAGTTACATCATCGTTGAGTTGCATTACAAATCCAAAATCAAAAGTTGGTTCAATTACAGAACTATAATTTATAATTTGTAAATGATTAAAATTTAGGTTTAATCCAATTGCAATATTATCTTCAATTAAATTTGAAAAAGATAAAATATAATTTGATTCATTATAAATATCGGAACCAAACTTTTTAATACTGCCAGAATATATTTTTCCATTAGTTGAATAATTCAGAATTAAATTATTCGATTTCAATTCTATCAAACCAAATTCTGAAGGAGTATTTGTAAAAGAAATATTTTGATAGTCACTTAAAAGTGTTGCGGGATTTAATTCTGCAAAATACATTTTTTTGGAAGCTACACCTGCCAAACTTTTTGCATTTGCAATTGGATGTATTATTACCCTTTCAAACCCCGAAATCAGATTTGAGCGTAGAAACAAAATCAGAAAAAAAGAGGAGATTAAATTGACGGAATTCATTAATCTCGTTATATTATTAAAATGAAGCTACAAAATTATTTAGTGAAAATAAGTACTATTTTATTTTTGATCTGCGGACCAATTTATTCGCAAGTTTTATGTGATGTTTCTCTTGATTTAAAAAATATTCCAAGCTCTGAACGAGAAATTTTAAATAATTTTGCTAGCGATATAAAAACTTATATCGAATCAAACAATTGGACTGCGGAAGATTTGGGCGATGACAAAATTAATTGTTCAATCCAGATATTTATCACTTCTGCTTCCGAAAATAAATATTCTGCTCAACTTTTTATCGGGAGTTTTCGTCCTATTTTTAAAGCAAATCAAAAATCAAAACAATTAACTGCGCTTTTGCGGTTATTTGATGATAAGTGGGAATTTTTATATATCAAAGGTCAATCATTAATTAGAAATGAAACTCGTCACGATCAACTTACAAGTTTAATTGATTTTTATATTTATCTTTTAATTGGATTTGATTTTGATTCTTTTAAATCACTTGCCGGAACACCTTACTTTGAAAAATCTCTTTCAATTGCAAATCTCGCACCAAGAAGTGGAAAAGGCTGGGAACGATCAATTGGAGTTTATAATAGATCAACTTTTATTGAAGAGTTATTAAATCCAGATTATCATAATTTTAGAAAAAGTTTTTATTCGTATCATCGTCGTGGACTTGATTGGTTTGCAACTAAAAAACTTGATGGTCAAAAAAATATAATTTCAATTTTTGAGCAAGCGAAAATTATAAAAACTGAAGTTAATCCCCGTTCTCAAATTTTGAAAACTTTTTTTGATACTAAATATCTTGAAGTTGTTGAATCTTTAAAAGATTATGAAGATAAAACTATAATTCCACTTTTAGGTTCAGTTGATCCTGCCCATCAATTATATTATGAGCAGATTGCTAAAAAGAAATTGTAAATTATTTTTGATATTTATTATCCCCAATTGAAATTAATTCTAAACTTACTTTTGCAGTTCCAGTTTTAACCATATCAATTTCTTTTGCAGCTCCAAGTGACAGATCAATTATCCGTTCTAATTTAAATGGACCACGATCAATAATCCTAACATTTACAATTTTTTTATTTTCTAGATTTGTAACTTTAACAATACTACCAAATGGAAAAGTTCTGTGTGCAGCAACCATAGTGTGCATATCAAATATTTCTCCGTTTGCAGCTTTTTTACCATGAAATTGATCTGCATAATACGATGCAATACCCTCTGTAGCAGATGAACTTGAATTATTATTTGAATTGGAAATATTTTTATCAACGATCGGCTGCCTAAATCTTTCACCAGTAAATCTTAAAGATGGTGCGCATCCCGAAAAAATTAAAAATGCAGTAATAATTAAAAAAATATTTTTATAAGTATTCATTCATTTGTTTAATTCGCAAATGATCTACAATTTTTTTAACATTTTGGGATTCATTTTTTTTACAAATTAAAATTGCATCATCTGTATTAATTACAATTAAATCTTCAACTCCAACCGTTGCAATAATTTTATTGCTTGAGTATAAAAAAGAATTCTTTGTATCAATCATAACAATATTACCCTGTACAGTATTTCCATTTTCATCTTTTTCTGACAACCTCACGACTTCATCCCAAGAGCCAACATCATTCCAACCAAAATTACCTTTAAATACTAAAACATTTTCAGATTTTTCCATCACACCATGATCAATCGAAATACTTTTAATTTTAGAATAAATGTCACTTATTTTTGAATCCATTAAATTTGTTCCAATAGAATCTTTTAGAGAATCTAAAAAATTATATAGTTCGGGAAGAGATTTTTTTATTTCATTTAAAATTGCATCACATCTCCAAACAAACATTCCACTATTCCATAAAAATTCACCACTTTCTAAAAATTTTTGTGCAGTTTCGATATTTGGTTTTTCTGCAAATGCTTTCACTTTGTAAGAAGTGTGATGATTTTTTGTTTTTACAACTTTTTCATCAAATTGAATATATCCATAACCAGTATCTGGTCGATTTGGTTTAATACCAATCGTAACAAGCGCAGAAGTTTTGCTAGCTACATCAACTGCAGATTCAATTACAGTATTAAATTCATCAACATCTTTTATTATGTGATCTGCAGGAACTACAACCATTACCCCTTCAGGATTTAATCTATGAATAAATAACGCTGCCAATCCGATACAAGGTGCAGTGTTTCTTCCAATTGGTTCTGAAATAATATTTTCCTGCGGAACTTCAGGAAGTTGTTTTATAATTTGTGATCGTTGCAATTTATTTGTGATAATAAAATTATTTCTGTTTGGAATTATTTTTTTAAGCCGATTAAAAGTTTGTTGAATCATTGTTTCATTGCCAAGAATTGAAATCAATTGTTTTGGATTTTTTTCTCTGCTTCTTGGCCAAAATCTTGATCCAACTCCGCCGGCCATTATTACACCAAATACTGAAATTGTTTTATCAGGCATAATTTTTTCCTTTCTTAACTTGCAGAACCAATCGGTTCTTGTAAAATTGTAATCACTTTTGCAAATGACTCTTTGGGATTTATATTTGAATTTAAAGCAAGAGTTAATTCTTCTCCGACATTTTTCATAATATCTGTAACTTTTGAATTATTTGCAGTCCCAAATTTATCCACATTAATAATAAATTTTAAAACTGCTTCAAAAAATTCTTCAATCATTTTGTTATTTTGTTTCTTCGCAACATCAAGTGAACTTTTCGAAATCATTGCTAAAACACCAAATGTAGTTTTTCTTTCCTGCGGACTTTTATTTGCAAGATGTTTTACAATATCAGTAAATCTTTGAAAACCTGTAAATAAATTTCTGTCAATTAAATCAATTAATTTTGGTTGTGGAATTTCTTTTGTTTCAGTTTTATCAGAAAAATTTAAAGATGCAACTAATAACTCTCTAAATTTTGTAAAATCTTCTTGCGATAATTTTATATCATCATTTACTAAATTATATTTTTCAATAATCCAATCACAATACAAACTTAATCTAACAAATCCTTTTACTTTTTTAAGTTGATCTAAAACTACTTTTATACTTTCTGCATCTTCAAATTTATCTAAAAGTAAAGTTGCTTTTTCTTTAGTTTCGCCACCAGCAAGCTCGTAAACTGTTTTTCTGAATAATTCTAAAATTAAATTTTCGGTATTCATTTTAATTATAAATCCTGGGAACGCGTGCACTAATTGCGCAACAAACTTCATATGGTATTGAATTTATTTTTTCAGCAAAATCCCAGGCAGATTGTTTTAATTTTACACTTTTACCAATTAAAATAACATCATCTCCAACTTTAACATTTTTTGCTTTGTAAAAATCAACCATTAATTGATCCATACAAATCACACCAACTGAAGAATAAATTTTCCCTTTATGTAAAACTTTTAACTTGTTAGTTAAATTTCGCATAACACCATCTGCATATCCAACTGGAATTGTCCCAATTAAACTTTCAGCTTCCGTTACAAATTTATGATTATAACTAATTGAAGTTCCTTTTTTAACTTTCTTCAAAAATGTAATTTTAGATTTTAATGATAAAGATGGTTTTAAATTTAAATTTTTTTCTAAAATTTTATTTCCCATATAACCATAAATAATTATTCCCGGCCTAACAAGATCTAAATGCGAACCTGGTAATCTTAAAATTGCCGGACTATTAGCTGTATGCGCAATTGGGATTTTTATTTTGAGTAATTTTAATTGGTTGAAAATATTTTTAAAATCATTTAATTGTTTTTTTGCATAATCTAAATTTTTATTATCTGCAGATGCAAAGTGAGTATAAATTCCCTTTAAGTTTATATTTTTTAATTTTGATACTTCAACAATAAAATTAATTGCATCATTTTTCGATACGCCTAATCTTCCCATTCCTGTATCAATTTTAATATGAGCATTTATTTTCTTTTTACTAATCAAAGCTAATTTGTTTAGTTCTTTCGCAATATCAAGCGAGCAAAGTGTAATTTCAATATTATATTCTAAAAATAATTTTAATTGTGATATTACCGGGAGAGTAAAAACTAAAATTGGTTCTTTAATTTTATTTTTGCGGAGTTCTATTGCTTCTTCAATTAATGCAACACCAAAATAAGTTGCAAGTTTATTTTCTGAAATATATCTTGAAACTTCTCTTGCTCCATGGCCATAAGCATTCGCTTTAACAACTGCCATTATTTTTGTTTCCTTTGGAATTAATTTGCGAACAAACAACAAATTATTTTTAATTGCCCCTAAATTTATTGTAGCTATTGTTGGCCTCATATTGTTATCATTATAATATGAATGATAATCTTACGACTCAACACTTAATTTTATTTTGTTGCTACTGAAATTCTATTTTTTGCTTTTTCGTAAGCATGTAATGCTCTTGCTAAATCAACTGAAACTTTATGCTTCATTCTTTCTTCAGCTCGTTGCATTGAAGCTTTAGCTCTGGTTACATCAATTTCATGTTTTGGTTCTGTGGTTTCAGCAAGGTAAATTATTTTATTATTATTTACTTCAAAAAATCCGCCTGAAGTTGAAAAATGAATTTCATTATTTTGTTCATCCAATAACTTCATCTCACCAATTCCGATTTGCGAAAGCATTGTTGCATGATTTACTAATACTTGAAATCCACCACAAACACCTGGCGCACTTACACTTGATACAAATCCTGTGTAAACTTTTTTTGATGGAGTAACAATATCAAGTGAAAAAATTTTGGTCATTATGCTACTTGAAGTTCTTTTGCTTTTTCAATCACTTCTTCAATTGTGCCAACCATATAAAATGCATTTTCCGGTAAATCATCATAATCGCCATTAATTATACCGGTAAATCCTTTTATTGTTTCTTCAAGTTTTACATATTTGCCAGGCATTCCAGTAAATTGTTCAGCAACAAAAAATGGTTGCGATAAAAACTTTTGAATTTTTCTTGCGCGCTGAACTGTAATTTTATCTTCGTCCGAGAGTTCATCCATTCCTAAAATATTTATGATGTCTTGCAAATCTTTATATTGTTGTAAAATTGATTTTACTTTTCGAGCAACTGAATAATGTTTTTCACCAACAACTTGTGGATCCATAATTCGTGAAGTTGAATCAAGTGGATCAACTGCTGGATAAATTCCAAGCTCAGCAATTTGCCGACTTAAAACTGTTGTTGCATCCAAATGACTAAAAGTTGTTGCTGGTGCAGGATCAGTTAAGTCATCTGCAGGAACATAAATCGCCTGAACTGATGTAACCGAACCTTTTGTTGTTGAAGTAATTCTTTCTTGAAGCAATCCCATTTCTGTTGCAAGTGTTGGCTGATAACCAACGGCTGAAGGCATTCTTCCTAAAAGTGCGGAGACTTCTGAACCTGCTTGTGTGAATCTAAAAATATTATCAATAAATAATAAAACATCTTTTCCTTCTTCATCTCTAAAATATTCTGCAGTTGTAAGTGCAGTTAACGCAACACGCAATCTTGCTCCAGGTGGTTCGTTCATTTGTCCAAAAATTAATGCAGTATTTTTTAAAACTCCTGATTCAGTCATTTCCAACATTAAATCATTTCCTTCGCGAGTTCTTTCTCCGACTCCACCGAATACAGAGTAGCCGCCATGATGTTTTGCAATATTGTTTATCAATTCCATAATCAAAACTGTTTTGCCAACACCTGCTCCACCAAATAAACCTGTCTTGCCTCCTTTTGTGTATGGCTCGAGTAAATCAATAACTTTAATTCCTGTTTCAAACATTTCTTTTTTAGTTGTTAAATCTACAAACTTAGGAGTTGGTCTGTGAATAGGAAATTTTTTTGAAGTTTTTAATTCACCTTTGTTATCGATTGGTTTGCCGACTACATTAATTAATCTACCTAAAACTTCTGGTCCAACTGGAATTAAAATTGGATCGCCTGTATCGATAGCTTTCATTCCGCGGACTAAACCATCAGTAGAATCCATCGCAACAGTGCGCACACAATTTTCTCCTAAATGTTGTTGGACTTCAACAACTAATTCTTCGGTTATTCCTTCGATATTTGTTCTTGGTATTAAAACTGCGTTTAAAAGATTTGGCAGATTGCTCCCTGTAAAATCGATATCGACAACAGGACCTATAACTTGTGTTATTTTACCTTCGTTCATTTTGTTCCTAAATTTTTAAAATTGAGATTGATTGACTTTATTTATGTAAAATAAAATTTTACAAGAATAGCAAATATTTGCAAAATAATCAATTAAGATATTTTAATCTTATATCTTCAATAATAATTTTACCATGATGTCTTCCATTCTCGATAAAAATTTTATTATTGTTTTTCCCCGAAGTGATTGAACCTGCAACGTAAACGCCCTCAACATTTGTTTCAAAAGTCTCATTATGCAGTGGCGCTAAACTATTTTCATCAAATTTAATTCCGCAATTTTCAAAAATTGATATATCGGGCCTGTAACCTGTCATTGCAAAAACATAATTATTTTCAATCTTAAATTTACCTTTTTCAAGATTTTCTAGTTCGATTTCCTTTTCTGTGATTTCCAAAACTTTGGTATTAAAAAAAACTGATATTACTTTTTCTTCGATTCTATTTTTAAGATCTGGTAAAATCCAATATTTAATATTTTCACTTAAATCTTTTCCACGATGGATAATTGTAACCTCTGCGCCAGCTCGATAAAGCTCCAAAGCTGCAATTGCCGCAGAATTTTTTGCACCAATAATTGCAACTTTTTGTTTAAAAAAACCATATGGCTCGGAATAATAATGAGAAACTTTTTTTAATTCTTCTCCTTTTACATTTACTGGGTTTGGATTGTCAAAAAATCCGGTGGCAATAATTATACTTTTAGATTTAAAAATATTTTTATCTGTCTCAATTTCGAAAATATTTTTATTTTTTTTGAAACCGATAAAATTTTGATTGAATTCAAAATTTAAATTATAAAATTCCGAAACTTTTCTGTAATACTGGATTCCATCTATTCTACCTGGCCGCATTGTTGGTGATGTAAATGGAACTCCACCAATTTCTAATAATTCGGGAGTTGAAAAAAAAGTCATGCTTGTTGGATAATTTTGAAGAGAGTTTACAATACTTCCCTTCTCAATTATTAAATGAGATAAATTATTTTTTTTGGCTTCCACAGCAACTGAAAGGCCAGTTGGTCCTGCACCAATTATTGTTATATCATAAATCATAAGTTGTAAAAATAAATTTTAAAATATTTTGAATGTAAAACTTGATTGAGCTGGCGGCGAGAGTCGAACTCGCGACCTACGGTTTACGAAACCGTTGCTCTACCAACTAAGCTACGCCAGCAATTATAGTAAATCTATTGTTT
>JAQCAB010000010.1 GCA_027622375.1 Bacteroidota bacterium
TAATAAAGAATATAAATTTTATGATTATAAATATTCAAGTTCGCCTGATCTTTTACAAAAAGGGGAACCTGATTTACGGTTTCGTAGTTTTTTAATTCAATTACATTCAAGAGATAAAAATGAAGTTGCAGTTCTAAAAACTGAATTTGAGACAATCCCAAATGTTTTGATTGCACCAATACCTGAAAAAAAAATAAGTTCTTCAACTTTATTAAATGAAGATTATTTTAATTTGGAATACAATTCAAAAATTTATCCTGAAAAAATTGCAACAATCGAGAATGTTGGAATTGTACAGGGGGTATTGTTAGGCGCTTTAAAGGTTTATCCGCTTGAATATAATTCGACTACAAAAGTTTTAAAAAAGTATACTAAAATAATTATTCAAATTGATTTAGCAAGTTCAAACAATTTTATAAATCAAAATATTTTAGAAAACTCGCATATTTTAAATAAACCAAATTCAAAACCACTTTCAAACAAATTTATAACAAATAAATTGTCCGCAAATAAAAGTCCATTTGCAAATGGAAAAATATTTAAAATTGAAATTACAGAAGAAGGCATTTATAAAATTGATCAAAATTATTTAAAAAGTTTAGGAATCGAAATTTCAACATTATCTAGTATTTATGATATAAAAATATTTGGTTCAAATGGAAAAAAATTGAATCATTCAATAAAAAACCTAACTAATATAGAATACCCACAACTAGCATTAGAATACGTTGATAATAATCAAAATTCAAAACTTGATAGTGATGATTATATCATATTTTACTCTAATGGTTCTTCAGGTTGGGAATATGAAAAAATTAATAAAAAATTTTCACATTATTTAAATCAATATTCAAATTCTAATTTTGTTTTTTTAAAAATAGGAGGAGATTCTAAAATAAAATTAATGGAGAAAATATTGACACAAGGAACAACTTCTGGAGTATTAGCTTCTACAACAGGCAAACTTTTTTTCGATGAAGAAAAAACAAATTTAACTCAATCGGGTCTTGAGTGGTACAGCGCGCCTATGACAGATAATACTTCCAGGATAATTACAAATAAGTTGCATGGATATATTGACGGGTCTCAAATTATTTATAATTATGAATTACTTTCGCGAGCAGATAAAAATTCTGTTTTTAATTTATCTGAATCAAATTCTTCAGTTGCTTCAGTTGTAATTCCTGGAATGACATCTTATGAACTTTATGGAGATCCGATTGGTGAATTTGCAAAAAAAGAAAATGGTTCTGCAAAAATTATCCCTTTACTTACTGATAGTAGAAGTAATTTAAAATTAAGTTATACTGCAAATTCTTCAGTTGCAATTGGATATATAAATTGGATTGAACTATTTTATAATCAACAACTTTCAGCTGTAAATGATAATTTAATTTTTACATCTCCCGACACTTCAGCAATAGTTGAATTTTCAATAAATGGATTTACTTCAAATCAAATTCAAATTTATAATATTACAAATATCGAAAATGTAAAAAAATTTCAAAATGTTCAGCTTCAACAATTGCAAGGTAATTTTACTTTTAAAGATATTTTAACAAATGGGAGTATTCAAAATTATTGGGCAGGAACTTCATCAACTTTTAAAATTCCAAAAATTGGAGTTGCAATTCCTAATTCAAATTTAATTGAAGAAACTATTGGTGCCGATTTTGTAATTATTGCTCACAGAGATTTTTATACTGAAGCGAATCGTCTAAAAAATCATAAAGAACAATTATCAATTCAAAATAAATTAAAAACTTTGGTAATCGATGTTGATACATTGTTTAATGAATTTGGTTTTGGATTAAAAGATCCTGTTGCAATTAGAAATTATTTATTGCAAGCAAATCAAACTTGGCAAACAAAACCCAGATATGCTTTATTTTTTGGGGATGGAAATATGGATTTTAGAAACATTCTAAATATCGATAAAAATTATGTTCCAACTTTTGAAACAGATAATTCAAATATTCAAATCACTTCATATAATTATGACGATTTTTTTGTAATGCTTGATTCAATAAATGTAAATTCAGTTTCAATCGCACATGGCAGATTAACAGTTAGAAGTTCAGTTGAAGCAAAACAAATTGTAGATAAAATAATCCGCTACGAAACAAATCCACCGCTTGATGAATGGAAAAATTTAGTTACAATTACAGCAGATGATAGAAATATAAATAACAACATAGATGGTGCCGATAACGAAGAGCAAGCTGAAAGACTTGCAACACAATTTGTGCCTTCAAGTTATGATGTTAAAAAAATTTATATCGGTGATTATCCAACAACAATTTCAGCTTCAGGAAGAAGAAAACCAGAAGCGCGCAGTACTTTAATAAATCAAGTTAATCAAGGCACATTACTTTTAAATTATACAGGGCATGGAAATTCAAAAGTTTGGGCACACGAAAGTATTTTAACAAAGGAAGATGTTAAATCTGAATTTAAAAATGGAAATCGGTTACCATTAATTATTGCAGCTACATGTGATTGGGGAAGATTTGATGAAGTCGGTGAGCAAAGCTCAGCAGAAGATGTAATTGTAAATTCAAATGGTGGAGCATTGGGTGTAATTAGTGCAACTCGAGCAGTTTTTTCTGGAGATAATGCCATAATGAATTATAAAATTTATCAATACATGTTTCCAATAAATCCATTTACACCAGTTTCAAGAATTGGTGATGCACTACTTCTCGCAAAAAATGATCCATCTTCTGGAAGTTTAGATAACAATCAAAAATATCATTTGCTTGGCGATCCAACAATTCGTCTCGCGGTACCGCAATATTTTATTTCAATTGATAGTTTGAATGGTAAAAAAATTTCTTCAACTTCAAATGATACTTTAAGAGCTTTAGAGAAAATTTCAATTTCAGCTTCCGTAAAAAATGAACAAAATAATATTGTAAATAATTTTAATGGAACTGCATTTTTAACTGTTTTTGATTCTGAAAGATTTAAAACAATTACAGATTTGGGAATTACTTTCCGTTTTGTTGAAAAAGGAGCCGTAATTTTTAGAGGAGAACATTCAATATCAAATGGAAAAATGAATGCTAAATTTATTACTCCAAAAGATATTTCTTATGAAAATAAAAATGGAAGACTCTCAATTTATTTTAATAATTTAAATAATGATGGCAGAGGATTTACAAACGAATTGATTGTTGGCGGAACTTCAAAAAATATTGGAAGTGATAAAGTTGGCCCAAAAATTTCAATCTACTTTGATAAAAATGATTTTCAAGATGGTGATATAATTTCTGAAAATGCTACACTTTATGTTGAATTATCTGACTCAAGTGGAATTAATGCAACTGGTAGCGGAATTGGTCATCGTATTGAAGCGTGGATTGATGAAAATAAAGAAAGTATCGACTTAACAAATTATTATAGAAGTGCTCGAGATAATTATCAAAAGGGAACTGCAACTTATCAATTACAAAATTTAGAAATCGGAAAACATACAATTAAAGTAAAATGTTGGGATGTTTATAATAATTCAAGTGAAAAAAAAATAGAATTTTCTGTAACTTCATCTTCAACTTTGAGTTTATCAGAGGTTTTTAATTTTCCTAATCCAGCAAAATCTTCAACTCGTTTTACATTTCATCATAACCAATTAGAACCAATTGATGTTGAAATAAATATTTATACAATTGCTGGTCGTTTAATTAAAAAAATAGAGTTACAAACATTTTCAGATCGATTTGTAAATATTGAATATGATTGTCGTGATAATGATGGTGATGATTTGGCAAATGGAATTTATATTTACAAACTAAATGCAACAACAATTGATAAACAACTTCAAAATGAAGCTATCGGAAAACTAGTAATAATGAAATAAAAAAATATGAAAAAAATAATTTTGATTTTTGGATTTAATCTTACTTTAATTTTTAATTTGATGTCGCAAGTTTCAACATCTGCAGTTCCGTTTTTATTAATTTCTCCAAATGCACGTGCAAGCGGAATGGGAGAAGTAGGCACCGGGCTCGCTGATGATGTCTCATCAATTTATTGGAATCCCGCAGGCCTCGCTCAATTACAAGGTCATGAAGCGAGCATCACACATTCAAATTGGCTGCCACAATTTCAACTTTCTGATTTGTATTACGATTATTTTAATTACCGACAATATTTTCCAGAGTTGGAAGGAAATGTTGCGGCAAGTATTACATTTTTTAATTTAGGTAAATTTGCACGCACAAATGAACAAGGTCCTGAAGTTATTGAAGAATTTACTTCTTTCGAATATGCAATAACTCTCGGTTACGGAACTTTTTTAACTCAAGATTTTATGCTTGGTTTAAATTTAAGATTTATAAACAGTCGGCTTGCACCATTTGGAACTGGAAGTGAAGAAGGTTCAGGTATTGGTTATGCAGTTAGTGCAGATATTGGTGGACTTTACAAACCAAAAGAATTAATTATACCATTTGTTGATTTAGATCTCGGAAATAATTTTAGTGCTGGTTTTAATTTATCAAATCTCGGTCCAAAAATAACTTATATAGATGATGCGCAAGCAGATCCAATCCCAACAAATTTGAGAATTGGATTTGCATTTTATCCTCTAAAAGATGAATACAACAGTATTCAATTTGCAGCTGACTTTAGTAAATTATTAATTCGCCGTGGTAAAGATTTAGATGGTGATGGTGAAATAAAAACTGATGAAGAAAAATCCTATACAGATCCATACTATAAAGCAATTTTTACTTCATGGATCGATCAATCAATGCGCGAAGAATTGCGTGCAGTCATTTCGAGCTTTGGTGTTGAATATTGGTATGGCAAACCAAAATTAGTTGCATTACGTGCAGGATATTTTTATGAAGATCCAAACTATGGAAATAGAAAATTTAAAACTTTTGGCGCTGGAATTAGATACGATATTTATGGTTTCGATTTTAGTTGGATTCAAACTGAAGAAGAATTTCATCCTCTTTCAGAAACTTTGCGTTTCACTTTATTAATCGGTTGGTAAATATTCAGAAATAAATTCTGATGAAATTAATTCTGGTAATAATATTTTTATTTTTCAATTTAAGTTCTCAAACTTTACTTCATCCATTAAAAATACATTCTGAAAATAAAAAACCAAATTTTAAAAATAATTTAGACACTGTAAAAATTCTTGCGTTACGAGTTCAGTTCTTAAAAGATTATGATGAAAGGACAAATGGGAATGGTGAGTTTGATCTTTCAATTTCTACACAATATTATTTAGATGCGCCACCTCGTGATTCAAATTACTTTGCAGAACATTTAGAATTCGCAAAAAATTATTTTCATAAATCAAGTAATGGTCAACAAATTATCAGTTCAACAATTTTCCCTGCGTTAGTAACTGTTTCTGACTCAATGAGTAAATTCTCATCAAGTGGATCAAATTATTCAAAACTTGGAAATCTAATTCAAGAAGCATGGCAAAAAGCAGATTCATTGAGACCTAATTTTCCTATTGAAAAATATGATATGTTTGTGATTTTTCATGCAGGAGTGGGAAAAGATATAGATTTACGCTCAGCTCTCGGATATGATCCCACTCCTTACGATTTGCCATCGATTTATTTTAATTTGGCAACATTTCAAAAATATTTTGGAAATAATTTTACAGGAATTAATTTAAAAAACCGAAATTACAAAATTACAAATACAGCTCTATTACCAGAAACTGAAAATCGTTATTTACCTTCAATTAGTGGTCAAACACTTTATAAACTTGGAATTAATGGATTGATTGCTTCAATGATTGGAAGTCATTTAGGTTTGCCAGATTTATTTAACACAAAAACGGGAAGATCAGTAATTGGCAGATTTGGGCTAATGGATGGTGAATCTATATTTAGCTTTCACGGAATGTTTCCACCAGAACCATCTGCTTGGGAAAAAATTAAACTTGGATGGGTTGAACCGATTATAATAACAAAAAATCAAAAATCAATTTTAGTGCCGGCGGCATCGAAAACTAATTCTATTAAAGATACAATTTATAAAATTCCAATTAGTGCAAAAGAATATTTTTTGATTGAAAATCGTAATAGAGATGCAAATCAAAATAACTTAGAAGTAACTTTTAAGTGGCGTGGAAGTGAAATTAAAAAAATATTTACTGGGGATGATGACTCACTCAGTTTTCAATCAAATAATTCAATTTTTGGAAATCTAATTAATGCTGATGAATTTGATTGGAGTTTACCGGGTTTAAAAACAAATATTTTTTCTTTTCAAGGAGGGATTTTAATCTGGCACATAAACGAAAATATTATAGAAAAAAATATTTCTTCCAATACAATTAATGCTGATGATAAAAATCGCGGAGTTTCATTAGTTGAAGCTGATGGATCAAATGATATTGGAAAAAACTTTAATATGCTCCATCCAGCTTCAGGCACAGAAAGTGGTTCTATTTATGATTATTGGTTTAAAGAAAATGACTACTCACCATTTTACAAAAATGAGTTCTCAGAAAACACAATTCCAAATTCAAAATCTCAAACAGGAAGTCACACAAATATTGTAATCAAAAATTTTAGTTCCGTTTCAACTAATGCAACTTTTGATTTCGAAAAAAGTAAATCAAATATCAATTCAATATTAGTTCATAAAAATGCTTTATTGAGAAATAAATTGGCTTCATTTCCAGTGCTTGAAAATGCAAATAACAATGCTCTGCCTGAATTATTTTACAATTCGGGAGATTCAATATTTTGTTTTACATTAGAGGGAAGTCCACTTCTAAATAATAGTACTGGATTATTTTCAACAAAAGGTGGAAAATCTGAAATTATTTTATTTGAAAATTTAAAACTTTCTTCTTCAAAATTAGTTGCTGCTTTGTCTGATTCATCAATTATAATTATAAAAACTATAGATGAGGATAATGATGGGCAAGCAGATATTTTAAAAACTTTAAATGCAAATGAATTAATTACAACTCCACTTGTTTTAAATACATCTGATGATAGAAAACAATTTATTTATTATGGAACAAAAAGTGGAAGAGTTTATAGAATTCAAATTGACACTTCGGTAATTGAAAAAGAAAAATTATTTGAACTAGATTCCGAAATTAAATTTCTAATATTATCAAAAGATGAATTATTAGCTGTAGCTGAAACAAAAATTAAAAATAATTCTGGAATACTTTGGAATATAAATTCAAAAATTAATTCAGCATCTTATATTTCAAATACTAACTCAAATTTAATCCCACGGATTGTAATATTAACCTCAGAAGGGAAATTAATTTTAATAAATAGATCAGATAACTCTACAACGGAATATATATTAAATAACTTTCCAACAGCACCTCACTCAATAACTGATTTAAATAATGATGGACTTGTTGATATAATGTTTCCAACAAAAAATGGGCTAATGGCTTATCAATTAAATGGTGTTCAAATTGAAAAATTTCCAATTTATGCAAAAGATGGTGGAGGTATATCCTCAGCATCAATAATAACTGGAAAAATTAATTCGAAAGAAAAATTAATTTTTTTCGGCTCTGAAAATGGTCACATTTATAATTATACTAATTTAGGAATATTAAATCCAGATTTTCCACAGCAAACTGGTGGGATCAATTCTAGTTTATCAATTTATAATTCATACTTAGCAGCCTCATCAATCGATAGTTCAATTTATGTTTGGAAATTAGAAAACACAATTGACACAACAAAATCTTTCTGGAATAATATTTACGGAGATAAATATCACACAAATAATTATTCTATAACTGAATTAATTCCAATAACAGGAAACGAATTAGTGAACCCAAATTCTGTTTATAATTGGCCGAATCCCGTTTACGAAAACAAAACTTATATCAGATATCATTTAAATACAGATGTTAATATTTCAATAAAAATATATTCAATCACAGGGGAAAAAATAAAAGAATTAATTGGAACCAATTTTGTTGGAATGGATAATGAAGTTGAATGGGATGTTAATTCTGTTAAAAGTGGTATTTATTTTGCTCATGTTAATGCTGAAAAAAATGGTGTCCAATTTAAAAAGCTGATTAAAATTGCAGTTATAAAATGAGAAAAATAATATTTCTTATAATATTATTTTCCAAAATTATAATTTCGCAGGAAGAACATATTAATAATGTTCATGTAAATTGGAAAACAATCGAAACAAATAATTTTCTAATTCATTATTACGATGGAACTGAGAGAAGCGCGAATGTAATTTCAAAAATTGCAGAAGAAATTTATGAACCAATAACTTCGCTTTACAATTATAAACCTGATTCTAAAATAAGCATCATCATTAAAGATTTTGATGATTACTCAAATGGTGCTGCATATTTTTATGATAATAAAATTGAAATTTATGCACCTTCATTAGATTTTGATTTGCGTGGAACTCACAACTGGTTGAGGAATGTTGTAACGCATGAATTTACACATATTATACAAATGCAATGCTCAATGAAGTTTGGTAGAAAATTCCCCGCATTTTATTTACAAATGTTAAATTATGAAGAAGAGCGCAGACAAGATGTTTTATATGGATATCCAAATGCGATTGTTTCCTATCCAATCTCTGGATTTAATGTTCCTTCTTGGTTTGCAGAAGGAGTTGCACAATTTAATCGTCCTGAATTAAATTATGATCATTGGGATTCTCATCGCGATATGATTTTAAGAGTTCATGCACTTAACAACAAACTCTTAAGTTGGAACGAGATGAGTGTTTTTGGAAAAAATTCTTTGGGGAATGAATCTTCGTACAATGCAGGATTTTCGCTGGCAAGTTATATTCATAAAACTTATGGAGATGATGCAATCCCAAAAATATCTCGTGAATTAGCAAAATTATCAAGTATAAAAATTGATGATGCAATACAAAATACAATATCAAAAACAGGTGTTGAAATTTATCATGATTGGAAAAATTATATTACTGAGTTATATAGCTATAGAACTCAAAAAATAAAAAATAATTTAAATGAAGGTAAAATTATTTTGAATAGTGGTTTTGGAAATTTTTATCCAACTTATTCGGCATCTTCTAAAAAAATTGCATACACTTCTACAAAACAAAATGACTATTTTAATCAATCTTCACTGTATGTTTACGATGTTGAATCAAAAAAAGAAACTGAGATTAATGATAACATCTCATCAGCACTAGCTTGGGATAAAAGTGCAAAAAGAATTTATTATTCTAAAAATACCAGAGAAAACAAACATTTTTCTGAATTAAGTGATTTATATTTTTGGGATTTTGAGAATGAAAAGGAAGTAAGAATAACTTTTGGCACTCGTGCAATGAACCCGACTTTATCTGAGGATGAAAAAATAATTGCGTTTGTTTTTAGTAAAGATGGTACTTCAAATTTAGGGATTATTGATATAAACGGAAAAAATTTTAGACAATTAACAAATTTTACAAATGGGGAATTATGTTCGATGCCGAAATATTCTAAAAATGGAAGTAAAATAATTTTTGGATTTTCAAATCGTGATGCACAGGATATTGCAGAATATTCATTTCTTGATTCAACATATAAAATTATAATAAATGGCCTTGAAGATGAACGACATCCAAATTATTCTGAAGATGAGAAAAGTATTTATTATAGTTCTGATAAAACCGGAATTTATAATTTATATAAATATGAAATTGAAACTAAAAATATAACTCAAATTACAAATGTAATTGGTGGTGCATTTTATCCAACTGAAAATAGTAATGGCAAAATTATATTTGCGTTGTACAATAAAAATGGATTTGTAATTTCTGAAATTGATAAGAATAATTTTACAGATTATTCAAATCATATATACCTTTCAAGTCAAACTGATGTAGTAAGCAAAGAATCTGAAAACTATAACAATCTTAAATATTATAATGATCATGACATTAAAAAAGCACCTTCCAAAAATTATGAAAACATATTTACCTCAATGTCTCTTGTTCCATTATTGCGATTTGATAATTACAATAAAATTAATAAGGGGTATCAAAATATAAAACCGGGAATTTATTTTAGCTCATCTGACGTATTAAATAAATTTGGAATATTTGGAGGGATCGCTATAAATTCTTTACTTGAAAGGGATCTTTTTATTAGTTTAGAGTATCGAGATAAACTCCCAATATTTTATCAAATTGGTTTGGCGCCAACTTTAAGTTTACAATATTTTAATGTAACGCGTAAAAATAATTCCGAATTGGATTTAGTTCGCGAGGTTAACAAATTCCCGTTAAATATTACTTATAGTTTGTCCGAGGTCAATTTTTCATTAGAACATCATATTTTTAGCGATGCCGACTTCTTAACTTTTGCTTATGTTTTAAGTAATTATAGTGTTGATATTAGCTCTTTTACCATTCCTGGTGATGACTCACATTTACCGCTTTCAGTTCCCGGCTCAACTGAAAAATATTATACCGCTAATTCTTTTTATGTTGAATGGAATTTGAACGCAATTAAAAAATCTACTACAATGGATATAAATCCTGTTGGTAGAAAATTTAAAATTAAATATGAAAAAAATTTCAGCGAATTTAATTCAACAGGTGAATATGAAGATCAAGGTAATGGCAATTGGCTTCTAAAACTTTCAGATTTTAATTTGGATAGAGCTGAGATACATTATCGCGAGCATTTAAAAATACCATCAACAAATCAAACATTTTCAATTTCATTACAAGCAAATTCTATTTTGAATCAAACAATCAATCAGGATTTTTATTATTATTATGCCGGTGGATTAATTGGGATGAAAGGATATCCATTTTATTCAATTGGTGGTAACGAAATGGCAATTGTAAATGCAACTTATCGATTTCCGATTTATAATAAACTTGATTTTAATTTAGCGCATATTCAATTTGAAAAAATTTACGCTTCAATATTTTATGATTTCGGAAATGCTTGGAATGGAAAAAATGATTTTAAAAACTGGAAGCGTGATTATGGTGCTGAACTCAGATTAGAAATGTTTTCTTTTTATTCTTATCCCACAAGAATATTTTTTAACGCCGCTTATGGAATTGATAAAGTCAATTTTGTAAAGGACAACCAACAGGTTATTTATAATCCTGAGTGGAGATATTATTTTGGCGTTTTATTTGGATTCGATGTAGAATGAAAATAATTTTATTTTATTTTTTAACAATTGGAATTCTTTTCTGTGGAGAAAATCCACGCAAAAGTTTTTTTTATGAATTAAAAAATTATAAAGATACAATTGTAAATGTTCCAAAATTTGAAAATCCACAAAAAGTAAAACCACTAAAAGCTGCTTTATATTCTGCAATTGTACCAGGCAGTGGCGAGTATTTAACAGAAAATACTTTCGAATCAATTTTATTTTTCACAGTTGAAGTTGCTGCAATTACATCTTGGATTGTATTTCAAAATAAAGGAGATGAGCAAACTAAACTTTATAAAAATTATGCTGATGAAAATTGGAGTGTTGTAAAATATTCTGAATGGTTAAATAAAAACGGATCAAAGTATGGTGATCCTGTTGCAATTTCTATAAATCCAAATTCGAATTTAAAACCTTGGGAGCGTGTTAGTTGGGAAGAAATTAATAAATGGGAAAGTTCTTCTCACACAATCGGTTTTACACATGTTTTACCACAATTTGGTAGCCAACAATATTACGAGTTGATTGGAAAATATTTGCAATACAAATATGGTTGGTCAACTTATCAATTTAATGGAGATCCTCTTGGTGATGATTCGTACAGCGAGGATGTCCCGCAACAAGTTAAAGATTATATGGCAATGCGTGGAAAGGCAAATAAATATTTTGATTCAGCAACTTTGGCTTCAAGGATAGTTTTTGTAAATCATATTTTAAGTGCACTAAATGCTGCTTTGCAAGCTAAAATTTATAATCAAAAAATTGAAACGGAAGTAAAATTAAATTTTGATAATTATTCCGGGAAATTAAAACCTGAAATATTTTTAACGATTAATTTTTAATTATTTTTTTACTCGGACTATATTAATAATCCCGGCAAATAAAAAAATAATATTTGGTAGCCATGCTGTTAAAAGTGGATCCAAATCCCCATTGTATCCTACAACTTGAATTACTTTTGTGCAACCGAGATAAATAAATGAAATCGAAATTGCAAGTCCAAATTGTAATGCAAGTCCACCTTGACGTTTAACAAACGAAAATGGAACTCCAAATAACACAACTATAAAACTTGAAAAGGGAAAAGATACTTTTCCATAAAAATCTACTATCCATCTTGTAACTAGATTTCCACTTTGTTTTTGACGATTTACATATTCTTTTAATTCATCATAAACCATCTCATCTGGTCTATCAACTTTAACTACAATATCTTTTGGCGCAAAAGAAAGTGAACCGATATTTTTTTCTTTAAGACGATAAAATTCACCAGTTTCTAAATTTCTAATTTTGCAATCATACATTGTCCAACTAAAATTCAATGTGTCATATAAAATATAATTTGCGTCAATCCTTTCGTTTATAGAAAGCCGAGTTGAATCTTTAAATTTTACAAATGAAATATTGTTCCCACGTTTTAAAGCATTATCAAAAGTTACCATCGATAAAATTGATTTTGGACCCTCTTGCATAAAAACATCACTTCGCGCATTTTCAAGAGTTACTGCATCTATAGATCTTTCAATTGTAGATTTTTCGCGATTTGCTATCGGAACAATCCACCCATTAAAATAAACCGAAAATAAACTTACTAACATTGATATAATTAAAATTGGCATCATAAATCGATATAAACTTAAACCGCTTGCCTTCATTGCAGTTAATTCGTTTGAAGTTGACATTTTTCCTGTTGTAAATAATGATGAAAGCAGCATTGCAATTGGTGTCATCAGTTTAATTATTTCAGGAATAAAATTAATGTAGTATCTAAAAATTGTTTCGTTTGATGAATTGCTATCTATAAAATTATCTAACTTTTCCATCAAATCGATTGAAACAAAAATCAAAACAAAAACAAAAAGTGAAAATACAGCTGTTAGAAAAAATTTATTGGCAATATAAAAGTCAAATTTTATCATTTTATTTTTTTTGATGAAAAATATTTTTTTAAATCGATCGGACTTTTTGCGACAAAATAAGTAAGCAAAATTCCAAATAGTCCTAAAACAATATTTGCCATCCACATTCCAAGCCAAGGTTCAATAATTAATCTATCAGCTAGCTTTTCGCCACTAATTAAACTAGCCCAATACAAAATAAAAAATCCGATACTAATTGAACCTGCAACACCCATTCCGCCGCGACGAGTTAGAACGCCAAGTGGAACCCCGATAAAAATAAAAACAATACAAGCAAATGGAATTGAATATTTTTTATGAACCTCAACCATATATTCCCTGATAGATTTTGTGTATTGAGTTAAATTAAATACTTCAACATCTAATAAATTTGAATACATCATCACTTGACTTCGTGCATCAGAAAATTGTTTAATATTTCCCCAAGCAGAATCTTCCGGAGTATTTTCTTTTACAAAACCATTTAATTGAACACTTCTAAGTGAATTATTTAATTTTTCAATTCTATAATTTACTTCATCGGCTTTTTTTTGTAAGCTATCAACAATGTATAACATCGCTCCTGCGCTTAATTCACGGTCACCTCTTCCAAATGCATTATCGGATGATCGAATAAATTCAAATCCCTCGGCTGGTGTTGTTATTTTTTGATGCTGGAATTTAATTATTCTATAAACCCTTTCATCTTTTTGTGATGTTTCGTGAACTTCGCCATTGTACAAATCAACAATAATTTTTTGATAATCGTTTGAAAAAGAAATGTTTCCTTTTTTTGCAGAAATGATTACACTCTTTAAATAATTTCTATGATCATAAATTGTTGCATCTTCAAAATCATTTGAATTCTCAAAAGTTTTTCTAACAACCATACTGTATCCACGCAACTCTTGTGAAAAAACGCCGGGAGTTAAACTTAAAGTTGGTTTTTTCTTTCGGATATCAATCATCAAAGTTTTTAATTTATGATTTGCTTCAGGTAAAATATTATTGTTGAACTCAATTAATAAATATGTAATAATTGACCCAATAATTAAAATTGGAAAAATCATTTTATATAAACTTAATCCATGAGCTCTCATTGCAGTTATTTCACTTTCGGATGAAAGTTTACCGAAACTCATTAATGTCGAAATTAAAATTGCCATCGGAACAGCTAATACAACAATCCACGCAAGATTTAAAATTAATAATTCGATTATTACAAATGTGTCAATTCCTTTGCCAAGAAGTTGATCAAGCATTTTCATAATTGCTTGCAATACAAAAACTCCCATCAAAGTTGCAAATGCTCCAACAAATGGAGCTGCATTTGATCTAATTATATATTTGTATAAAATCATTTCACCGAAATATACTAATGCAAATCAATGTATTCAATTCGATTTCAATTCTTGTAAATTAAATCCTTTAAATGTAAATTTGATAATAAACCAATATCAATGGAGTCAATGTTATAAAATTTGTTACTAATTATTTGCTCATTTAGAGCAACAGCATTATTTTTTTAAAAATTAGTATTCATTGACTTTATCAAACACTTACTTATTTGAAAGCTTTTAGTTTTATCGAAAAGTGTATTTTTTACACTTTTGCAATTATTATTTTTAGCTTTTCTTCAATTGCTTGGAGATCTGGAAGCTCATTTAATAATTCTGATTTTCTAGTCGATTCACTTTTAACTTCATCGCCGGCAGATACTTTATTAAGATATAATCAATTTAAATATAAACGTAATTCAAGCCAAACTGCATTAATAACTAATGAAGATAAATATTCATTTTTTTTAGAAGCGCCATCATTTATTCAAAAAACAATTGAAATTGATTCAACCGGCAAATTTGTAATTGTAAGAGAATTAGTTGATGGTAAAGATGTAAAAATTCCTTATCAACTAACATTAGATGATTTTATAAAATTAAGATTGCGTGATGGAATATATAATCTTTATAAAAATTTAATTTCACTTCAAGAAAGTTCTAAGAAAAAAGGAGATGCATTAAGTCAGCTGATGGGAAGTTTTACAAATATTGATATTCCGATTCCAGCAAATCCGGTTTTTAGTATTTTTGGTCCACCAAGAATTAGTTTACAAATTTCTGGTGCAGTTGATATCAGAGCTGGTTTTAGAAATACAAAAACCGAACAAAGTACAATTTCGCGGCTTGGTTCCGAACGGAACGAACCAGATTTTTCTCAGAACGTTCAAATAAATGTTAGTGGAATGATTGGTGACAAATTAAATATTCTTGCAGATTGGAATACGCAACGGACTTTTGAATATGAAAACCAATTGCGAATAAAATATACAGGTTATGAAGATGAAATTATACAAAGTGTTGAAGCTGGAAACGTTTCATTACCAACAAATTCTAGTTTTATTTCAAGTAGTTCAGCTTTATTTGGGATTAAAACTGCAATGCAAATTGGACCATTAAAATTAACCGCAGTTGCATCTCAAAAGAAGGGGCAAATTCAAGAGAAATCAATTTCTGGTGGCTCGCAAGAAGTTCCATTTGAAAAACGTACTTGGGAATATTCTCGCGATCACTTTTTTGTTGATACAAGTTATATAAAATATTTTACTCCTTTTTATACATCACTTCAAGGTAATTCAGCTGTTCAAATTATTGATGCAGAAATTTGGATTACTCACATCGGTCCAAATGATCCGAACGAAAGAAAAGGAAATGCATTTTTAAATTTACCAGCTTATGAACCAATCTTAAAAAATTATGATCCATTAAGAAATGCAAATAAAACAATTCCCGGTGAAGTTGAAATTGGAAGTTGGGATAAACTTGATAAAAAAGATTATGTTATTCATGAATACACAGGATTTATAACTTTTAATAAATCAATTCAAGATGGACAAGCAATTGCAATTGCATATCGTGTTGCAAATGGTCAAGGACCGAATGATGATATTTTTTATGGCGATTTTACCAATACACTTCAACAAGGTGATTCAGTTTTAGTTTTAAAATTAATTAAACCACGAAATTTAATTCCGCAATTTTCTATTCCATGGCGGATGATGTTGAAAAATATTTACTCACTAGGTGGAAGAAATGTTTCAAAAACTGGATTTGAATTACAAATATTTTATCAACTCCCCGCAAAAGAAGCAATTACAGAAATTGGTGGAGTAAAATTATTATCTCTTTTTGGATTTGATAATATAAATGATGTTGGTGCAAAAACTCCTGATAATGTTTTTGATTACAATCCTCCTTTTACAATTGATGAAGTAAGAGGAGAAATTATTTTTCCGCAAATAAGACCATTTGATGATGGTATCACTGAATATTTTCAAAAAAATGGAATTACAATCCCTGCTGATTCATTTACATTTAAAAAATTATACGATACGACACAACTTGCTGCGCAATATGAAACTTCTCGCGATCGGTTTATTATAAAAGGGAAAACTAAAGCTGGAAGTTCTAACGCAATTAATTTAGGATTTAATGTTGTTGAGGGAAGTGTTCAAGTTTTGTTAAATGGCCAACCTTTAGTAATTAATGTTGATTACACTGTTGATTATATTGTTGGCCAAATCTTAATAAAAAATCAAGCCGCGCTTGTTCCGGGGGCAAATCTGCAAGTAAAATTTGAACAAAATGATTTGTTTCAACTCGCATCAAAAACTTTGCTCGGTCTGCGTGGTGAAACAAATTTGACTGAAAAATCAAATATCGGTTTTACATTGATGACTCTTGATGAACAAACTTTGAGTGATAAAGTTAGATTAAATGAAGAGCCAATTAGAAATACAATTATGGGTTTTGATTTTTCAACTAGTGGTACTGTAAATTTTTTAACTGATGTTGTAAATTTTTTACCGGGAATTTCAACTAATGCAAATTCGGATTTTACTTTGAGAGGCGAAGCTGCATACATGTCACCAGATCCAAATACAAAAAAGAGTACAATTGAAATTGACAATGCAAAAGGAATCGCGTACATAGACGACTTTGAAGGAAGTAAACGCACAATCCCGCTTGGTGTTGGTTACGGATTGTGGCGTGATATGAGTCCGCCCTCAATTAATATTGCGGATACAACTTTGATAAAATCAAAAGCAAAAATGTTTTGGTATAATATTTTACCAAGTGATATTTCGGTAAACGAAATTTGGGGAGATAAAAAATATGTAGCACGAGGACAAGAGCAAGTTACTGCATTATCACTCAGATATGATCCAAAAAAAAGAGGAGCTTATAATTTTTCAAACGATCTTCAAAAAACTTTATTAGATGATCCACAAAAAAACTGGGCTGGAGTTCAAAGAATGGTTTCATCAAGTGTTATTGATCTAGCCCGTGAAAATATTAATTTTATAGAAGTTTGGGTAAAAATTTATGAAGGTTATGAAGTTGGAAAAACAAAAGTTTATTTAGACCTAGGAATGATAAATGAAGATATAATTCCAAATAAATTATATAACACTGAAGATCAAGGTGTTTTTAAAAATGGGATTTTAAATGATGGCGAAGATACAGGAATTGATGGTTTAACTAATGACGCTGAAAAAAATTATTATTCCAGTTTTGTAAATGCAAATAAAAATCTTTTTTCTGAAATTGTAGAAGATCCGTCTGGTGATGATTGGCAATTTTCATCATCCTTTGAATTAATAAATGGAACTGAAAATAATGGATCGAGCGAAATTGGAAGATTCCCCGATACTGAAGATTTTAATAGAAATAATATTTTAGATCAAACAGATAGTTATTTTACTTATGAATTAAATTTAGATACAAGCGCATCAAATTTACAAAGAGCTGGTGCTGGCAATAACGGATGGTATCAATATCGAATTCCAATTAATGAATTTTCTAACAAAGTCGGAAAACCAGATTTATCAATTATCGAAACTATTCGACTTTGGGTTACTGGCGCTTCAAAAGTTTTAGATATCCGTTTAGTCGATTTTAATTTAGTTGGCAATCAGTGGGAAGAACTTGTAAAAAATGATTCTACATTTCAAGTTAGCACAGTAAATTTTGAAGATAATCCTGAATACACAATCCCACCCGGAGTTAAAAGAGCAAGAGATAGAACAATTGTTGATCAAGAAGTTTATGGAAACGAACAATCTTTATCGTTAAATATAAAAAATTTAAGAGATAACGAAACTCGTTTTGCGATTAAAAGATTTTCTTACAGACCACTTGATGTTTTCAGTTATCGTGAATTAAGAATGTTTGTGCATGGTCAAGAAATTGATAAAGGCGCATTGAAGCGATTCAGCAATGATCCAAATAATGCAGATGCAGAAATTATTGTTCGATTTGGTGCAGATAGTTTAAACTATTATGAATATCGAGCGCCAGTTTTGCCCGGTTGGAGTGAACAAAATAATGTAAGTATAAAATTTTCTGAGTTGACAGCAATCAAACAAGTTCGTGATTCTGTAAATGAAGTTGTAAGTATAAATGTCCCGAACGGTCCAACCAATTCTCGCTACATTATTAAAGGTAATCCGACTTTAACAAGAATTTTATTTATTTCAATTGGTGTATACAATCCGCAGAATAAAGGTGTTGCACAATTAAATGGCGAAATTTGGGTTAACGAATTGCGTTTAACTGATGTTGATGATACGCCAGGTTGGGCATATTCAGTTACATCAACTTTAAAAATAGCAGATATTGGAAGTCTTTCATTTAATTATTCTGAAGTTGATCCATTTTTCCATGCTCTTCAAGCAAGATTTGGAAGCAGAACCACTAATAAAAGTTGGAATGCAAGTGCAGCATTTTCACTTGAAAAGTTTTTACCAGAAAGTTGGAATGGATCATCTTTTCCATTTAGCTATTCTCACTCAGAAGCTTTAGTGAAACCAAAATATATTCCAAGCTCTGATATTGATATTGGAGAAGCAGCAAAACAAATTTATGAAAACAAAAAAAGTAAAACCGGCTCTGAAGATTCTGCTCAAGTTGCAAAAGAAAAATTTTTAATTGAATCTCAAACATTGCAAATTTCAGATAGTTATGCTTTGCCGAATTTTAAAATAAATTTACCAGGAGATTTATGGATTGTAAAAAAAGTTATTAATCAAGTTAGTTATGGATTTACTTACAATACAAATTCAATGCGCTCACCAACTATTCAAAATAAGTCAAGTTGGGGATGGAACTCGCGAGTTGCATATATTTATAGTTTATCTCCTGAAAATTATTTTGAGCCATTTAAATTAGATTGGTTTGATTATTTTGAATCAATAAGAGATTTTAAAATTTTCTTTCCTGTAACATCATATAATTTTGGACTTAATTTAGCCAGGTCACAAACAAAAGAAGATTTAAGAAATCAATTAAAACCAATTGATCCAACTCGTAATTTTTCGGCAAGTCGAAATTTAGCATTTTCATGGAAGCTAACTGAAAATGGTTTTTTAAATTTATCTGGAGATTATGGATTAGATATTGGAAGCACACTTGTACATTTAGAAACTGATACTTTAAAAAAGCAAAGAAATTTTTCGGACATTTTACGAGATCTTATTGGAAGAGAGCAATTAATTTCTTTTGGACAAGATAATACTTACTCACAAAATTTTAATGTAAACACAATTCCGAGAGTTCCTTCAATTTTTAACGTCAATAAATATGTTACAATGGCCTTGCGTTATGGTGTTTCGTATCGTTGGGCAAATAATCTTCAACAAGGTGATTTAGGTAAAGGTGCGGGTTGGGGAAATTCTATTTCTTTAAATTCAGATATTAGTTTAAAAGCTATGGTTGAAAGTTGGATAGGTGCAAGCACGGTTGATAAACCGAGTGAAAAAATCCCACCAAGAAGTAGATTTGATGAAGATGAAGTTGATAAAAATGAATTAAGATCAATTGAAAAAGTTAAAGAAGATACAACATCAAAAACTAAAACTGAATTTAGAGCATCAAATCAATTTAAAAATATTTTTAAAAATTTTATTAAAACTCCATTATTAGATTTTGATAGAATTAGTTTTTCGTGGACACAAACCAATTCATCACAAAATAATGGAATTCCAGGAAGACCAGGTTTTAAAAATTTATTGGGAACATTACCATTTGAAGAATACGATCAACATTTTGGGCCATCAAGATTATATCAATTGGGGTTAGTGAGTGAACCAACATCTGATATTGTTGGAATTGAATCGAAAAATAGTTTTCCTTTTTTTAAATTTAAAATTGAATCTGGTTTTCGGGCAAAAAATGCAAATATAAATGATGCGTTCACACAATCAAACAAAGTTCAAATTCGCACAAACAGAAATTTATGGGAAGGCGCCCGAATTGATTTAAATTGGAATATTGGAATTGATTATTCAAGAAATCAATCTCTTAAAACTGATGAATTTGGTGTGCCAACAATTGTAAGTAGTATTTCTGGTGGTGGAATTGAAAGATCTTTTTTAACATTTCCGATTTTAAATAATATTCAAAAAGTTTCAGAACTTTATAATAAATTAAAATCTGATGATTCTGATAAAAGACCTAATGATGAAAAATTTTCAGAAGCATTTGAAGATGGACTTGAAACTTTTAGTTTTATCCGAAAAGCATTTGGTCAATATACTCCACAATTAAATTATTCTTTTTCGTGGGATGGTTTGGAAAAAATAACTTTGCTCAAAAATTATTTTAATAGAGTTTCTCTTGAACATACTTACAACTCAAGTTATCGCAAAGCATTAAGAGGTAATCCTTCTGGTGGAACTTTGGTTGAATCGCAAAGAATAAATTATAGTTTTGCTCCACTTCTTGGAATGAATGTGACTTTTAAAGAAATCTTTAAAGGAAATATTAATTCAAATATCCGATTCTCAACAAATTCATCTTATGATTTAATTCCAACTTCAAAAAATATTTCTGAAAATAGTTCTACTGAAATTTCAATCACAGGTGGATTTTCAAGAACTGGTTTTGAAATTCCTGTTTTTGGATTGGCATTATCAAATGATATTGATTTAAGTTTTTCATATTCATTTTCAAAAAATAATAGACAAACTTTTTCAAGCGAAAATTTAGGAGGTAGTGGAACACCTGGAGAAGGATCCTCAAGAACAACTTTTGAACCTCGCATTCGATATATTTTAAGTTCGCGAGTTACAGCTTCAGTATTTTACAAATACACAAAGCTTGCGCCAGATGCAGGAGGTTCACGAATTCCTGGATCAACAACAAATGAAGGGGGATTTGATGTGCATATCTCAATTCAATAAATAATTGTTTTTAGGACTGACAGTTACTAATTTTTGAAAATGAACGAACAAAAAAATATTCTTTGGGTTGATGACGAAATCAATTTACTTCAACCTCACATTCAATATTTAAAAGAACGTGGATACGAGATTGACACATCCACAAATGGAATTGACGCAATTGATTTGATACAACATAAAAATTATAATTTGATTCTTTTGGATGAGATGATGCCTGGCAAAGATGGTCTTGCAACTTTGACGGAAATAAAAGCTTTGCGGCCATATTTACCTGTTGTGATGGTAACTAAAAATGAAGAAGAAACTTTAATGGAAGAAGCAATTGGTAGTATGATTGCTGATTATTTAACAAAACCTGTAAACCCAAGTCAGATTTTACTTGTCTGTAAAAAATTTTTAGAGAAAAAACAAATTCTGGAAACACAAATCTCAAAAGAATATTTGCAAGAATTTAATATAATCTCACAAGCTTTAATGAATCCGATGAATGTTGATGAGTGGATTGAACTTTATAAAAAAATAACTTTATGGCAAATCCAGTTGGATGATCATCCGCAATTAGGAATTCAAGAAATGCTTGCTGATCAAATTAAAGAATGTAATTCTGCATTTTCAAAATTTGTTGAACAGAATTATTCAACTTGGATTAATGAAAAAGAAAAACATAAAAGGCCAACTTTATCACATGATGTTGTTGAGAAGTCGGTAGTTCCTCTTTTAGAAAAAAATAAATCCATTTTTTTTATTGTTGTTGATTGCATGAGGTTAGATCAGTGGTTATTGATGGAAAGAGAATTGCATAATTTATTTCAAATTTCAACTGAATATTATTTATCAATTTTACCAACTGCAACTCCATTTTCAAGAAATGCAATTTTTAGTTCTTTATTGCCAAGTGATATTTTAAAAATCTACCCAGAATATTGGCAAGGTGAAGATGGAAACGAAACAAGTTATAATAAATATGAAAAAGAATTATTACAAAAATATTTTGATAGAAAAAAAATTACAATTTCTCCTGATTTAAAATATTTTAAAATTCATGACAAAGATTTTGGCAGACAATTGCAGCAAACAATTAATTCATACGTTACAAATAAATTAACTTCTATTGTTATAAATTTTGTTGATATGCTCGCTCATCACAGATCTGATAGTATGTTGTTAAAAGAAATTGCGCCTGATGAAGCTGGTTATCGATCTTTAACTTCAAGTTGGTTTAAACATTCATCGCTTTTGGGAATGTTGCAAACACTTTCAAAACATAAAAATGTTACAATTGTTTTAACGACCGATCATGGTAGTATTAGATGTTTTAGAGGAACAAAAGTAATAGCTGATCGTGCAACATCAACAAGCTTGCGTTACAAATTTGGGAGAAATTTAAAATGCGACACAAAACATTCTCTTTTTGTTAAAGATCCTGAGCAATTAAAACTACCAAAATCAAGTTTTACTGAAAATTTTATTGCCGCAAAAGAGGATTATTATTTTGTATATCCAACAGAGTATAATAAATATTTAAATCAATATCGGGATAGTTTTCAACATGGCGGAATTTCGATGGAAGAAATGATTTTGCCAATTGTAACTTTATCAACTTAAAATGGATTTAAGAATAAATTCAAATTCTGTTGAGGAAACAATTATTGCAGGAGAAAAATTCTCTAATAATTTAATTGCTGGAGATATTATTGAAATTACGGGAGAAATTGGATCTGGCAAAACTCATTTTGTAAAAGGAATTGCAAAAGGATTTAATTTTAAACGCGCAGCTTTAAGTCCAACTTTTACAATTGTAAATGAATATATCGGTGGAAAATTACCGATTTATCACTTTGATTGTTTTAGAATTAAAAACACAAATGAATTAAAAGAAATTGGAATTGATAATTATTTATTTGGAGATGGCGTTTCGGTTATCGAGTGGGGAGAAGTTGTTGAAGAATTTTTACCATTACCAAGATATTTATGTCAGTTTTCTTATGGCCAAAAATCAAATGAGAGATTGATTAAAATTAAAAAATTAGAAAAATGATTTTTGGAATCGAAACAGCAACTACAAGTTGCAGTGTTACAATTTATGATGATATAAATTCTAAAATAATTTCAACCAAAACACTTTTTCAAAAAAATATTCATTCTGAAAATTTATTACAAATTACAGATGATATAATTTGTGAAGCAAAAATAAATCTTAGCCAAATAAAAAAAATTGCAGTTTCAATTGGACCAGGTTCATTTACAGGTTTGAGAATTGGTTTAAGTGCGGCAAAAGGATTGGCGACTGCTCTTGAAATTCCGATTACTGCAATTCCAACAATTGATGGTTTAATTTACACAGCTGCACTTGAAAATAAATTATCTTCGAACTCAAAAATTATGGGAATAATTTATGCTGGAAGAGATGAAGTATTTTGCGCTAAATATGATTTTAATAATAAAATGAGAAGAAATTCTCAATATGAAATAAAACCTATAATTGATATATTAAATTCAAATAGTGATTATCAATTAATTTTATCAAATGAATGGAACGAACCTGATAAAAAGTTTCCGAGTGATAAAATTACTGTAATTACTTGTTCATCAATTTCAATTGCACAATTAGCAACTGAAAATGAATATACAGTTTATAATAATTTTGAAGATTTAGAACCGATGTATATTCGAAGTTTTGAAGCAAAATTAAATAAATAAAATAAATGGCTTGGTTTAAAAGATCAAAAGAAAATATTAGTATTGAGTCGCAAAAGCGAGACACACCTGAAGGTTTGTGGAAAAAATGTCCAGCTTGTGGAGAAATATTGCATATTCAAACTTTGAAAGAAAATTTATCAGTTTGCTCAAAATGTAATTATCATTTTAGAATTGGTTCGGAAGAATATTTTTCATTTTTACTTGATGATAAATCTTTTAAAGAATATGATGCAAAAATGATTTCAAAAGACTTTTTAAATTTTGTTGATACAAAAAAATATAAAGATCGAATTCGAGAGGCAATTAAAAGTACAGGATTAAAAGATGCAATTCGTTATGGGACAGCAACAATAAATAAAATTCCTGTTTCAATCGCATGTATGGATTTTGAATTTATTGGTGGAAGTATTGGTTCAGTTGTTGGAGAAAAAATTGCACGGGCAGCTGATTTAGCATTAAATAAAAAAATTCCTTTAATAATTATTTCTTCAAGTGGTGGGGCAAGAATGATGGAAGCTGCGTACTCACTTATGCAACTCGCAAAAACAAGTAGCAGATTAAATCGTTTAGCAAAAGCAAAAGTGCCTTACATTTCAATCTTAACTGATCCCACAACTGGTGGAGCTTCAGCAAGTTTTAGTATGTTGGGTGATATTCATATTGCTGAGCCTGGCGCATTAATTGGATTTGCAGGACCTCGTGTTATTAAACAAACAATCAAAAAAGAATTGCCAGAAGGTTTTCAAAAAGCGGAAACAGTTTTGGAAAAAGGATTTATTGATTTAGTTGTCCACAGAAAAGAAATTCGTCAAACTTTAACACGACTACTTAATTTCATAAAATAAAAAATGCGTATTTCAATTCTCGGAATGCCGATGGATCTTGGACAAGGAAGACGTGGAGTTGATATGGGGCCATCTGCAATAAGAATTGCAGGACTTGCTGAAAAATTAAAATCACTCGGTCACCTGGTAAATGATGAAGGAGATATTTTAATAAAAGCCCCAGAACAACAACGAGTGAGAGATGAAAAATTAAAATATTTAAATGAAATTGTTAGAGGATGTAATTTACTTTCAACAAGAATTGAAAGAATTATGTCGGTCAAAAGTTTTCCACTTATTCTTGGAGGCGATCACTCAATTGCAATTGGAACTTTAGCTGGTATCTGCAACTTTAATAGAAGACAAAATAAAACAATTGGCCTAATTTGGTTTGATGCTCATGGTGATCTAAACACAAACGAGACAACTCCTTCCGGAAATATTCATGGAATGCCACTTGCTGCTTGTCTTGGTATTGGGAGTAAATATTTAACTTCAATCGGTGGAGAGTTTACAAAAATTCATCCTAAAAATGTAGTATTGATTGGAATTCGTGAATTGGATGAGGGAGAAAAAAAATTAATTAGAAAATTAGGTTTAACAATTTACACAATGGAAGATATTGATAGAGAGGGAATGAGTGTAGTTGTAAAAAAATCTTTAAGAAAATTAAAACATGTTGATCATTTGCATGTAAGTTTTGATTTAGATTCACTTGATCCACAGGTTGCGCCGGGCGTTGGAACGCCTGTTAAGGGGGGTCTTGATTATAGAGAAGTACATTCTTTTATGGAAGCACTTTTTGATTCAGGACGATTATCAAGTTTAGAAGTTGTTGAAGCAAATCCAATACTTGACATTAAAAATCAAACTGCAGAATTGGCAGTGGATTTAATTCTTTCAGCTTTCGGAAAAAAAATAATTTGATGAAAACAAAATTAGCAATTATAATTTTAGCCGGCGGCAAAGGTACAAGAATGAACAATCCAAATAAATCAAAAGTAATGTTTGAAGTGTTTGGAGTACCGATGATTGGTCGTGTAGTCAAAGTCGCAACAACTTTAAATCCAGAAATAATTTTAACTGTTGTTGGATATCAAAAAGAAATGGTAATTAAATATCTTAAAAAATATAATAGCTATGTTAAAACAATTGTTCAAGAACCTCAATTGGGAACAGGACATGCAGTTAAAATAACTGAAGTTGCGTTAAAAAATTTTGATGGAAATGTTTTAGTTCTATCTGGCGATGTGCCACTTTTAACCAAAGAAACAATTTTAAAATTAATTGATCATCACAAAAAACAAAAGACAACTGCAACTGTTTTAACTGCAATTTTAAGAGATCCAACTAATTATGGAAGAATAATTAGAACAAATGATGGCAATGTTTTAAAAATTGTTGAAGATAGAGACGCATCTATAAAAGAGAAAAAAATAAAGGAAATAAATTCTGGCATTTATATTTTTAAAAAAGATCTTTTATTTAGAGCTCTCTCAAAAATAAAACCACATAATGCCCAAAAAGAATATTATTTGACTGATGTACTTACTACATTAAAAGAGCAGAAAATGAAAGTATCGGCAATATCTACAAATGACTATCTTGAAGTTTTGGGAATCAATAATGCTGAACAGTTATTAAAAGTTGAAGAAATATTAATTAATAAAAATAAAAATTAAGTTGATTAAATTTTAAGAAATAAGTATTATAAGGAATGAAAAAGTTTATATTTGTCACATTTTTAGTTTTCCAGTTTACTTTTGCTCAATTTAAAAATAATGGGCAAAATGTTCCAAGCGTAAGCGCTTCTTTATTACGACCAATGAATTTATATGATTTTCAATCTTTAATTGATCCTTCAAAATTACAAATGCGACATTCAATTTCAATGTCATTTTTATCTGCTGGCAATCAAAATATTATGTTGAATAGTTACACAAATTCATTGTTCTATAAATTTAATAACAAACTTTATGCAAATGTTGATATCAGTGTTCAAAATTCACCATACAATTCAGTTGATCCACGATTGCAAAATCAATTTTCAGGAATTTTTATAAATAATGCAGAACTTGTTTACAAGCCAACAAAAGATTTTCATCTAAGTTTTTCCTATCAACAATCTCCATACGCAAATTATTACCGAAACCGTTTATTATTTGACGACCCATTTGGCAAGTAGTAATTATTTTATAAATATTTTGTTGTTGATGTAATTTAATGTCATCTCAAGAAAACGGATTGTTTTCAAAATTATTTTTTACTTTATTTGGATTATTAATTTTGGGGATATTATTTAGTTTTTATCAATTATTTTCAAATTGGAATGGCAATTTAATTTTAAGAGATGATGTAGTAAAAAAAGATTCTCTTTCATCGATTCAAATAAATGTTTTAAATGGTTGCGGAAAAAGTGGAGTTGCAGATAAAGTTACAAATTATTTAAGGAATTTAGGTTACGATATTGTTGATGTTGGGAATTATCAAAATTTTAATGTTAAAGAAACTTTAGTCATTGATAGAATTGGGGAGAAATTAAATTTTGAAAATCAAGTTCCATATTTAATTGCATCTCAATTAGGGATCAAAAAACAAAATGTAGTTCAGCAAATAAATCCTTCATTTTATGTGAATACAACAATATTAATTGGAAGTGATTTTAATAATTTAAAACCTTGGAAGTAAATTTATGACCTCAAAATTGTTAGCAAAAAAAATATCAAAATTAAGTTTGGAAAAAAAAGCTGAAGATGTTGCAATTCTTGATATTCGTAAGTTAACTACTATGGCAGATTATTTTGTTATTTGTTCTGCGAATTCAATAAATCAAGTTAAATCAATTGCTGATCATATTGTTGATGAAGTAAAAAAAATTGGAGAATTTGCAACACAACGAGAAGGTTATGCAGTAGGTTCTTGGATAATTATAGATTTGTTTGATGTTGTGGTTCATGTATTTTTAGAAGAAACACGAAATTATTATAATCTTGAAAAATTGTGGAGCGATGCAAAAAAAGAAATTATAACCGATAAAATTAAACCTAAAAAAAGTAAATTAGTTCGAGTTAAAAAAGGGTAATGCAAAATTATATTTATAAACAATTGCTGCTCGCAATTAAAAAATTAAATTATCCTTTAGTTGAATTCCATTTAGAAAAACCAAGATTACCAACTCACGGGGATGTTTCATGCACAGTTGTGCTTACACTTGCAAAAATGTTATCAAAGCCACCACGCGAAATAGCTAGCGCAATTGTAAATAATTTATTACTTGATAATTCAATTATTAAATCAGTTGAAATTGCAGGTGCAGGTTTTTTAAATTTTCGATTTGCAGATTCAGCAATAATTGAAGAATCAAAAAATATTTTAAAATTAAATAACAATTTTGGTAAATCAGATTTAAAAAAAAATAAAAAAGTAAATCTAGAATGGGTGAGTGCAAACCCGACTGGTCCTTTGCACAGTGGACATGGAAGGCAAGTTTGTTTAGGTGGTGTGATTGCAAATTTGTTGGAATGGATTGGTTATGATGTAACAAGAGAATATTATTTTAACAACGCCGGAAATCAAATGAAGTTGTTAGCTGATAGTATTTTTGCTCGTTACAATGAAGTTTGTGGATTAAAAATAAATTTTCCAGAAAATGGATATCAAGGTTTGTACATTCAAACAATTGCTGAAGAAATAAAGAATAAATTTGGAAGTGAATTATCTCGACAATCACTTGATGGAAATGGAAAACCATTATTCCAAACATTTGGTGAAGAATGGTGTTTTGAAAATATTAAAAAAACTTTGCACAAATTAAATATTCATCACGATCTTTTTTATAATGAAGATTCACTTTATAGTAGTGGAAAAATTGATGATGTAATATCGCAGTTACGACAAAAAGATTTAATTTATGAAGAAGAAGGTGCGCTTTGGTTTAGAACAACAAAATTTGGTTTTGATAAAGATCGTGTGGTTGTAAAATCAACAGGTGAACCAACTTATAGATTACCCGATATTGCTTATCATCGCGAAAAATTTGTTCGTGGTTTTGATTTGTTGGTTGATATTTTTGGTGCAGATCATATTGCAACAATTCCAGATGTACTTGCAGGGATTGAAGCGCTTGGTTTTGATAAAAATAAAGTTAAAGTAATTATTCATCAAATGGTTTCATTTGTTGATGGTGAAGAAGTTGTAAAAATGTCAAAGCGAAATGCAAAAGTTTATACTTTAGATGAATTGATAAATGATGTTGGGATTGATGCGGTTTATTATTTTTTTATAATGCGAAGTGCAAATACACATTTAGAGTTTGATATTTTACTTGCAAAAAAACAATCCGAAGAAAATCCACTTTATTATGTACAATATGCTCATGCACGAATTGCAAGTATTTTACGTTTTGCTGAAGATGAAAAAATAAAAATATCACCAAATGAACTTTTGCAATTTTCAAAATTAAATTTAATTGAAGCCAAAGAAGAAATAGATTTGCTGAAAGTTTTATTGGAGTTCCCACTAATGATTGAAAGTTCTGCTGAAATGTGCGAACCACATCGTTTGCCAACTTATCTGCATCAAGTTGCAGAAGCATTTCATCGTTTTTATCATAATCATAGAGTGATAAGTGAAAATAAAAATTTAACAATTGCTCGTGTTGCGCTTTGTTTGATGACAAAAATTGTTTTATCAAATAGTTTCAAAATACTCAATGTTTCAGCACCAGAACGGATGTAAAGATACTTGTAAATTTGGTACACTTTTCGTAAATAGTGTTATGTCAAATCCAAAAAGAGGACATATTTAACCTCACTTTGTTACCTGCCGTAAAGCATTAAAATTTTATTTTTTTAAAATTGAAGTACAATATTTATTTATTTCAATTATTTATTTTATGACACAACAATTTAAATTTGGTGAAATTGATGGAATCATTGTCAAGCCACTTCAAAAATTTTCGGATTCGAGAGGTTGGCTTTTGGAACTTTTTCGTGAAGATGAAATTGATAAAAATTTTCTTCCAAAAATGTCTTATATCTCAATGACAAATTCCGGAGTTGTTCGTGGGCCACACGAGCATAAAGATCAAGCAGATATGTTTATTTTTTTGGAGTCCTCTAAATTTAAACTTTATTTATGGGATAATAGAACGAAGAGCAAAACTTATCTCAATAAAAAAATAATTGAAGTTGGAGAAAAACTACCCAGCATGGTTATAATTCCTCCAGGAATTGTACACGCATATAAAAATATTGGTGATGGAAATGGAATTACATTAAATTTTCCAAATAAATTGTTTGGGGGTTTTAACAAAAAAGAAGTTGTTGATGAAGTTAGGCATGAATCAAATCCTAATTCACCATTTAAAATTGATGAATAAATGAAAAATATTTTAATTACAGGCGGCGCAGGTTTTATTGGAAGTAATTTTACCCACTTCATGTTAGAAAAATATTCAGATATAAATATATTCAATCTTGATAAATTAACTTATGCAGCTAATCTTGAAAATTTAAAAAGTATAGAAAACAATTCACGATACAATTTTATTCATGGAGATATTTGCAATAGTGAGTTAGTCGATAAAACTTTAAAAGAAAATAATATCGACACAATTGTACATTTTGCTGCTGAGTCGCATGTTGATAGAAGTATTTTAGGTCCTGAAATATTTATTCACACAAATGTTTTAGGAACATCAGTTTTATTAGAAGCTATTCGGAAATTAAAAATTTCAAAACTTATTCATGTTTCAACTGATGAAGTTTATGGCTCACTTTCACAAAATGGAAAATTTGTTGAAACTACTCCATTGAATCCTACTTCGCCATATTCATCTTCAAAAGCTTCATCTGATTTAATTGCCCTTTCATATTTTAAAACTTTTGATTTGCCGATAATTGTAACAAGATGTTCAAATAATTATGGGCCATTTCAATTTCCTGAAAAATTAATTCCACTTATGATTGCGAATGCTTTAAATGATAAAAAATTACCTGTTTATGGTGAAGGTAAAAATATTCGTGATTGGCTTTTTGTAAAAGATCACTGTTCTGCAATCGATATTGTAATCCAAAAAGGGAAAAATGGCGAAGTTTATAATATTGGTGGAAATAATGAATGGCAAAATATAGACATAATAAAATTACTTTTAAAAATATTAAATAAACCTGAATCATTAATTGAGTTTGTAAAAGATAGACAAGCGCATGATTTTAGATATGCGATTGATGCATCTAAAATTAAAAATGAACTTGGTTGGGAACCAACATATAAATTTGAAAATGGATTAGAAGAAACAATTAAATGGTATTTGGAAAATGAAGTTTGGTGGAAAAGAATTATTAATGGTGAATATCAGAAATATTACGAACTTCAATACTCGAAAAGATAAATGATAAAGAAGAAAAAAATATTATCAATTGTTGGGGCAAGACCAAATTTTATGAAAGTTGCACCATTGCATAGAGCGATAATTAAATCTGGATTATTTGAACATTCAATTTTACATACAAATCAACATTATGATGATTTAATGTCAAAAATATTTTTTAAAGAATTTGGATTACCAAAACCTAAAATAAATTTACATTCTGGTTCATCAAGTCATGCTGTTCAAACTGCAACAATTATGGTTGAGTTTGAAAAAGTTTTACCAAAATTGAAACCTGATTTGATTGTTGTTGTAGGAGATGTTAATTCAACTGTTGCATGCTCTTTAGTTGCAAAAAAATTAGGAATCTCTGTTGCACATATTGAATCTGGCTTGCGAAGTTTTGACAGAACTATGCCCGAAGAAATTAATAGAATTGTAACTGATTCAATTTCAGATTATTTATTTGTTTCTGAAGAAAGTGGAATGATAAATTTAAAAAAAGAAGGAATCTCAAAAGAAAAAACTTTTTTTGTTGGAAATATAATGATCGATACTTTAGTCTCTTTACAAAAGGAGATTGATAAATCAGAAATAAAAGAAAAATATAAATTAAATGGATCTGATTTCATACTTGTTACTATGCATCGACCTAGTAATGTAGATAACAAAAATAAACTTGGTGAAATTATAAAATTGCTAAATGAATTTACAAATTATGGAAAAGTATTTTTCCCAATTCATCCAAGGACTAGAAAAATGTTAGAAAATTATAATTTATTCAAAAAGCTTTCTTCGAATAAAAAAATAATTATTACTAATCCGCTCGGTTATATTGATTTTATTTCGCTGACTAAAAATTGTAAAGTTGTTGTTACAGATTCTGGTGGGATACAAGAAGAATCAACTTTTTTAAAAGTGCCTTGTATTACAATGAGAGAGAATACCGAAAGACCAATTACAATAAAAGTTGGTAGTAATATTTTAGCTGGAACAAATTCAAAAAATATTATTGATCACGTAGAGAAAATTTTTAAAAACAATATTAAAAGTTCAAAAATTCCAAAATATTGGGATGGAAATACTGCAACAAGAATTGTGCATCATTTAAATGAAAAATTAAATTAACAGATTATGAAAAAGTTATTTTTATTATTAATTCTTCCAATTTATTTATTATCACAAGGATTTGAAGTATCAAAAAAAAGTGATGATAATATGGATAAAACTTCAACACCTTCCTCAATTACGCCTTTTGCAACACCACTTAAATACCAATTAATTTTAGATGGGGCAATTAATCCATCAGAATATAAAATTGGGCCTGGTGATATTTTTGGTTTAAGTATTATTTCTAGTGCATCAGTTACACTTGAATTAGTTGTTTCGCCCGAAGGGACACTATTACTTCCTGGAATTGGAATTTTTAATATCGATGGATTATTTTTAGATCAAGCAAGAACAAAGATTATTAATTTGACCAAAAAAAAATATGCATTCAGCGATATTAATTTTGTTCTATTAATTCCTCGCACATTTAAAGTAAGTGTTTTAGGAGAAGTAGAAGTACCAGGTGTTTATACAATCAGCGCAACCGATAGAGTAAAAAATATTGTAGCTAAAGCAAATAAAGATACTTTAAACTCCACAACAAAAAATTTATTTAATGCAGGATCTAAAAGACTAATAAAAATATTACATAAAAATGGAACTGAATCTATTGCAGATTTAGAGCTTTATAAAATAACTTTTGATTCAAAATTAAATCCTTATTTACACGATGGTGATGTAATTATAGTTCCAAAAAAACAACTTGATAAAAATTTTATTGCTATTTATGGTGAAGTGAATTTTGAAGGGACTTACGAATTTTTAGAATCTGATAATCTTAAAAATTTATTATTAATGGCCGGTAGCACAACCCATTTTGCAGATTTGCAAAAAGTTGAAATAACAAGATGGGATAATTCTTTACAAAAAGTTGAAATTATAAAATTAGATTTAATTAGTGATCCAAATAATTTCCAATTTCAACTTAAAAGAGGAGATAGAGTAAATATAAATTCAACAACTACTTCACAATATAATTATACAATAAAAATTGAAGGTGAAGTAAATCAACCAGGGATTTACCCAATTACAAAAGAATCAACTTACTTATTTGAAATTATAAATCGCGCTGGTGGATTTACAAAATATGCGCTTTTGAATTCTGCAAAAATTTATAGGAAGCAAGTATCAATTTCAAATTTAGAATTAGAAAAATTGGAAAGCGTGAGAAGTAATCTTGCGCCTGAAGATATTGATTATTTTAATACGGAAACTTCTCTTAGAATTAATCGTGAAATTGTAGTTGCTGATTTCAAAAAAATATTTGAGGATAAAAATAAAAGTGCCGATGTATTATTAAAATCGGGAGATGTAATTTCTATTCCATCAACTCAAAAAAATATTTATGTGTATGGACAAGTTGCAAAGCCCGGATATCTTCCATTGCTAAGTGAAAATAATATTGATACATATATTGAAATGGTTGGTGGTTTTCTTGAAAATGCAAAAAGTGATGAAGTAAAAATAATTAAAGCAAATTCAAAAGAATGGGTTGATCCTGATGAAACTACAATTGAAGATGGAGATTATATTTTTGTTCCAAAAGTTCCATATCGTCCATCGCGATATTATTTTGAAACATTCAGAGATATTGCAGCATTAACAACCTCGCTCGCAACATTATATTTAATGATTCAACAAATTGGGAAATAATATGGCAGAATATAAAGGATTTGAATTTTTAGATTTATTAATATTTTTTGCAAAACTTAAAAATAAATTACTTGTAGTTTTTTTAGCAAGTTTATTATTTGCATACGGGTTTTTATATTTTTTTGTGAATGAAGAGTTTGAAGCCAATGCAGTAATTATTCCACGGGGAGATGAATTGAATTCAGGGATTGGATCGGTAATGAATAATTTAAAAAAAGGGATCCCAATTTCTTTCGGAAGTTCAACTTCAGCGCAAGTTGAAATTAATAGATACAACACAATTATTTATAGCCGTACAACTTTAGAAGGGATTATTAAAAAATATAATTTAATTAGTATTTACAAAATAGATTCTTCTGATGAAGATGCAATGGAGCGGGCAATTAGACGAATCCGAAAAAAAATAAATACTAAAGAAAATAATAATGACGCTTTCGAAATAATTGTGAGATCAAAATCACCACAGCTTTCTGCAGATATTGCAAATTCTCTTGTTGCAGCTATAAATGATAAAATTATAGGATTAGAAGTAACAAAATCTAAAGAAAGTAGAATTTTTTTAGAGAAAAGAGTGGAAGATATTCGTGAAGAACTGCGTAAATCAGAAGACTCATTACGTGCTTTTCAAGAAACTTCTGGTTTGATAGATCTAAAAAATCAAATGGCAGGTTTATTTTCAGTCTATTCTGAATTAGAAACAAATTTAATTACAAGACAATTAAAAAAATCTATTTTAGAAAAATTATATAGTAAAGATCATCCCGAAGTAAAATCGGTTGAAATTCAAATTACAGAGTATCAAAAAAAGTTGGACAAAATAAGATCGGAAGATGACCCAGGAAGTGTAGTGCTTGCAATAAAAAATATTCCACAAAAGTCTGCAGAATATTTAAGAAGATTCAGAAATGTTGAAATAAACAATGCCATTTTGGAATTTATTATTCCCCTTTATGAACAGGCAAAAATTGAAGAGAAAAAAGATTTTCCAATTTTACAGGTAATTGATTATGCTATTGCACCTAAAACAAGTTCATTCCCACGAATTTATGTAGCAATAATTTTATCTTTTTTTATTACTTCCTTACTGGCATTGTATGAATTTTTAAGAGATAAATTAAGTTCAACTACAAATCCAAAAATAGAATATTTAAAACAAGAATTTAGATTCACAAAAAAATAAATTATTAAATTATTGGATACTTTCGCAGATCAAAAAATAATAAATCTTCCGAATATAAAATATTTTGGAATATTTCTATTTGTAAACCTAATTATATTTTCAGTTTTACAAACAATAATTCCTGTAGTTGATAATATATTTATTTTATTGATTTGTATGTTGCCTTTAATAATAATTTCGCTTTTCAACTTTAATATAATTTATAACTCCCTAATAATTTCTCTTTTTATAAACTTTCATTTTGGTTATACGATTGGAATATGGGTGTCAATGTTTGTAATTATTTCATACTTCTTAACCCATAGAAATATTACCTTTGAAGATTATGATTCCGAGATAAGAATTCCTTTTCTAATTTATTTAATATCAATAATTCCTTCTTTTATAAACGTGCAGAGGCCATTTAGTAGCATATTAATGCTTTATCATTTGGTTGCATTTTTTTTAATCATCATAATTACAAAAAATTATTTTACAGATGAGAATTCAATTAAAAAATTTATTTATACTTATTTGATTTTGGTATTGGCCAACACACTTTATTTATTTTATCAAACTATTTTAGTTGATAAAAGAACTTTTGGTTTTACTGGAATAATGTATGTTGATTATGTTGGAATAGCAGTTATAATAACTCTTATAAATTTAATTTTTAAATCAGGTGTTAAAAAAATTATTTGGGGAATATTATTTTCAATATTTACAATCGGATTAATTGTAACGCAAACAAGAAGTTCGTGGCTTGTAACTGCTACAACAACTTTATTATTCGGAATTTATCTATTTATAAATTCTGCTAAATTTAATATTAGTAAGTTTAAATTAATAATAAGTGCATCTGTTATTTTAATATTCATATCAATATTAATATTTCAAACAACAAGTTTAAATCCAAAAATTGCTGAACGAGCAGTTGAATACACTTCATCTAACACAAATTTTGATAAAGGTGGTTTGGCAGTAAACTCACTTGTTTCAAGAATGCTAATTTGGACAACAGCTGTAAATGCATTTATTGCTCATCCATTTGTAGGGATTGGTGTATATGCGTTTCCGTACACATCATATCTTTACAATAAATTACCAAAATATTTATTTGATGAATATGTAAATGGGTTATCTGCTCATTTAACATTTTTAGCAGTTGCAGTTGAAACAGGAATTATAGGGTTAATTGGATTTTTGATTTTTTTATTTTCAGTATTCAAAAATAATTATCAACTTCTCAAAATTTCTACTTTAAAAGAAATAAAAACTCATAATTTATCAATTGCCTGGTCTTTAATTTATATTATAGTTTCGATGTTTGTTACAGATGCGTGGCTTTGGGGGCAAGGGATTTTACTTTTTGGAATTTTTATTGGATTGATGCTTTCGAAATTAAAATTTTTGAAATCAGTTAGTTTTTAAAATTTATGAGAAAAAAAGTATTACTTGGATCATTAAGTGGGGTTCTTCAAGTAACAATTACTTCAATTTTAATTTTTATAACAATAACTCTTTTTGTAGAAAAACTTGGAGTAGAGCAATATGGTATATTTTCTTTATTCGCTGTAATTGGAAATTTTAATTTACTTTTCAATTTTGGATTTAATACTTCCTTAATTAAATATCTGGTTGAACAAAAAAAATGTAAAAACTCAAATTATGATATCGTTACAGTTGCTATTGTATTTATTTTTATTTTATCAATTTTATGTATAGTAATTTTATTTAACCAAGAATTTATAATCAAAAATATTTTTGGCATTTCTTCAAAATTTATAAATGCCGAAATCAAAATATTGTTTACCTCAATTTTGTTTTCAACTGTAATTGTTATGCTAGCGCAAATACCAGCAGCTGTAATTGATTCTTTGCAAAAAACTTATTTAACAAATTTATTGCAATTGTTTTATCAAATTCTAAATAAATCAACAATTATTGCAATTCTATTTATTAATCCTAAATTATATTTGATTGGTTTATATTCACTTGCAACAACAATGATATGGTTTGCAGTTTTACTTTTTACTGCAATTAAAGAATGGAATTATTTTGAAATCTCAAATTATTATAAAAATATAAAATCTTCTTTTTATAAACATTTTAATTATGGTTTAAAAATTTATGGTAGCAATATTTTAGGATTTTTATATGAGCCTCTTACAAAAGTATTGATAAATCAATTTATTGGTTTAAGAGAAGTTGCGATATTTGAAATTGCAATGAGAATAAAAGGATTATTTTGGAGTTTATTAGAAAGATTGCTTTATCCCTTAACACCCTTAATAGGCAAAATTGAAAATAATTTAATGGTTATTAAATTAATTAGTGCAATTGAAAAAAAATTATTGTTGATCGGAATTTTATTTACTGCAATAAGTGTCAGTATAATTTCACAAGTAATAGAATTGTGGATAGGGAAAGAGATATATTTAATTAGTTTAACCTCAATTGCAATTTTAACAACATATATGCTGTTTTCAACTCCAATATTTCTAACATATCAATTTCTAATTATGAAAGGGCATCCTGAAAAAGTATTGAAAATTCAATTGGTAAATGTTTTAATGAATTATGGTTTAATAATTATAATGGTTCCTTATTTACAATATTGGGGAATTATTATTCCTTTTTGTTTAGCAATCTTTTGTTCGTTCATTTTAATTTTAAGATATCGCACACAATTAATTAATTCCAGATTGATTGAAAATAAAAATGAATTATTAAATATTGCATTATTAGTTTTGTCTCTTCTAGTAGCAAATATTATAATTACCAATTTTCATTTCTCAAATTTAATGCACATAACTCTAACTTTAATTTTAAATTTCATTCTATTTTTATTTATTTCAAGAAGTCAAAATATATTTACGAGTGAAGATTTAGATATGTTATTTGGAAATAATAACAAAATGAAAAATATTATTGGAAATATCTTAATCGCAAATCGAATATGAAATCAATTAAATTATTTTTGCAGTTCTTGCTAAAAAAGTTTGGATATCATTTTCAACCATTTTATACACTAAAAAAGCAAATTGAAATGGGGAAATATAAATGGTTGGAAGAATATAAAATTAAAACTCTTTTGGATGTAGGAGCAAACATTGGAGAGTTTTCAAATTTGATGAAACAAATTATTCATGATTTAAAAGTTTATGCTTTCGAACCAATCCATCAATGTTATTTTGAGTTAGAAAATCTTAAAGAAAAATATAAAGACATAAATACTTTTAATTATGGATTAGGCGAAAATATTGAAGATAAAATAATATATAAAAATATATTTGCACCAAGCTCATCACTTTTTATGATGAATGATTTACACGTTACAGCATTTCCATATACAAAAGATTTTATTGAAGAAAAGATTAAAATTGTAACTCTTGATTCTTTGTCAGATCAAATTAATTATGTACAAAACGTTCTTTTGAAGATTGATGTTCAGGGATTTGAAAAAAATGTTTTAAATGGCGCTAAGGAATCTTTAAATAAAATTGCTGTCATAATTATAGAAACGAGCTTTGAAAATTTATTTGAAGGTGGCGCACAATTTGATGAAATATATCAATTGTTAACTGAAAAAGGCTTTATTTATAAAGGTAATTATGATCAAATACATGATCCAAGAAATTGGAAAGTATTGCAAGCGGATGCAATATTTGTGAATTCGAATCTAATAAAATAATAATGCCAAAAATTGCAGCAGTAATTTTAAATTATAATTCGCATAAAGATGTTGAGAATTGTGTTAATTCTTTGTTGAGATATTCAAATGAAATAAATGAAATAATTATAGTTGATAATAATTCTAGAAAAGAAAGCCTCAATTATATTTTGAATAATATTAAAAACGTTCAAATTGTAAAACGAAGATTAAATGATGGTTATGCTGCTGGAAATAATGAAGGCATCAAAACTGCAATTTCTAATGGTGCTGATTATATTTTGATTATGAACCCTGATATCATTATTTCAGAAAATATTTTGAGACCATTAATAGAAACATTAAGTGCAGATAGTAGTATTGGAATTGTTACCGGGAAAGCATATCTCAAATCAACTTCAAAAATTTATACTACAGGTGGTAAAATTAATTTTGCGTTATGCTCAGTTGTTCCACTTGCTACAAATCAAATCCATAAACCACAATTTGTAAAATTTATTTCTGGATGTTTGATGTTAATTAGAAAAGAAGTCATTTTGGATATTGGCTACTTAGATGAAAAATATTTTATGTATTGTGAAGATTTAAAATTTTCATACGAAGTTAATAAAAAATTCAAACTATATTATCAACCGGAATCTGTATTTTATCATGGTAGTGGTGCTGGTAACAAGCTTGAAGAATATTCTCCAATGTATCTTTATTATTCTACTCGTAATCGAATTTTATTTTTTACATCTGTTAACTCAAAGTTGAAAGTATATTTTTACTTAATTTCATTTATTTTAATTCTCTCAAAATTTGTACTATTAATATTTAGAAGTAGTAAAACTAATTCAAATCTCTCAATTCAAATCTCAGCTTTAGTAAATGGGTGGATCGATGGTCTAAAAAATGTGTCTGGTAAAAATATAAATTATATTTAAATGAACGAATTCTTATTTCTAAATACATCTTCGTTCATTATTCTCAAAAAAAATAATAATGAATTCTAATTTGCGTTTTAGCATAATAACACCATCATTCAATCAAGGCAAATTTATAAGAGATACAATTGAATCTGTTCTAATGCAAAACTATCAGAATTTTGAACACATTGTAATCGATGGAGGCTCAACTGATAACACAATAAATATCCTCCGAGAATATCCGCATCTAAAATGGGTTTCTGAAAAAGATAGTGGTCAAGCAAATGCAATTAATAAGGGATTCAAAATGGCAACTGGGAATATTTTTTCTTGGTTAAACTCTGATGATTATTACGAAAAAGATATTTTTAAAATTATTGCAAAATATTTTGAGGAAAATAAATCTTGTAATTTTCTTTATGGTGATATTACTTATGTGGATGAAGATAAACAAAAGCTTTCTATGATTTCTGGAAACGAACTTAATTTTAAGAAACTATTAATAAATCCAGATTTAGTTAGACAACCTAGCTCTTTTTGGAGGAAAGAAATTTTAAATACAATTGGTTTTTTAGATGAGTCTTTGAATATTGTGATGGATTACGATTATATTTTAAAAATATCGAATCAATATAAATTATGTCATCTTAAATCAAATCTAAGTTATTTCAGAACTTATTCAAAAAGTAAAACTACTAAAAATTACAAGGAACAAGCAATTGAAATTAAAAAGGTTTGGAAAAAATTTCAATCTTCAATTTCTTTAAGACAAAATATTTTCTTTGGAATTAGATACTTTAATATAAATAAGTCAATTATTTATAAAATCTTAGATAAGATTATTCATTTAATCAAAAAATGAATAAAAGAATATTATTTATTTCGCATGATGGAAATTTATCTGGATCAATAATAAGTCTAAGTTATTTAGTAAAAGCTTTTGTAAAAAAAAACTATGAGGTTTTTGTTTTACTTCCTAAAAAAGATAAATCTAAAAAATACTTAGAATTTTATGGGGCAAAATGCATTCATAATCCATTTTTATCTAAATATAGTTTTGGTTTGGATTTTCATTTTTCAGATGATTTTCCAATTGTATCAATAAAAGGTTTTGTATTTCTATTTCGTACAATTACAAAGTTTGTTTTTGGAATAATCGACTCATTAATAGCAATTTTAAAAGTAAATCCTTCATTGTTATACTTAAATGAATATGTTAATATACACTATGCAATTGTTAGTAAAATTTTAAGAATCCCAACAGTTTGTCACATTAGAAGTCAGTTTACAAAACCAAATTATAAAATTAGAAGAAAAATTATTAACTGGTTAATTATAAATTTAAATAAACACATTTTTGTTATTTCGCAGATCGAGAAAGATCAATTTATAATAAATGAAAATGAATTAGGTAATAAAATCACAATTGTCCCAGAGTTTTTAGACGAAAGAAATTTTACAGAAAATATCGATATCTCAAAAGAAAGGGATAATTTAAAAATTTCAAATGAGACATTTGTTGTAACATTTTTGGGTGGTATCGAAGAAATTAAAGGCTCAATTGATTTTTTAAAAGCGTCAAATCTAATATTAAATGATTTAAAAAGTGATAATATTTATTTTATTTTTGCAGGGAAAATAAATAAAATTAAGAATTATAATTACTTCCAAAAGTGTCATGAATTAATAATGAAGTTAGAAATCACAAAAAAAATTAAAATATTTCAAGAATTTTCCGAAGCCAAAAAACTTATCGCGATTAGTGATGTGCTTGTTTCATGTAATTCAATATCACATTTTTCAAGGCCAATTATTGAGGCATGGGCTTCAAATGTAGCTGTAATATCTTCTAGGACTGTTCATAGTTTACAATTGATTTCAGATAATGTTAACGGAATCTTTTACGAAATTGGAAATTATGAACAATTAGCCAATAAAATTCTTGAATTAAAAACTAATTTAATTTTAAAAAATGAATTGAGAAAAAATGGAAAATTAACTGCTTTAAAAAGTTTTGGGATTGGAATTAATGAGAATAAAGTTATAAATATTTGTGAAGAATTATTTTTGAAATAAAAAAATGAAAATATTATTTTTGACACCACGAATTCCATTTCCACCATACAGAGGTGATAAATTAAAAATTTATAATCTCATTAAAAACCTTTCAAAATCTAATGAAATTGTGTTAGTAAGTTTTGTTGAAAGACAAATTGAATTTGAATATAAAAAAGATCTTTTAAAGTACTGCAAACGAGTTGAACTAATTTATCTTCCAAAGTGGTTATCAGTATTAAAATCCATTTTGGTATTGATTAGTAATTATCCATTTCAGATAAAATATTATTCTTCCAGAAAAATGAAAAATCTTGTAAATGATATTGTAAATGAAGAAAAGCCTGATGTTGTACATACACATCTATTGAGAATGGCTGAATACACAAAAGCTATTCCACACAAAAAAAGAATTCTTGATATTACTGATGCTTCCTCACTTTATTTGGATAGATTTCAAAAACAAACAAAAAATATATTTATCAAAATATTTATAAAGTGGGAAAAAAATAAAATGATAAAGTATGAAAATACAATTCTCAATTATGATAAAGTATTAGTCTGTTCATCAGTTGATAAAAATTATCTTTTAAATAGAATTCCAAATGCAAATATTTATATCACTCCAAATGGAATTGATTTAGAAGTATTTAAAAAATCAAAAACTCCGAAAATTAAAAACTCGATTATTTTTACTGGTAATATGTCATACTTTCCAAATATGGATGCTGTAGAATATTTTGTTAAAGATATTTTCCCAAAAATATTAAGTGTGATTGGAGATGCAACTTTTTATATCGTTGGTCAAAATCCATCATACAAAATTAAAAATTTAGCAACCTCAAATATTATTGTAACAGGTTTTGTAAAGGATATCAAAAGTGAATATTTAAAATCAGAAGTTGCAGTATCGCCAATTCGTTTTGGCGCAGGAACTTTAAACAAAATATTAGAACCACTATCTTTGGGTATACCTGTAGTAGCAACATCAATTGGTTCTGAAGGATTTAATTTAGTAAATGGAAAAGAAATAATTATTACAGATAATTCTCAAGAAATGAGTGATTCAATAATTAAAATATTAAAAAATAAAAAATATAGAGATGATTTAGGAACTCAAGCTGAAAAAAAAGTAAGAAAGTTATATGATTGGAAAAAAATATCAACTGATTTAATAAATATTTACAATAATTAAATAAATGAAAAAAATTCTTGTAATTGCAGGCACAAGACCAGAAATAATTAAACTCGCCCCAATAATTATTTTAGCAAAACAAAACTATAAAAATAAAATTAAAATTGAATTTTGTTTTACTGGGCAACATAAAAAAATGGCAGCAGTTGTTTTGAAGTTTTTTAATTTAAAACCAAATTATATTCTTTCAATTATGCAAGATTCACAATCTATTGACAATATTGCATCGCAAGTTTTTAATAAAATGCCAAAAATATTTGAATCTGCAAAGCCAGAAGTTGTTATTGTACAAGGAGATACAACTACAGCTGTAATGTCAGCAATTTGCGCTTTTCAAAATAAAATACCCATTGCGCATGTTGAAGCTGGATTAAGAACGTATAATTACAATTCACCTTTTCCCGAAGAGTTTAATCGTAAGACTATTTCGACTATTTCAAACTATAATTTTTGCCCGACTATAAAATCTAAAAATAATTTATTGAAAGAGGGAATTATTAAATCAAAAATATATTTAGTTGGCAACACAGTGGTTGATGCAATAAAAATAATTATTAATAAAAATAGGAATCTAAAATTAACTGAAAAAAATAGAAATATAAAATCACCCTATATTTTAATAACAGCGCATCGTCGTGAAAGTTTTGGAAAAGAATTTGAAAATATTTGTTTTGCAATAAAAGAGTCAGCTTTAAAAAATCCAAATATTAATTTCGTTTATCCTGTACATTTGAATCCAAATGTTCAAAAGCCAGTAAAAAATATTTTAGAAAAAATAAAAAATATAATTTTAATTGAACCAGTAAATTATTTGCAATTATTAACACTTATTAAAAACTCTCTTTTTGTTTTAACTGATTCGGGCGGAATTCAGGAAGAAGCTCCATCATTTAATAAATTTACAATCGTAATGAGAAAATTTACTGAACGAACTGAAAGTATCGATCTTGGTATTTCTGAATTAGTTGGTACCGATCCACAAAAAATATGTAAAGCAATTGAACGACAAATTCAAAATCCATTCACAAAAAAAGTTATAAATCCTTTTGGAGATGGATTTGCAAGTGAAAGAATTTTAAAAATATTATCTAATTAGAATGGATTTAACAAATAGAAAATATTTATTTGTTATAGATATTATCCTGCTCGGTCTATATTGGGTAGCCTATTATTTATTAAGAACCAAAACAGGAGTATGGGAACTGAATGCAGAAATAGATTTACTTTTTCCAATGTTAGCAATAATAATTTATTGGATGTCAATTTTCTTTTTATTCGGTTTATATCGCGCTCAACAAATAAAATCTCGCGCCGATGAATTTATTCAAATATTTAAAGCTGTTTCAATAGGTTCAATCCTGCTTTATATAATTGTCTTTGTAGATGATGGAAATTCAAATCAAAATCAACTAAGTAGAATTTTAATGATTTATCATTGGTTATTAATTTTAATTTTTGTTTCTCTAGGCAGAATTAGTTTTATAACCTATTTGCGTAAAATGTATTTGAAGGGAAAATTTTTACGTCAGGCATTAATTGTTGGTTGGGATAAAAAAGCAAAAGAACTTTTTGATGAATTAAATACTTTTCCGGCACTTGGATTAAAACTATTAGGATTTATTTCTCTTAAAAAAAGTACCGAACAAAGCATTTATAAATCCTCAAATTTATTGGGACATATAGAAAATTTACCTGCAATAATTCAAAAGAAAAAAGTTTCTGAAATTATAATTGCACTTGAATCAACTGATCATGACAAACTTTTAAAAATTCTTGAACTTTGTGAACCATACAAAGTTAATTTTAAAATTATTCCCGACATGTATGATGTAATTAGTGGACAATTGAGAACAAATCAATTATATGGATTCCCACTAATTGAAATATCTCATCGTCAAATGCAACCTTGGGAATCAGTTCTTAAAAGAATAATTGATATTATTTTTTCAACTATAATGCTTTTAATAACACTTCCACTTTCAATTTTAATTTCAGTTGCAATAAAAATTGATTCTCGTGGACCAATATTTTTTAAACAAGAGCGAGTTGGTTGCGATGGAGATATTTTTATAATGCAAAAATTTAGAACAATGATTCACAATGCTGAATACGAAACTGGTCCAATTTGGTCAACTCAAAATGATATTAGAATTACAAAAATTGGATTATTTTTGAGAAGAACTAGATTGGATGAAATTCCACAACTCTTGAATGTATTAAAAGGAGAAATGAGTTTAGTTGGACCTCGTCCCGAGAGACCATATTTTGTTGAAAAATTTAAAAAAGAAATCCCATTTTATTCAAGAAGATTAAAAGTTTTACCAGGAATTACAGGTTGGGCTCAAATAAAACAAGGTTATGATACCAATATTACTGATGTTAAAACAAAACTAAAATTTGACTTATATTACATCGAAAATATGTCACTAAGAATAGATTTAAAAATATTGTTCAACACATTTTACACAATGTTGATGGGAAGAGGACAATAAAATATTATGGCTACACAAAAACGTTCTCTTGTAATTATTCCAACTTATAATGAAGCAGAAAATATCAAAAATCTTATTTCTGAAATTCTTTCTCAAGGAAAAAATATTGAAGTACTTGTAGTTGATGATAATTCTAGCGACGGCACATCAAAAATTGTAAAAACTTTACATCAAAAAACAAAAAAAGTACATCTAATCGAGAGAGAAAAAAAAATGGGACTTGGAACTGCATATATTGCAGGATTCAAATATGCTTTACATCATGGTTTCGATTATATTTTTGAAATGGATGCAGATTTTTCTCACGATCCAAAAGAAATTCCAAATTTTCTATACGAGATTCAAAAATACGATTTAGTAATTGGTTCGCGATATATAAATGGTGTGAGTGTAGTTCACTGGCCAATTCGCAGATTACTTTTAAGTTACTTTGCAAATAAATATACACATTGGATTACAGGGCTTCCTTTGCGTGATGCAACTGCTGGTTTTAAATGTTTTAGAAGAGTTGTACTAGAAAATATTAAACTTGATAATGTAAAATCAAACGGATATTCATTTCAAATTGAAATGAATTTTAAAACATGGTGGAAAGGATTTAATTTAAAAGAAATTCCAATAACATTCGTTGATAGAAGAAGAGGGCTTTCAAAAATGAATCGCAAAATTGTTTGGGAAGCTGTTTTTATGGTTTGGAAAATACGTTTACGCGCTATTTTTAATCGCTTGTAATTTATTCCAAAAATGGATCTTTCTGTATTAATTGTTAATTACAATGTCCGCGATTTTTTACGACAATCCATTGAATCAATAAAAAAGTCAATTCATTCAATAAAAGCTGAAATTATTGTTGTAGATAATGCTTCCGATGACGGAAGTGTGGAGATGATTCGAAGTAATTTTAAATCTGTAATAATTATTCAAAATCAAAAAAATATTGGTTTCGGTAAAGCAAATAACAAAGCTTTAAAAATTGCTAAAGGGAAATATGTATTATTGATAAATCCCGATACAATTGTTCAGGAAGATACAATTCCAAAATTAATTAAATACTTAAAAGAAAATAAAAATGTAGGATTAGTTGGCTGTAAAATATTAAATTCTGATGGTACTTTACAACTTGCATGCCGCAGAAGTATTCCAACACCTTGGAATGCATTTTCAAAAATTATTGGATTAAGTAAAATTTTTCCAAAAACAAAAGTATTTTCAAAATATAATTTAACATACTTAGATGAAAATAAAATTTCGGAAGTTGAAGCTTTAAGTGGTTCTTTTATGATGTTTCCGAAATCTGTGTATAAAATAATTGGTGGATTTGATGAACAGTTTTTTATGTATGGAGAGGATTTAGATTTTTGTTTTCGAGTTAAAAAAAGTGGTTTTAAAATAATATATAATCCAGGTACGCAAATAATACATTACAAAGGAGAAAGCGCAAAAAGAAGTTCAATTGATGAATTGAATTACTTCTATGAATCAATGAAATTGTTTTACAGAAAACATTTTACATTTAGTTTATTATTTAATTTTGTAATTGAAACGAGTATTTCAATTAATTATTTAATTGCAACTTTAAAAAACTTATTTCGAAATATATTTGCACCAACTTTAGATTTATTTTTTATTTCAGTCGCACTTTTATTAGCAGAATTTTATAGAACAAATAATATTTTTACATATCCAACTTATGCACTACCTTGGGTTTATTTAGGACCTATTTTTATTTTTATCTCATCACTTTATTTTATCAAAGTATATTCTTTATCAAGACTTTCAATCTCAAGAACAATAATTGGTGTAAGTATTGCATTTTTAATTCTTGCCACAACAACTGCATTCGTAAAAGAATTCGCATTTAGCCGAGCAATTTTAATTTATTTCTATTTTTTTACTTTACTTTTTCTGTGTGGATGGAGATTATTGTTTTGGTTAAAGGGATACTCAAAACATTTTAAAGGGCAAACTTTATTTAGTCGTCGCGGTATAATTGTTGGTGTTTCAAATTCAAGTATTAAAATTTTATCTAAATTAAGATTAAACATAATTGATGGATATGATATTATTGGATTTGTTGACACATCAAATTTGCGAGTTGGAGAAAAAATTAATGGAGTTCCAATTTTAGGTAGTACTGAATCAGTTTTAAAAATAATAATTGATTATAAAATTACGGATATTATATTCTCATCAAGCGATTTAAAAAACGAAACAATTCTTTCAATAATATCAAAAACTAAAAAGAATTATCTAAATTATTCAGTTGTACCAAGTTCAGTTGAAATGATTATAAGTAAATCAGGAATTAGTTATTTTGGCGAAATCCCTTTTATTGCGCTTAATTATTCATCAAATAGAATTATTTATAAAATTTCTAAAAAGTTATTTGATTTATTAATTGGAATTACTCTTTTGATAATTATTGGGCCTTTTGTATATTTATTTTTAAACATTAAAAATAAAAAATTAATATTCCGCTCAGCTTTTGGTTTATTGAGAGGTAATATTTCAACTGTTGGAAGAAGTTTTGATTTCAAAACCAAAAAAATATCTGAAAATAAAATTGGATTAACTGGCATTACACAATTAATGAATACGGAAAATTTTACAAAAAAAGAAAAAGAAGAATTGGAATTATATTATACAAGTAATCAATCACTACGATTTGATATTGAAATATTTTTTAAAGCATTAATCCAAAGAAAGATTAATTTTATTAAAGAATTTACATGGCAAAAGTAGTACTCGATTTTGAAAAACCAATTTATGAATTGGAACAAAAAATCGATGAGATGAAAAAACTTAGTGAATCGATTGAACTCGGTGATGAAATTCTTAAATTAGAAAAAAAAATTAATGAATTGAGAATGTCAGTATTTAATAATTTATCTCGTTGGCAAAAAGTGCAATTAGCACGTCATCCCGAAAGGCCATATGCTTTAGATTATATTTCACTAATGTGTGAAGATTTTATTGAGCTTCATGGTGATCGACATTTTGGAGATGATAAAGCAATTGTTGGTGGATTTGCAAAATTGGGTGATCATTCTGTAATGTTAATCAGCCAACAAAAAGGAAGAGACACAAAAACAAATATTTACAGAAATTTTGGAATGCCACAACCTGAAGGATATCGAAAAGCTTTAAGGTTAATGCAGCTTGCAGTAAAATTTAATAAACCAATTATAACTTTAATTGACACTCCGGGCGCTTATCCGGGGATTGAAGCAGAAGAACGTGGACAAGCTGAAGCAATTGCAAAAAATATTTTTGAAATGTCCGGATTTCCAGTTCCCATAATTGTAGTGATTATCGGTGAAGGAGCATCTGGCGGTGCATTCGGAATTGGTGTTGGTGATAGAGTTCTAATGCTCGAAAATACTTGGTACTCGGTTATTGCTCCTGAATCTTGTTCAAGTATTTTGTGGCGTAGTTGGGATTATAAAGAACAAGCTGCTGAGGCTTTAAAATTAACTGCACCAGATTTGTTACAACAAAAAATTATTGATAGAATTATTCCTGAACCACTTGGTGGCGCTCATCGTGATTACAAAAAAATGGGAATGATTTTAAAGGAAGTTCTACTGGAAGAAATAAAAAATCTAAAAAAAATTAAACCTGAAAAATTATTAGAGAGTCGACTTAAAAAATATGGTAATATGGGTGAGTGGGATACTTTATGATTAATAAAGAGTTATTAGGTATTCTTTGCTGCCCACTTTGTAAAAGTGATTTGGAATTGGTTGAAGAAAATAAAATTTTGATATGCAGTAAGTGTAATGAAAAATATGAAGTTGTAAACGATATTCCAATTATGCTTCCCGGGGAATATGAAAAAAAGAAAAATTCGATTGCTTCAAAATAATTATTAATGATTGATAATAATCTTGTCAGAAAAATTATTGAGCAAGCTCTTCGCGAAGATATTGGTGTTGGGGATTTAACTTCCAATCTAACAATTCCAGAAAGTTTAAATAGTCGCGCTTCAATTGTCGTTAAAGAAAATTGTATTCTTTCAGGGATTGATTTAGTTGATTTGATTTTTTCAACTATTGATCAACATTTAAAATTCAGAAATAAATTTGAAAATGGATCAATCATAAATAAAAACAGTGAAATAGCTTTTTTGGAAGGAAAAACTAAAAGCATTCTAATCGGAGAAAGAGTTGCTTTAAATTTTTTGCAAAGAATGTGTGGAGTGGCAACATTAACACACAAATTTGTTCACGTAGTAAGTGGAACAAATGCAAAAATTACTGATACTCGTAAAACAACTCCCGGATTAAGAATGTTAGAAAAATCTGCAGTAGTTGATGGTGGTGGTGTTAATCATCGTTTTGGTTTAGATGATATGATTTTAATAAAGGATAATCATATAAAAGCAATTGGTGGAATCAAAAATGCAATTGAAAAAATTAAATCATCACTTAAAGAAAAAAATTTAAAAATTCCAATCGAAATTGAGACTTCAACAATTGAAGAATTGGAAGAAGTTATATCGATAGGTGGTGTAAATAGAATTATGTTGGATAATTTTTCAATTGATGATATGAGAACCGCTGTTTTGATGACGAAAGGAAAATTTGAACTTGAAGCTTCTGGCGGAATTAATTTAGATAATGTGCGTAAAATTGCAGAAACCGGTGTTGATTATATTTCTATTGGAGCATTGACACATTCTTACAAATCAATTGATATTTCATTAGAAATTTTAACTTAATGTTCCAAAAAATAAAATCACTTTTTACACAAACTGCGATTTATGGGACAAGTACGATTGTTGGAAGGTTATTAAATTTTTTACTTGTTCCTTTTTACACAAATGTTTTATTGCCGGATGAATATGGAATTGTAGCCTACATATTTTCCATTATTGCATTAGTTGGGATGATTTACGGTTTTGGACTTGAAGCTGCTTTTTTTAAATATTCAACTTCAAAAGAGGGTGGAAATATTGAAAAAACTTTCAGCACTTCATTTCTTTCATTAAGTGTAACATCAATTTTACTTTCTACAATAATTTTACTAAATGGAGAATTTATTTTAAATACTCTTTCGCTAGAAAAATTATTTTTACCAAGTATTTATTTTGCAGCAATTACATTAGCATTCGATTCTTTTGCGGCAATTCCATTTTCATTATTAAGATTAAAAAATCAAGCCAAATATTTTGCAATTGTTAAAATATTAAATATTGTAATAACAATTCTTTCAAATATATATTTTTTACTTTATCTGGATTTCGGAGTTAATGGGATATTTTTAAGTAGTGCAATTGCTTCAGTTGGGACAGTAATATTTCTTTTACCAGTCATTTATAAAAATTTTTCATTTCAAAAAAATTACAATTTAATGGAAAATCTTTGGAGATATGGTTTGCCTTTAATTCCAGCTGGTATTGCAACAACATCTCTTCAAATTATTGATAGGCCAATTCTCAGAATTTTAACAACTGATGCAACAGTTGGAATTTATCAAGCAAATTATAGATTAGGGATATTTATGATGCTTGTTGTACAAATGTTTGATTTTGCATGGAGGCCATTTTATTTTTCTCATTCAAACGATGCAGATTCTAAAAAAATAATGTCAAGAGTAATGATTTATTTTACATTACTTTTATTTTTGATTTTCTTAATATTCTCATTTTTTATTCCTGATATTATTGCATTAAATATTTTTGGAAAATCAATCATTCATCAAAATTATTGGAGTGGTTTACATATTGTGCCGGTAATATTGCTTGCATATTTATTTTTTGGTTTGTCAAATATATTTTCTGCGGGATTATACATAGAAAAGAAAACACATTTAGTGCCAATAGCTTCAATAATTGCAGCAGGATTAAAAATAGTTTTAACATTTATTTTAGTTCCTTTTTTTGAAATTATGGGAGCTGCAATTGCAACATTGGTAGCCTATTTATCTTTAGCAATAACTATGTTACTATTATCTCAAAAAGCTTATCCTATTCAATATGAATGGGCTCGTTTTTCAAAAATAACTTTTGTTTCATTAATAATATTTTTAACAACTATCTTTTTTGAACAATACGCATCCAATCAAATTATTTTAAAAATAATACTGTTGTTATTATTTATTCCACTTTTGTATTTATTTAAATTCTTTAATGCAGAAGAAAAAAATAAAATTAAAAAAATATTATTTGCAAAGTCGTGAAAAAGCTTTTACATTGATCAACGAAATAGTTCTTTAAATATTATTAATTATTGGTGTCCATTAATTTGGATTAAAAGGGAATTCCGTAAAAGCGGAAACTGACCCGCAACAGTATGTGAATTTAATTTCACGAGTCTGGAAACCTACCATAAAAATTTACATATACCTTCGAGGAAAGAGGATCTATGTCAACTACCCAATCAAAAAATTTTTCCTGATTGGGTTTTTAATTTGTAGTAAAATGAAAGGAAATTGAAATGAAAATCATCGAAAACAAATCTTCAACATTTTTTATTGCAGCAATTATTTTGCTTGCAGCACTTTCAAGATTATTACCACATTTGCCCAATTTTACACCGATCGGAGCAATTGCTTTATTTAGTGGAACAATCTTAAAAGGAAAAATTAGATTTATAATTCCACTTTTATCTTTAGTAATCAGCGATTTATTTTTAGGATTTTATAGTGGCTTACTTTGGGTTTATAGTAGCTTTATTTTGATGTGTTTAATTGGGATTTGGATTAGTCGAAATTATAATTTGTATCGAGTTGCTTCCGGAACAATTTTTGGGTCAATATTATTTTTTATAATTACAAATTTTGGAGTTTGGTTTAAATCAGGAATTTATCCTTTAACAAAAGAAGGACTTGTAAATTGTTATATTGCAGCAATTCCTTTTTTTAGAAATAGTTTTACAGGAGATATATTTTACGTTTCAGTTTTATTTTTTACTTATGAATTAATAATTAGAAAGTATTTTATTAAAGTAACAATAAATTAATTTTAAAAATCAAGTAATTGGTGTTCACCTTAAAATAAGGTGAATGAAAATTGGAATTCTGTAAAAACAGAAGCTGACCCTCAACAGTGTGTGATGTAAAATTTACGAGCCTGGAGACCTGCCAACTACTTCTAATAAACCTTCGAGGAAAGAGGTGAATTGTTCTAACCCAACCAAGCAGATTGGGTTTTTTTATAGTCAAATATTTAGTTTTATTCACACACTAGCAACATTTGGGCATGGCGAAAAATTTACAACATCCAAAAATGGATTCTCGCTTTTAGAAACCAAAATTGGAATTATTAAATTTGATACAAAAACAAATTCGTTTAATACAACTGCTTTTATTAACTCATCAAATTTAAGTGTAAATGGAATTATTTATGATGAAGCTGAACAACTAATTTATGTTTCAGACGCAAAAGATTATGTGAATGCGGGAGAAATTCATATTTTTAAAAATGATGTTACAAAAAAAGGAAGCTATACAGTTGGCATTATTCCAGGAGCAATTGGTTTTGTTAGATAAATTTTGCAAAACGGATGCAAAGTGATAGCGATGTAATTATCGTTGGAGCGGGGATTGCAGGAATAAGTTGTGCATTAACGCTTGCTGAAAATAATATCGGCGTAACTTTAATTGAACAAAATAATTTTGTTGGTGGTAATGCGACAGGTGGATTATGTTGCTCGTGGAGAGGATTTACTTCAAAAGAAATTAAAAATAAATTATTAAATGAATTCGTTAATAAATCAATTGAAAAAAATATTAGTCAGGGAATTGTTAATGATTTAACAGGTACAAGTCCATATATGTTTTCATTTAACCCGGATGGAATGAAAGATATTTTATTTGATATATTATCTTCTCAAAAAATTAAATTAAAATTAAATTCAAAATTAGTTGATGTTGAAATTAATCGGAAAACAATAAAATCAATTAAAACAATTGCTGAAGATGGTGAGAATATTTATTCAGCAAAAATATTTGTTGATGCAACTGGAAATTCAAGTATTGCGAGAGAGAGCGGAGTAAAAAAAATTAATTCTTCGCAAACTGTAATTTATAAAATTCGAGTTTCTGGAGTAAATAAGAAGATATTGTTAAGTCATTTAAAAATAAATCCCATTGATTCAAATATTGATATTAATAAAATGGATGCAGCTATCCTAAATTTTACAGGTTTTGCAGAATCATTACGTAAATGGTTTTCTGAATATAAAGATTTATTAAGACTTGATGGGATTGAAATAAACGAAATTCCATTTTCAGAGGAATTTATAATATCAATGTTTGCATTTGAATATTCCACAGAAAATATTTCATCGCTCTCAAATTCTATTCTAGCGAGTAATAAAATTATTAGTAATGCGATATTATTTTTAAGAACACAAATTCCGGGATTTTCAAATTGCTATTTAAGTTCAAATACTGACAATCTCAGTTTTGTAAATAGTGAACAAATTATCACTAAAGAAGTTTTAACAGATGCAGATATTTTATTAGGAAAGAAATTTGATAATGCAATTGCTGAAACTCTCATTCCAACTCAAAATAATTTAGTATTTAATGTCTCAAAAAACTCAATGTTTGTAGAGGAAATTGATAATTTATTAATAATTGGCAGATCCATTTTACCGAGATTCGCCTTTTATAAAAATGGAAATCAATTACTAACCAGCAAAATTGGTGCAGCAGCAGCAAATTATATTTTTAAAAACATTCTCAACTAATGAAGAATATTGTAAAAACAAATTATCAGGTTATTATTATAGGTGGTGATTATTCTGCAATAACTTTAGCAATAGAATTTGCAAAAAAAGGTTATTCGATTTTATTTATTGAGCCAACAATTAATATTTGTGGCGATCTATGTGGATATAAATTACAAAATGAATTTATTAGTAATTATAAAATTAATAATGAAATTTATCGAACTGGAATATTTAATGAATTATTTTCAAAATATAATAATTTAAATACTTTTATTAGTTCTTGGTTTTGTAATTCAAGTTTTAATCAAATTATTATTGAGCTCTTTGAAGAGTATAAAATTAAAATATTGTTAAATACTATTATATCAAAAATACAAATTGATAATAATTTAATTACTCATCTAATTATTACTAATGGAGAAGTAAAAAATGTTGTTGAAACTAAATTAGTTATTGATTGTTCTACTAATTCATATTCACTAAAATTAATGGATCAAGATCATAATTTAAATTATTATAAGAATAAAACATTAATCTATCAGCTTTCTCAAATTGATCTTGTTGATACATTGTTTGATGTGCGAGAAAATCCAGAGAAATATAATTATGTATCTACAAAAAAATACAGCACCAATGAATTTATAATTTTAGAAGGATATAAAAATATTGCTCAAAAATATTATCAAGAAGAAAGTTTAAGATTTGTATTCCCACCAGGAAATGACGAAACAATATTGTCAACAACAATTAAATTAGAAGAACAATTTAAAATAAATGAATTGGTTGATGACTTAAGAAGAAATGCAGCAGGATTTAAAAATGTTAAAATTAAAAATACAAAAACATTAAAAAATTCTTATTTAAATCAAAAAGACACTATTGAAATTCAAAATAAATTAAATCTTAAGAATTATATTATAAATAATAATAATATTGAAAATAATATAGATCACCCCACTTCTCAACTAACAAATTATATATTTACTAGTCCGACAATTGAATTTGTTGCAAAAATAGAGCCATTAATCAAGAATTAAAAAATGAATTATAAAATTATTTAAATGAAAAA
>JAQCAB010000032.1 GCA_027622375.1 Bacteroidota bacterium
AAAATTAATATTTTTATAGCTCTGTTTATTTTTAGTTCCAATTGATTGGTGATTTATTTTTAATAATTAATGGAATAGTTATCATCCCAAAAACAAAATAATAAAGTATTAGTAAGATTTCGTTTAATGAACAAAGTAAAACATTTTGCTTAAAATTATAATTATCGGAATTAATTTTACAAAATATAAAATCAATTAATAGTTTTACAATTAACATTCCAATTCCAAAATTAAGATTAATAATCAATAAAAATATAATTGAAAGATTTAAAATATGTGCACCCAAATAAAACAATTTTATTGAAAGATTATATAACCCACTTACCGAAAAATGCCTTTTTCTTTGATTAATGAATTGTTTAATGCTTTTTGGTTTATAAGTATAGACAAAACTAGATGTGTCTGTTATGCTGCAAATTTTGGCTTTTTGGTTTGAAAATAATTGTAACAAAAGATCATCATCGCCACTTAAATAGTTTTTAATTTTATCAAATCCACCAACTTTGTTAAAAATATTTTTACTGTATGCAAAATTACGTCCATTACACAAAAAAGCATTTTTAAATTCAACTCCCGAAAAAGCATATAAAGAATTTTTATATTCTTCATAATCTAAAAAATTTGATAATAGTTTTGGCAAATTATTTTTTTCATTTAAATATGGAGAATATCCAATTACAGCATCATAATTATTTTTAAAGGCATTTGCGATATTTTGCAACCAATTATTTTCAACAATACAATCAGCATCAGTTAAACAGAAATAATTATAATTCGCATTATTGATTCCAACATTTAATGCATTTTTTTTGGGAGTAAAACCAGATTCAACATTTTCAATTTTAATATATTTTAAATTTAAAAATTCTGATTGAAGTTTATTCACAATTTCAAAAGTTTTATCATTTGAACGATCATCAACTAAAATTACTTCAAAATATTCTTTTGGATAATTATTATTTAAAATTGATCGCAAGCAATTTTCCAAGTACTCTTCTTCATTATGTGATGCAACAATTACCGAAAGTGGCAAAAAATCTGAATTGACAAAAATCTGAGTTTTATTTTTTTTAATCATTCGTTTTAATTTTAAAATTAAAATTAAATGGAAAAATGCATATCCAAAAATTAGAACAAATGAAAAATAATTTAAAAAAAATGTCATTTTATAAAATTCAATAAATTTAATAATAGTTTGTATATTGAAGGATAAAATACATAAACCTGAATGAAAAATATAATAATTGGAATTGCCGGCGGAAGTGGTTCTGGAAAATCTACTGTAACAAAAAGAATTATAAATGAGCTTGGCAAAAAATCTTGCGTTGTAATTGCGCACGATTCTTATTATAAAAGTTTACCGAATAATTACAATCCACTTGATTACAATTTTGATCATCCTGATGCATTGCACACTGATGAATTAATTGAACATTTAAAACTTTTGAAAAATGGAAATTCAGTAAAACAACCAGTTTATGATTTTAGTATTCATAAAAGATTATTGAAAACAAAAACTATAAAACCAAAAAAAATAATAATTTTGGAAGGAATATTAATTTTATCTGAAAAAATCTTGCGTTCACTTTTGGATATTAAAATTTTTGTCGATACAGATGCTGATGAACGAGTTATTAGAAGAATTAAAAGAGATATTAATGAAAGAGCTCGAACAATGGATTCAGTAATTGATCAATACAACAAAACTGTAAAACCAATGCATGTTGAATTTGTTGAACCGAGCAAAGTTTTTGCAGATGTAATAATTCCGCGTGGCGGCGAAAATACTGTTGCAATAGATTTAATTGTTTCAAAAATTCGTTCATTGTAAATCTTCGTTGTTTATCTATCAATTTGTTTTTACTTTTTTAAATAATGTCAAATAAATCAAATCTAGTTTCTTTTGTAAAAGGAATAAAACCATCCCAAAAAACTATTTTGGATAATGGAATTCGTGTCATAACAAATTCAATTCCAACAATTCAATCAATTTCTCTTGGAATTTGGATTGATACCGGATCTCAAAATGAAGAAATTTCAAATAATGGAATTTCTCATTTTCTTGAGCATATGGTTTTTAAAGGAACCAAAAAAAGATCCGCTTACGAAATCGCTCATTCTTTGGAATCAATCGGTGGATATTTAAATGCTTTTACAAGCAAAGAACATACTTGTTATTATGCGCGATTTTTAAATTCACATATTAATATTGCATTTGATGTTTTGGCTGATATGATTTTGCAACCTTTGTTTGATTCAAAAGAAATTGAAAAAGAAAAAGGAGTTGTTCTTGAAGAATTAAAAAATATGGAAGATGATCCTGGAGATTTAATTCAAGATTATTTTGATAATATAATTTATCCTTCTCATCCACTAGGGATGAGTGTTATTGGAACAAAAGAATCGATAAAAGATTTTTCGCAATTTAAATTAATTGATTATAAATCAAAAAATTATTTTGCATCAAAAATTGTTGTAACTGCAGCTGGTAATTTAGAACATCAAACAATTGTTAATCTCGCTAAAAAATATTTTGATAATTTTAATTTAAAAAATCAAAATAAAATTTCTGAAAAATCAAACAAATATAAACCAACAAATAAAGTTTATTTAAAACCAATTCAACAAACCCACATTATTTTAGGAAGAAACTCCTTTTCTGCGACTTCTGAAAAAAGATTTTCAGGATATGTTTTAAATACTTTATTGGGAAGTGGAATGAGCTCGCGCTTATTTCAAAAAGTTAGAGAAAAAAATGGATATGCATATCATATTTATTCATTTTTAAGCTGCTTAAAAAATTCAGGAACTTTTGGAGTTTATTTGGCTTGTGATTTTCATAAAAAAGAAAAAGCAATTGATTTAGTTAAAAAAGAATTTGAACTTATTTTAAAAAATGGTTTTACTAAAAAAGAATTTAATCGCGCAAAAGAGCATTTAAAAGGTAGTACAGTTTTAAGTTTAGAAAGTGCTTCGAGCCAAATGATGCGATTAGGAAGCTCGGAACTTTATTACAAAAAACAATATTCCGTTCATGAAGTTATTTCAAAAATTGATAGTATAACTTTAGAAGAAGTTGAAAAAACTGCAAGTGAACTTTTGCAAATTCAAAAATTTTCAGAAGTACAAATTAATCCATCCTTAATTTAATAAAGGTTTAATATGATTATTGGCATTCCAAAAGAAATCAAACAAAACGAAAATCGAGTTGCTCTTTTACCAGTTGGTGCTCACGAATTAAAAAAGAATGGTCATACAGTTTATGTAGAAACAAAAGCTGGCGTTGGAAGTGGATTTGATGATCAATCTTATTTAAATGTTGGAGCGAAAATATTAAAAACTGCTAAAGAAATTTACAGTAAATCTGACATGATTATTAAAGTTAAAGAACCAATTAAATCAGAATATAGTTTAATAAAAAAAGGACAAATTCTTTTTACATATTTTCATTTTGCAGCAAGTAAAGAATTAACTCTGGCGATGATAAAAAGTAAATCAATTTGTATTGCGTACGAAACTGTTCAAAAGTCAGATGGTTCACTTCCACTTTTAATTCCGATGAGTGAAGTTGCAGGAAGAATGGCTCCACAAGAAGGAGCAAAATATTTAGAAAAAACAGAAGGTGGAAGAGGTGTTTTACTTGGTGGAGTTCCTGGTACAGTTCCTGCTGAAGTTGTAATTTTAGGTGGTGGAATTGTAGGAACAAATGCAGCAAAAATTGCAGCTGGTCTCGGTGCTCGTGTAACAATTCTTGATAATAATTTATCTCGTTTAAGATATCTTGATGACATCATGCCAAAAAATGTTACGACAAGAATGTCAAATCCACATAATATTGAGGAATGTGTCTCAAATGCAGATTTAGTAATTGGCTCTGTTTTAATTCCTGGAGCAAAAGCACCAAAATTAGTTACTCGCGAATTATTAAAGAAAATGAAAAAAGGTTCAGTTGTAATTGATGTTGCAGTTGATCAAGGTGGATGTATTGAAACTTGTCATCCAACAACTCATCAAAATCCAACTTACGAAGTTGAAGGAATAATTCATTATTGTGTCGCTAATATGCCCGCTGCAGTTCCTTACACTTCCACTGTTGCATTAACAAATGCAACTTTGCCTTATGCAATTGAAATTGCAAATAAAGGTTGGAAGAAATCTGCAAAAACAAATAATGAAATCAGTTTAGGAATAAATATGATTAATGGAATCATCACGTATAAAGGTGTTGCAGATGCGTGGGGATTAAAATATTCTTCAATTGCGAATCTTCTTGAAGCATAATGCATACTGTTGCGATAACAATTGATGACCGAAAATTATTAGTTGATTCAAATCAAACAATAATTGAAGCTTGCGCCACAAACGGAATTTCCATTCCGCATTTTTGTTGGCACCCTAAACTTTCTGTTAGTGGAAATTGCAGAATGTGTTTAGTTGAAGTTGAAAAAATACCAAAGCTTGCAATTGCTTGTATGACAAATGTAGCAGAAGGGATGGTTGTTAAAACTAAAAACGAAAGAGTTTTAAATGCCCGCGAAGCTGTGATGGAATTTATTTTAATTAATCATCCACTTGATTGCCCGATTTGTGATGAAGCAGGAGAATGTAAATTGCAAGATTATGCTTATTCGCATTCTTCAGGTTTTAGTAGATTTGTTGAAGATAAAGTTCACAAACCAAAACGTGTAAAATTAGGACCTCACGTTATGTTTGATGCAGAACGTTGTATTCTTTGCTCAAGATGTATTCGCTTTTGTGATGAAGTCGCAGGTAAACATCAACTTCAATTTGTTGATAGAGGAGATAAAACTACAATTGTAACTTTTCCAGGAGAAGAACTTGATAATCCATATTCTTTAAATGTCGTTGATATTTGCCCCGTTGGTGCTTTAACGAATAACGAGTTCAGATTTAAATCAAGAGTTTGGGAAATGAGTTTTACAGATTCTGTTTGTACAGCATGCTCGCGTGGTTGCAATATTGAAGTCGGAGTTCGCAATAATGAAGTCCTCAGATTAACTCCAAGATTAAATGAAAATGTAAATAGTTTTTGGATGTGTGATAATGGAAGATTGAATTCATTTAAAAATGTAAATTCAATTTCAAGAATTGATTTTCCACTTATAAAAAATAATAATCAGCAAACTCAACTCTCTTGGGATGAAGCAATAAAAAATGTAGTTGATAATTTAAAACTATTTAAAAAAAATGAAGTTGCAATTTTAATTTCATCCGAAGCAACAAACGAAGAAAATTATTTGATGCATAAATTTGCAAAATCAGTTTTTCCTGAAAATATTTTTGCATTTAAACATATTGATTCAAATGATCAAGATGAAGTTCTAATTCGTGGTGATAAAACCCCAAATAAATTGGGTGTTGAACTTTTAGGAATCGAGTTTGATGACTTTGAAAATTTAATTGAGAAAATAAATTCAAATCAAATTAAGGCAGTCTATTCTTTGGATGATTCATTCCAAAATAGTGATGAAGTTTATAATACCTTTAGTAAACTTAATTTTTTTGCAATCCACTCAAACACAATTTCAAAATTTACTGAAATTGCAAATGTTACTCTTTCTAGTTCAACAATGTTCGAAAAAAATGGAACAATAATAAATTTTAAAGGATATCTCCAAAAACTTACACCATCAATTGCAACAAAAGAAATGAATCGGACTTTAGATGGATTTCAATTAAGTCGGTTGGATAAATTTGCTGCATGGAATGATAAATGGGGAAGTGGTCCTCAAAAAAATTCCAGACCATCTTGGAAGATTGTAATGGATATTGCTAACAATTTTGGAATGAAGTTAAAATTTCAATCAAGTGAAGATGTGTTTAATGAAATGGCACAAAAATTTCCGCACTTAAATGGAATTTCATATCTCAAAATTGGTAAAATTGGACTACAAATTGATTTAGAGAAAACAAATTCAAAAGTTGAAGCAATATGAATTTAATTCTAGAACCAATTGTAAAAATTTTAATTGTATTATTTATCAACTTAACTTTGGTTTCATATTTAGTTCTAATCGAAAGAAAAGTAAGCGCATATATTCAAAACCGAATCGGTCCAAATCGAGTTGGTCCGTGGGGATTATTACAATCTGTTGCTGATGTTGTAAAATTATTTTTTAAGGAAGATATTGTTCCTAAAGATGCAAATAAATTTATTCATTCACTCGCTCCTGTAATTTCAGTCGTTGTTGCATTTTCAACTTTTGCAGTTATTCCATTCGGTAATAAAATTACACTTTATGGAAATGAATATAATTTAGTAATAGCAGATGTAAATGTTGGAGTCCTTGTAATTTTAGCTTTAACTTCCCTCGGTGTTTATGGAATTACTTTAAGCGGTTGGTCTTCAAATAATAAATATTCTCTTTTAGGCGGATTGCGTTCTTCCGCGCAAATGATTAGCTACGAACTTTCAATGGGAATTTCTTTAATCGGTATTTTACTTATGACTCAGTCAATGCGGTTAACTCAAATTGTAGCTGAACAAGGTGGTTATATTTTTGGATTTATTCCAAATTGGAATATTTTTTTGCAACCAATCGGATTTATAATTTTTCTAGTTTCAACTTTTGCTGAAACAAATAGATTGCCTTTTGATTTACCCGAAGCTGAAGAAGAATTAGTTGGTGGTTATCATACAGAATATTCTGGAATGAAGTTTGGATTATTTTTTTTAGCTGAATATGCCTCTATGATAACAGCATCTGCATTTATTGTAACTTTATTTCTTGGTGGATGGCAAGCTCCATTTATTGAATATTTTAATTTTTCGCCATTTGTAATTTCATTATTGCAATTATCTGCATTTGCTATAAAAGTTTTATTTGTATTATTATTTTTTATTTTAATTAGATGGACAATTCCAAGATTTAGATATGATCAATTAATGAATATTGGATGGAAAGTTATGCTCCCACTCTCATTATTAAATTTAATTGTAACTGCTTTTTTAATTCTTATTAATATTTTATAAATGAATAAATTTTTAGAAAAAAGTGAAATTAAAAGATTAAAAGATTTAACTTTTTGGCAAAAACTTTTTATTCCTGAAATTTTTAAAGCATTAAAAATTACAGTTAAACAAATTTTTAAACCTTCATTTACAATTCAATATCCCGAAGTAAAATTCCAAAAACCTGAATCTTTTCGTGGTAGTCCAATTCTTGTTGAAGAAAATGGAGTTGAACGTTGTGTTGCATGCGGACTTTGTAGCCGAGTTTGCCCGGCTCTTGCAATTGATGTTCAAGCTGCTGAAACTACTTTGGAAAAAGAGCGTTACCCAGAAAAATTTGAAATTAATATGTTGCGTTGTATTTTCTGCGGATTTTGTGAAGAAGTTTGTCCCGAAGAAGCAATAATTATGAGTAGCGATTACGAATTAAGTTTTACAAATTACAATGATGCGATTTATGGAAAAGAGAAATTATTAGTTCCAATTGAAAAAGTAAAAGAACGGTTAGAATTCTTAAGAAAAAATCGTTGATCTTGCAATTTAATTTTGTTGCTAATTAAATATTTAATTTCTAAACAAATAAAAGGCTTGACTAAAACTCAGGCCTTTTTTGTTTTTAGCAAACGATAAATCATAATCCTCTAGAAGGCCCTTCAAATCCCCCTCCCGCTACTTATATAACCCCTTGTAATTTAACTATGCTTACAGATATTTCTTGTTTTTGGTAAAGTTACTAAAATCTCAAGTGGTCATATAAGTGGGGAGATATTATATTATAGAGGAGATTTTGACTTTTAACAGTTAAATCCTTCTAATCGGGTCAGTATATATAATAGAGGAGAGCTCAATAGTTAAATTTTTATACCAAAAGGCTCAAATATTTTAAAATTTAGCCACATTGATTAATCTTTAAATAGTATGTTTTAAATCACATGAAATTTTATTTATGCAAAAATAGTTTGATTATTACATTAAAAAATAATACTTTAAACCACGGTCGATGTATTAATGATCAAAATTTTTTAAATAAAATTAACTTAAAAGGATTATTTATGAAAAAATATTTTACAACTGTTTTAGCATTTTTGTTTTTTGTGCAAACAAATTTATTTGCGCAAGTTCCAACAATTACTTCGTTTACACCAACAACTGGTCCAGTTGGTACAACAGTTACAATTACTGGTACAAACTTTAATACAACTGCTGCAAATAATATAGTTTGGTTTGGAGCAACAAAAGCAACTGTAATAACAGCATCTGCAACTTTGTTAACAGTTACAGTACCAGTTGGTGCAACATACGAGCCTATAAAAGTTTTAAATACTGCAAATAGGTTAATGGCGCAAAGTACAAAACCATTTGTTGTATCATTTGGTGGTTCTGGTATTTTAGCCACCACTTTTTCTTCAAAAGTAGATTTTACAACTGGAACTCCAAGGTCAGTTGCAATAGGAGATATAGATGGAGATGGAAAGAGTGACTTGGTAGTTGCAAGTACTACTAGCAACAAAGTTTCAGTATTTAGAAATACCTCAACAAGTGGTTCATTAGCAAATTCACCTTCATCATTTGCTGCCAAACAAGATTTTACAACTGGAACTTATCCATATCAAGTAGCAATAGGAGATCTAGATGGAGATGGACTGAGTGACTTAGTTACTGTTAATTGGCTATCCTATGGAACCAGCGGACTTTCAGTATTTAGAAACACCTCAACAAGTGGCACAGTAACATTTGCTACCGCTGTTGGTTTGACAACTGGAGCTAATCCACTATCAGTAGCAATAGGAGATATGGATGGAGATGGACTGAGTGACTTGGTAGTTTCTGGCACGGCAAATCAGGTTTCAGTATATAGAAACAACTCCACAACAACTGGCACAGTATCATTTGCAACAAAAGTAGATTTTCCAGTTGACGCATATTCAAGATCAGTAGTAATAGGAGATCTTGATGGAGATGGAAAGAATGACTTCGCTATTGCTAATGCTAATAACCAGAGAGTTTCAGTATTTAGAAACAACTCCACAACAATTGGCACAGTATCATTTGATGCCAAACAAGATTTTTACACATATGCCCCAGCATGGGCTCCAACTGGTCCATATTCTGTTGCAATAGGAGATCTAGATGGAGATGGAAAGAACGACTTGGTATCTGCTAATACTAGTATGAACATAGTCTCCGTATTAAGAAACAACACCACAACAAGTGGAGCATTTACAGCTTCATCATTTGCAACTCCAGTATATTTTACAGTTGGAAATAGTCCATATTCTGTTGCAATAGGAGATCTAGATGGAGATGGGAAGAGTGATTTGGCTGTTGCGAATTCTGCTTCTAGTTCAAATACAGTTTCAGTATTAAGAAACACATCAACTTCAGGAGATATCACCACATCAAGCTTTGCAACTAAAGTAGATTTTACAACTGGAACTCTTCCATATTCTGTTGCAATAGGAGATCTAGATGGAGATGGGAAGAATGACTTGGCAGCTGCTAATTATACTAGTAACACAGTTTCAGTATTTAGAAATGTTTATCAACCACCTCCAACAATAACTTCCTTTACACCAACATCTGGTGATATTGGTACAACAGTTACAATAACAGGAACATATTTTACAGGAGCAAGCTCAGTAAAGTTTGGAGGAATAGAAGCAACTTCATTTACAGTTGTTGACGCAATTACTATAGAAGCAGTAGTTGCAACTGGAACAACTGGAACAATTTCTGTAGTTGGTACTGGAGGCACTGTAACTTCAAGTGGTACATTTACACTTAACCTACCTCCCGCTCCAACAATAACAAGTTTCACTCCAACAACTGCTGCGGTTGGTGCAACAGTTACATTAACAGGAACATATTTTACATGGGCAAGCTCAGTAAAGTTTGGAGTAACAGAAGCAACTTCATTTATAGTTGTTAACGATAATACTATAACAGCAGTAGCTGGAAGTGGAACAACAGGAACAATTGCTGTAACTACTCCTGGAGGCTCTGTAACTTCAAGCGAAACATTTACATTTGCTCCTCCAACAATAACAGATTTCACACCAACAAGTGGAGGAACAGGAACAACAATTACAATAACAGGAACAAATTTTACAGGAGCAAGCTCAGTAAAGTTTGGAGTAACAGAAGCAACTTCATTTACAGTAGGTAGTGCAACTAGTATAACAGCAGTAGTTGGAAGTGGAACAACAGGAACAATTTCTGTAACAACTCCAGGAGGAACTGCTACATCATCAACTTCGCTTACATTTTTTTCTGCACCAACAATTACATCCATCACACCAACAACTGGTGTGGTTGGTGCAACAGTTACAATAACAGGAACAGAATTTACAGGAGCAACAGCAGTAACATTTGGTGGAACAGCTGCAACATCATTTACAGTTGATAACGCAACTACTATAACAGCAGTAGTTGGAAGTGGAACAACAGGAACAATTGCTGTAACTACTCCTGGAGGCACTGCAACTTCAAGCGAAACATTTACATTTGTTCCTCCAACAATAACAGATTTCACACCAACAACTGGTGTGGTTGGTGCAACAGTTACAATAACAGGAACAGAATTTACAGGAGCAACATCATTTACAGTTGATAACGCAACTACTATAACAGCAGTAGTTGGAAGTGGAACAACAGGAACAATATCAATAACAACACCTGGAGGAACTGCTACATCATCAACTTCGTTTACATTTCTTCCTCCAACAATTACAAACCTCTCACCAACAAGTGGCGCAATTGGTAGCACAGTTACAATTACAGGTACAAATTTTAGCACAACAGCTGCAAATAATATTGTTTGGTTTGGTGGAGTGAAAGCAACTGTTACAACTGCAACTGCTACAAGTTTAAGTGTAACAGTACCAACTGGTGCAGGTAACCCAATTAGAGTTTATGCACCTAATTTAGGTGCCGAGTCGATTAAACACTTTAATGTAACTTTTGCAGGTGGTGGAAGTATAAGCTCGTCAAGCTTTGCAACTAAAGAAGATTTTACAACTGGAACTGATCCATATTCAGTATCCATCGGCGATTTAGATGGAGATGGAAAAATGGATTTGGCTGTTGCGAATTATGG
>JAQCAB010000003.1 GCA_027622375.1 Bacteroidota bacterium
TAAATACTGAAACTGGCTTTTTAATAAATTTAAATATTCTTAAAAAAATAATTCAAAATAAATTTATTATTAAAGTTGATCATAAAAATTTAAATACAGATGTTAAATTTTTAAAGAATATAAATCCAACTTCGGAAAATGTCGCAATTGCTTGTTGGAATGAGATTGAACCATCAATAAAAAAATATTGTAAATTATATTCTGTTAAATTATTTGAAACCGAAAAAAATTTTGTGGAGTATCGAAACTAAATGAAAAAAACTAAAAGTAAATCTCCTGATTTAAAATTACTTGTAAAAGATTTATTAAAATCTTTAGGTGAAAATCCAAACCGTGAAGGACTTGTAAGAACTCCAGAAAGAGTTGCAAAAGCATTTCAATTTTTAACAAAAGGCTACAAAGAGGATATTTCAAAAATATTAAATGGCGCGGTTTTTAAGGAAAAATATCAAGAAATGGTAATTGTAAAATCAATTGATTTTTATTCTATGTGCGAGCATCACTTACTACCATTTTTTGGAAAAATACATATCGCATATATACCAAACGGAAAAATAATTGGCCTTTCAAAAATTCCAAGATTAGTAGAAGTGTTTGCAAGAAGATTACAAGTTCAAGAAAGACTGACTCGCCAAATAGCCGATTCGCTTTACGAAACTTTACAGCCAAAAGGCGTTGCAGTAGTTTGTGAAGCGCAACATTTGTGCATGATGATGCGTGGTGTTGAAAAACAAAACTCGGTTGCTACAACAAGTGAGATGCTTGGAATTTTTAGAAGTAACGAAAAAACTAGAAATGAATTTCTTACTTTAATTTCCAAAAATTTTATTTAACAAATGCAAAATAAATCAAATCCTGTAGTTTGGATAACTGGCGCAAGTAAAGGTATTGGAAAAGAAATTGCAAACTCTTTTGCTTCAATTGGTTGCAGAGCAATTTTATCGAGCAGAAATTTAAAAAATCTTAAAATTGCTGAAAAAAATATTTTAAAAAGAAAACAATTTGCAAAAGCAATTGTATGCGATGTTTCAAATGAAGTAAGTGTAAAAAATTGCTATAAAAAAATAAAAAAACAATTTGGGAAAGTTGACATTCTTATAAATAATGCCGGAGTTACAGAATTTTTACCATTTGATAAAACAAATTCAAAACAATTTGATACAATCATTAATACGAATTTAAAAAGTATATTTCTTTGCACTAAAGAAGTTTTGGGAGAAATGAAAAAACGCAAAAGTGGAATTATAATTAATATACTTTCTGTAGCTGCAACAAAAACATTTTTAAATTCCTCAATTTATTCAGCTTCAAAAGCCGGAGCATTGTCATTATCAAAATCAATTAGAGAAGAAAATCGCAAATATGGAATTCGCGTAATTGATATTTTGCCTGGTGCTGTAAATACTGATATGTGGACGAAATCAGAAAAGAAAATTTTTAAAAACCGAATGCTTAATGCAAAAGATATTGCTGATTTAACATTGTTAATTTATTGCCAGCCAAACTCAGTAATGATTGAAGAGTTAGTTGTAAGACCGCAGTTGGGTGATATTTAATAATGAAAAACAAAAAAATATATTTTTTAATATTATTCTCATTTCTAAATATTAATTGCAAAGTTCCTGAAATGATTTCTGAGCCGGCAAAATTTTATTTTGGTAATTTTACTACATATTTCAATATTTATTACAATGCCAATAAATTTTACGAAGAAGGAAAAAAAGAAATTGTTAAAAAGGAAAATGATGAACTAAAAAATAATCTGCAAAACCAAATATTTGAACTCCCGGTTTTAAAAGAAATTCCTCAAGCAAGTAATCAAAAATTAATGGATGCAATCGCAAAATCTTCAAAAATATTATCACTTCACGCGAATTCAAATGTAGCTGATGATGCTGTATTGTTAATTGGTAAATGTTATTATTTGATGAATGACTACTTAAAAGCAGAAAAAAAATTTCATGAACTATTGCAAAATTCAAAAGAGACTGAGATAATTGAAGAAGCAAAATTGTTTCTTGTTAAAACATATCGAAAACAAAAATTATTTGATAAAGAAGATGTTTATTTAAGCGAGTTAATTAAATCTGAAAATTCAGAAATTAAAAGTTTAGCATTATTTGAAGTTGGTTATAAATATCAGCAGCAAAATAAAAACAAACTTGCATTAGAAAATTATACAAATGTATTATCAAGTATCGACGATACTCAACTTCTGCCATATTTATATTATTCTCTTTCAGATTTAAGTTTGAAAGAAAATAAAAAGAAACTTGCAATAGAATATTTAGAAAAGCTGGAAGATTTAGATGATCCGCTTTATAAATTTTTAAGTAAATTTGAAATTACAAAATTATCGGATAAAGCAGAGAAAATTAATAATTTAAAAGCTTTATTAACTGATCCGATCAATAAAAATTATTTTGGACAAATTGAATATGAAGTCGCATTAAATTATTATAACGATAAAAATTATGATGAAGCAGTTAATTACTTTCAAAAAATTGACACTCTTTATAGAAATAGTGAAGTTTCAGCTTTATCTAATTTTAAGCAAGCTGAATATTATGAATTAAACAAAATAAATTATTCGAAGGCGCTTACAAAATATAAATTAGCAATTGATGGTAAATTACCAACCGAATTAAAAATAAATGCGTCAGAAAGATATAAATCGCTTGAAATTTATTCGTCAACAAAAAAGGAAAGTGAAAGACTTCAAAATTTAATATTTACAACTGATACATTATTAATTTCTGCTAATAAAGATTCTGTAAAGACTCATTTGCTAAATGAAAAAGATTCTTTAAGTAAATTAATAATGTTGCAAAATTACGAACTTGCGACTTTTTTTTATTTAAATAAAAATAATCCTGATTCAGCTATTAGTTATTTAAAAAGAATAATTGATAATGAAACTAAATCAGATTTTATTGTAAATGCAATTTATTTGTATTCTGAAATCAAAAAGCAAAATGAAAAGTTAAGAGATTCACTTTACAATATTTTACTTTCAGTTTATCCTAATTCAATTTATTCTGCAAAGATAAAACAAATAAAAAACATTGTTACTGAAAAATCAATTTCAAAAATTGAAGAAGCAGAAAATTATTTTCAAAATAAAAATTATAAAAAAGCAAGTGAGTTATATTTTGCAATTATGAATAACTCTGAATTCCCTAAAGAAAAAGAAAAAGCTATTTTAGCGCTTGGATTTATTTATGAAAACTATTTGAATAAACCAGATAGTGCAAAATATTTTTATAATAAATACGTTAAAGCTTTTCCTGAAAGCATTCAAACTGGAAAATTGAAATTAAAAATTAAAGATCCTGAAATTGTAAAAAGTGATTCCTTGAAATGATAAATGCAATTGTTAAATGCACCAAACTTCAAAAGCTTACTCCGGAAGTTTATAAATTAAGTTTCAAATCAAAAAAAATTGCTAAACTTTCAAAGCCGGGACAGTTTTTAAATATAAAAATAAGCGATTCATTTTTGCCTTTTTTGCGCAGGCCATTTAGTATTTATGATATTAATGGAGATATAGTTTCAATAATATTTAATGTGGTTGGAGAGGGGACGAAAGTTTTAGCAAAAAAAAATATTGGAAGCAATTTGGATGTTATTGGTCCGTGCGGAAACTCTTTTCCCTTTGAAAAAATTGACAACAATAAAAATTTATTTATTATTGCAGGAGGATTAGGTGTTGCACCTTTCCCTTTTGTTACAAGATATTTACAAAATTATAAAAAAATTGAAACTTTACTTGGCGCCCGCAATAAATCTTTTATAGTAAAGAATGGATTAAAAAATATTTCAGTTGCAACTGAAGATGGATCGATTGGTAAAAAAGGAAATGTCTTGGATTTATTAAAATCCAAAAAATTTAAATCTATAATTTCAAACTCAATTATTTTTACTTGTGGTCCACATAAAATGATGCATGCAATTGCTGAGTTTGCTAAATCAAAAAATATTCCTTGTTTCGCATCTCTCGAGTGTGATATGGCATGTGGAATCGGATTGTGTCAAGGTTGCAATATGGAATTGAAAAATGGTTCAACAAAATATATTTTAGTTTGCAAAAATGGACCAATTTTAGAAACAAGCCAAATTAAATTTTAATGTTGATTGAATCTTTTAAAATAGGAAATGTAAATTTCAAAAATAGAGTTTTTGTTGCTTCTGGAACATTTGGTTATGGAAATGATGTAAACTCGCTTGTTGATGTAAATAAATTAGGTGCAATATTTACAAAATCTCTTTCTTTAAAACCACGAGATGGAAATCCTTCTCCAAGAATTGTTGAAACATCAAGCGGAATGTTGAACTCGATTGGACTTGCAAATATCGGTGTTCAAAAATTTATTAACGAAAAAATTCCACTTCTAAAAAATTTAAATGTAAATATAATCGCAAATATTGCTGCAAGTAGTTTAAAAGAATATTGTTTAGTTGTAGAAAAATTAAATCCATTTGAAACAGTAAAAGGATTTGAAATAAATATTTCTTGTCCGAATGTTAAAGATGGAGGCTTACTCTTCGGAACTGATATTAAATTGGTTGAAAAATTAACAATGAAATTGCGATCATTGACAAAAAAACCTTTGATAATTAAACTGACACCAAATGTTACATTTATTTCAGAATATGCACGCGCAGCAGAAAATTCCGGAGCGGATGCTGTTTCTGTAATAAATACTTTGGTTGGAATGGCAATAAATTACAAAACCCGCAAACCAAAAATTTCAACTATAACTGGCGGATTATCTGGACCGGCAATAAAACCAATTGCACTTGCAAAAGTTTACGAAACTGCAAAAGCTGTAAAAATTCCTGTGATCGGAATTGGTGGGATTATGAATTGGATTGATGCGATCGAATTTTTTATTGCGGGAGCATCTGCAATTCAAGTTGGTACTGCAAATTATATAAATCCTTCAACTGGGGTTGGAATTGCAGATGGAATTGTAAAATATTGTAATCAATTAAAATTGAAAAATATCAATCAATTAGTTGGTTCATTAGAAGTAGGAAAATCTTCTTCGGTTATTGATAGTTGGTTGTAAATTATTTTGAGACCTTTTTTAAATAAAGATTTAAAATTTCTTTATAGTCTTCAGTTTTTTGGAATTAAACTGGGATTAAAAAATATTACTGACCTTTGTAATTATTTTGGAAATCCACAAAATAATTTTCCATCTATTCATATTGCTGGAACAAATGGAAAGGGAACCGTTGCTCATGCAATTGCATCTTGTTTAATGTTGCAAGGTTATAAAGTTGGATTATACACTTCTCCGCATTTAATAAATTTTAATGAACGAATAAAAATAAACAACAAAGAAATTTCAAATAAAAAATTATCTGATTTAACAACTGCTTTAAAAAAGGAAATTATAAAATGTAAAGCCACCTTTTTTGAAGCAACAACAGCTATTGCATTTAAATATTTTTCTGATTCAAAAGTTGATATTGCTGTTGTCGAAACTGGTTTAGGTGGAAGATTAGATGCTACAAATATTTTAAATCCAATTTGCAGTGTAATTACTGAAATAGGTTTTGATCATACAAAAGAATTAGGAAAAACAATTGAAAAAATTACAAGTGAAAAAGGGGGAATAATTAAAACTAATAATTTTGTTTTTACAAATTCTCAATCGCAAAAGGCAATTAAAGTTTTGCAAAAAATTGCTTTACAGAAGAAATCAATATTTATTAAAGTTGATTCAAAGTATGACGATGTTGAAAAAAATAATTTAGAACTTGCAAAAGAAGTTTTAAAATTTATTGATCAATCAACTTTAAAAATCTCAAACTCAAATATAATTTCGGGATTAAAAAATTATAAAAAGATTTCTAATTTACGAGCTCGTTTTGAAGTTATTTCCGATAATCCAAAAATTATTGTTGATGTTGCTCATAATCCTGATGCAATTAAAAATTTAGTTTTAAAGCTAAAATCAAAATATCCTAATAAAAATTTTGTATTCATTTTTGGAGTAATGAAGGATAAAAATTATAAGTTAATTTGCAATTATTTAGCAAAACTAAAACCGATACTAATTGCAGTAAAAGCAAATAATGATCGTGCTTTAAATCCGAAAATTATTGCAAATTATTTTAATCAAATTAATACTGTTGCAATCGATTGCGGAAGTATTTCAACTGGAATTAAACTCGCAAAACGTATTTCCTCAAATAAAGACATCATTGTTATTACAGGTTCACATTATGTGGTGGGCGAATATTTGCAAAATAAAATTGCTTGACAACAGATTATTTTGAATATATATTTACATACAATTTAAGACGGTTCAAATTCAATCCCATAATTTCAAGTAAATCAATTTTTTTTCACAATTAAAAGGTTTTTAAGATGTCAAACGAATTTGTTGATTTAAAATCAAAAAAAATAAGCGATTTGCATATAATTGCTGAAGGTCTTTCAATATCTGGATTTTTAGATTTGAGGAAACAAGATCTTATTTTTAAAATTCTTGAAGCAAAAAGTGCAGCTGATGGCATAGCTTTTAGCAAAGGAGTTTTAGAAGTTTTACCAGAAGGTTTCGGTTTTTTACGTTCATCGGCTTATAACTATTTACCCTCGCCAGATGATATTTATGTTTCTCCATCTCAAGTTAAAAAATTTGGTTTACGAACTGGTGATACTGTAACTGGTCAAATCAGACCTCCAAAAGATGGTGAAAGATTTTTTGCATTGTTGAAAGTTTCTTCTGTAAATGATTTTTCGGGAGAAAAAATTTATGAAAGAATTCGTTTTGAAGATTTAACACCTCTTTATGCGGATGAACGTTTAGTTTTAGAAACTGCTCCTGGTGAATATGCAATGAGAGTTTTAGATATGCTTTCACCAATCGGTAAAGGAAATAGAGGAATGATTGTTTCTCCTCCAAAAGCAGGTAAAACAATTTTATTGCAAAAAATTGCGAATAGCATTTTAAGAAATAATCCCGAAGTTCATTTAATTATTTTATTAATAGATGAACGTCCAGAAGAAGTTACAGATATGGAACGATCTGTTGCAGCAGAAGTTATTTCATCAACATTTGATGAGCCACCTGAAAGACACGTTCAAGTTGCTGAAATGGTTATTGAAAAAGCAAAAAGACTTGTTGAAGCAAAACATGATGTTGTAATTTTACTTGATAGTATTACTCGGCTTGCACGAGCACATAACACAGTTATTCCTCATTCAGGAAAAATTTTATCTGGTGGTGTTGATGCAAATGCTTTACACAGACCAAAAAGATTTTTTGGCGCTGCCCGAAATATTGAAGAAGGTGGAAGTTTAACAATTATTGCAACTGCTCTTGTTGATACTGGTAGCAGAATGGATGAAGTTATTTTTGAAGAATTTAAAGGCACCGGAAATATGGAAATTGTTCTTGATAGAAAATTAGCAGATAAAAGAACTTTCCCTGCGATTGATGTGAATAAATCTGGAACAAGAAAAGAAGAACTTTTACTTTCTGGAGATGAAATAAATAGAATTTGGATTCTTAGAAAATTTTTAAGCGAGTTTAACTCAGTTGAAGCAATGGACTTTTTACTTGAAAGATTAAGAAGTTCAAAAACAAATAAAGATTTTTTAAAATCGATGAACACCTAATTTGTAGCTGTTGATTACTCAGACACTTCTACCTAAATTAATTTATGAATGAGGTTGTAATTGTAAGCGCTCTCCGTACTCCGATTGGTTCACTTTCAGGGACTCTTTCCTCAATATCTGCACCAAAATTTGGATCAATTGTAATTAAAGAAGTTTTAAACCAAAGTGGATTAAAAAACAGAGAAGTTGATCAAGTAATTCTTGGAAATGTTGTAACAGCCGGAACTGGACAAGCACCAGCTCGTCAAGCAGCTATTTATGCAGGATTGCACGATAATGTTGATTGTTTGACAATTAATAAAGTATGTGGTTCTGGAATGAAAGCAGTCATGCTCGGAGTTCAAGAAATTTTAACAGGATCTGCAAATATTGTAATCGCAGGGGGAATGGAAAGCATGTCGAACGCTCCATATATTTTGCCAAATGCACGCAAAGGTTACAAATTGGGGAATAATATAATTCAAGATTCAATTATTACTGATGGATTATGGGATGTTTATAATAATTTTCACATGGGGAATGCTGCTGAAATATGCTCTCGTTCACAAAATATTTCACGTGAAGAACAAGATCAATTTGCAATTGAAAGTTACAAAAGATCTCAACATGCAATTACATCAAATTATTTTAAAAATGAGATTGTTGATGTTACAATTGAAGATAAAAATGGCAAAATAATTATTTCTCAGGATGAAGAACCTTTCAAAGTAAAATTTGATAAAATAAATTCTTTAAAACCTGCATTTGAAAAAAATGGAACTGTAACTGCTGCTAATTCTTCAAAAATAAATGATGGAGCTGCTGCTTTACTTTTAATGTCCCACGAAGAAGCAAAAAAGAGAAATTTAAAACCAATTGCAAAAATTTTAGGATTTTCTTCACACTCTCGAAAACCAGAAGAATTTACAATTGCACCAACTGATTCAACTTTAAAATTATTAAAAAAACTTTCTTTAACTCAAAATGATTTTGATTTATTTGAAATCAACGAAGCATTTTCAGTTGTCGCACTTGCAAATATGAAGTTATTAAATCTCTCGCACGAAAAAGTAAATGTAAATGGTGGAGCAGTTTCTCTTGGTCATCCAATTGGTGCAAGTGGCGCGAGAATTTTAGTAACACTTATTAATGCACTTCAAACTAGAAAATTAAAACGAGGTCTCGCTTCAATTTGTATCGGTGGGGGAGAAGCAACAAGTTTAGCGTTGGAGCTTTTAAATTGAAAAATATTGTTGTTGTAGGTTGCGGAACAATGGGGAATGGAATCGCGCATTTATTTGCGCAAAATAATTATGATGTTTATTTAAATGATATTTCAGATGAATATTTACAAAAAGCATTAAAAATAATTTCAAATAATTTAGATCGACAAATTAAAAAGGGTGAAATTACCGAAGAACAAAAAAATTCTACTTTAACAAATATCAAAGCAACTACAAATTTAGAATCAGCATTACAAAATCCAGATTTAGTTATTGAAGCTGTTTCTGAAAATATAAATTTAAAAAAAGATATTTTTAATAAAGTTGATAAAATTTCTCCACCAAAAACAATTATTGCATCAAACACTTCTTCAATTTCAATTACTGAACTTGCTCAATCAACAAAACGAGCAGAAAAAGTAATTGGAATGCATTTTATGAATCCGGTTCCTGTTATTAAATTAATTGAAGTTATTCGTGGCAAATCAACTTCTGACGAAACTTGTAAAATAATTATGGATTTGTCAAAATCTTTAAATAAAACACCAGTTGAAGTAAATGATTTTCCCGGATTTGTTACAAATAGAATTTTAATTCCAATGTTAAACGAAGCAATCTATTGTGTAATGCAAAAAGTTGCTGAGCCAGAAGCAATCGACACAGTAATGAAATTAGGAATGAATCACCCGATGGGACCATTAACTTTGGCAGACTATATTGGACTTGATGTTTGTTTATCAATTATGAATGTTCTTTATGAAGGATTCAAAGATCCAAAATATTTACCTTGTCCACTATTATTGGAAATGGTTGCTAATGGTAATTTAGGACGCAAAACAGGAAAAGGTTTTTTCAATTATAATTAATTTATAAAAATGGATTTTACATTAACCGAAACACATAAAATGATTCAAGAAACTGCGCGCAAGTTTGCTCAAGATGAACTTGCTGAAAGTGCAGATATCAGGGATGAAAAAGAATTATTTCCATATGAGCAAATAAAAAAACTTGGCAAGCTTGGATTTATGGGAATGATGGTTCCAGAAAAATACAACGGAGCTGAACTTGATACTTTAAGTTATGTGATTGCAATGGAAGAAATTTCAAAAGTTGATGCCTCGGTTGGCGTTATTATGTCTGTAAATAATTCTTTGGTTTGCTATGGAATAAATCTTTATGGAACAGAATTTCAAAAAGAAAAATATCTGAAAAAACTTTCAACTGGAGAATATTTAGGTGCTTTTGCATTATCCGAACCAGAAGCTGGAAGTGATGCAACTAATCAAAGAACAACTGCAACTTTAGATGGTGATAATTATATTTTGAATGGCACAAAAAATTGGATTACAAATGGAAGCACTGCAGATATTATTATCGTAATGGCTACCACAGATAGTTCAAAAGGAAGTCATGGAATAACTGCATTTATTGTAGAAAAAAATTATCCCGGTTTTTCGGTCGGTAAAAAAGAAAGAAAACTTGGCATTAGAAGTTCGGATACAGTCTCAATTTCATTTCAAGATATGAAGGTTCCAATTGAAAATAGAATTGGTGATGAAGGTTTTGGATTTAAATATGCAATGAAAGCTTTGGATGGTGGAAGAATTGGAATTGCTGCGCAAGCTTTAGGAATTGCTCAAGCATGTTTAGATGCATCTTTAAAATATTCAAAAGAGCGAAAGGCATATGAAAAACCAATTTCGGAACTACAAGCAATTCAATTTAAACTTGCAAAAATGGCAACGGAAATTGAAGCTGCGCGTCTTTTAGTTTATCAAGCTGCGAATTTAAAAGATAATGGATTGAAATTTTCAAAACAGGCAGCAATGGCAAAATTGTATGCGTCAAAAATATCTGTTAATGCGGCGCTTGAAGCAATTCAAATTCATGGCGGATATGGTTATATTAGAGAATATAATGTTGAAAGATATTTACGTGATGCAAAAATTACCGAAATTTATGAAGGAACATCCGAAATTCAACACATTGTAATAGCTCGAGATTTAATAAAAAATTAAAGGAACAAATATGAAAAGTAAAGGTGCAATAATTGGATTTAGTATTTTAGGAATTTTTAGTGTTTTAATTCTTTGGGCTGTTGGTTCGTATAATTCTCTTGTCACATTAAACGAATCGACAATTTCAGCATGGTCTCAAGTTCAAAATCAATATCAGCGGCGCGCAGATTTAGTTCCAAATTTAGTTGAAACTGTAAAGGGATTTGCTAAGCAGGAGAAATCTACTTTTGAATCTGTTGTAAGTGCGCGATCGAAAGCAACACAAATTACTGTTTCAAGTGATATGTTAAATAATCCTGAAGCATTTAAAAAATTTGAAAATGCTCAAAGTGAACTTTCATCATCACTCGGAAGATTACTAGCAATATCAGAAAATTATCCAAATCTAAAATCGAATGAAAACTTTTTAGCTTTACAAAGTCAACTTGAAGGAACTGAAAATCGTATTTCAATCGAGAGAAGAAGATTTAATGACCTTATTCAAAAATATAATACAAAAATTAAAACCTTCCCTTCATCATTGATTGCATCATATGGTGGCTTCGCTGTAAAAAATTATTTTGAAGCATCTCCAGGTAGTGAAGTTGTTCCCAAAATTCAATTTTAATTTGTGAAGTATTTTTGTTATCCCGTTTTACTTTTACTTTTATTTTTTGAGTTAAGTAAAAGCCAAACAGATGTAATTAGTCTTCAAGAACGAGTTACGGATCTTTCGGGGATTTTATCTATTCAAGATAAAAATCAACTATCAGATAAATTAGAAAATTTTTATAATAAAAATTCTATTGATTTTTTAATTGTAATTGTAAAATCTCTAAATGGTGAAGAAGTTCGTGATTACGGAATTAAACTTCTTGAAAAAAATAAAGCTGGTGCTAAAGAAAAAGATAACGGATTACTTTTACTAGTTGCTATTGAAGATAGAAAAATCGCAATTGAAGTTGGATATGGTTTAGAAGGGGATTTAACTGATGCTCAAAGTGATTACATAATCAGAAATGTAATTACTCCATTTTTTAAAAGTGGAAATTATTTCAATGGAATAAATGAAGCTGTAAATACAATTATTTCTCATTTTTCGGGAGAAGTAATTAATACTAATACTTTAACTAAAAATAAAGTTCCTAATTGGCTGACGTTAATTGCTGTTTTAGTTTTTATAATATTTTCAAATGGTTTTTTGAATAGACCTTCTCATATCGGTTCACATAGATCTCGCCGTGGAATGTATTTAGGAGGATTCGGAGGTGGTTTTGGTGGCTCATCAAGATCTTGGTCAGGTGGTGGTGGGGGATTTGGTGGAGGTGGCGCAAGTGGTAGTTGGTAACCATTTTTTCATTAAATTGCATTTAAATGTTGATAAATAAAGAACAAATAAAAGAGTTATCAAATTATATTAGTGAAGCTGAAGCTAAAACTTCGGGTGAAATAAGAATTATTATTCGCAGAAAAAAACCACTTTTTGCTGATATAAAAAAAATTAATGTAATTGCTGAAACTGAATTTATCAAATTGAAAATGCAAAACACAAAAAATCGGAATGGAATACTTTTGTATATTTGCGAACTCGAAAAAGAATTCCGAATTGTTGCAGATTCCGGCATAGATTCAAAAGTTGATAAATCATTTTGGAATGAATTATCAAAAAATATTTCATTAAAGTTTAAAGAAGCAAAATATATTGAAGGATTAAAAGAATTAGTAAACGAAGTTGGTATTGTGTTGAGTAAATATTTTCCACCAGAAGAAAATAATTTAAACGAACATTCAAACGAAGTCATAATAAGATGATGAAAAAGCGAATTGCAATTGCTCAAGTTGATAGTGTTGTAGGTGATGTTGAAAAAAATGTTAAACATCATTTAGAGTTTATAAAAAGCGCAATTAAAAAAAAAGCTGAAGTAATTTTATTTCCAGAGTTAAGTTTAACAGGTTATACAATTCGAGATTTGGTTTGGGATACAGCAATTAAAACAACTGATAAAAAAATTCTAAAACCATTAATTGAATTAAGTTCAAAAATTGAAATTATAGTTGGTTGCGTTGAAGAGGGTGAAAATTTTGGACTTTATAATTCGGCATTTAGTATTAAAAATAAAAAAGTTAAATCGGCACACCGAAAATTATATCTACCAACTTATGGAATGTTTGAAGAGCACAGATATTTTACACCCGGAAATAAAATTAATGTTGATAACTCAAATAATTTTTCGTCAGGAGTTTTAATTTGTGAAGATTTATGGCATATTGTTTTACCATATACACTCGCAAAAAAAGGTGCAAAAATTATTTATGGAATGTCAGCAAGTCCGACAAGACAGGTTTCAAAAAAGGAACCTTACTCGATGGATTTAATTAATACAGAACATTACAAAACTTATGCTCGTCTTTTAAGTTGCTTCATTGTTGCAGCAAATCGTGTTGGAATTGAAGATGGCATAAATTTTTGGGGTGGTTCAACAGTAATTAATCCATTTGGAAAAGTAATTGCAAAAGCAAAATTGTTTGATGAAGATTTAATTGTAACAGATTTAAACGAAAATGATTTGAGAAAAGCTCGTAGATTATCTCGCCACTTTTTGGATGATAATCTGAATTTAACTTTAAACTTATTAGCAAAATAAAGAGGGTTATTATGGCACACAATCATAGCGAATTACATGGCAATAACGAATCGGTACTGTTAAAAAAAACTGAAGAAAATCCATTCGAATCAATGATGCAAAGATTTGATATTGCAGCAGATATTTTAAAACTTGATAAAGGAGTTTATGACTATTTAAAAACTCCGGCTCGTCAATATATTGTTTCAATTCCAATTCAAATGGATAATGGACAAGTTGAAGTTTTTGAAGGATATCGTGTAATTCATAACGATATTTTGGGGCCTTCAAAAGGTGGAATTAGATATTCTCCCGATCTTGATTTAACTGAAGTTAAAGCTCTTGCAGCTTGGATGACTTGGAAATGTGCAATTTTAAATATTCCTTTTGGTGGCGCAAAAGGTGGTGTAAAATGTGATCCAACAAAATTAACAAAAGGTGAGTTGGAAAGAATTACTCGCCGTTACACTGCTAGCATGATGGATGTTTTCGGTGAAGAAAAAGATATTCCTGCACCTGATATGGGAACTAACGAACAAACTATGGCTTGGATTATGGATACTTACAGCATGCATATTCGTCATACTGAAACTGCAGTTGTAACTGGTAAACCAATAATTCTTGGTGGCTCTGAAGGAAGAAAAGAAGCAACAGGTCGCGGTGTTATGCAAGTTTCAGTTACTGCGATGAATAAACTTGGAATCGATCCAACAAAGTCAAATGTAGTTGTTCAAGGTTTTGGAAATGTCGGATCAATTTCTGCAAAATTATTAGCCGAACAAGGTTGCAAAATAATTGGAATTAGTGATGTAACTGGTGGCTATTACAATAAAAATGGAATTGATATAAATAATGCAATAGAATATGCAGAAAAAAATAAAACTTTGAATGGTTTTACAGGTGGTGATAAATTAACTCAAGAAGAATTATTGGAACTTGAATGTGATGTTTTAATTCCAGCTGCAAAAGAAGATCAAATTACAGGAAAGAATGCATCAAAAATAAAAGCAAAAATAATTACTGAAGGCGCAAATGGACCAACAACAGCACTTGCCGATCCAATTTTAAAAGAGAAAGGAATTTTAGTTATTCCTGATATTCTTGCAAATGCAGGTGGTGTTACTGTTTCATATTTTGAGTGGGTTCAAGATCGTGTTGGATATTATTGGACATTAGATCGAGTTAATCGCCGTTTACAAAGAATGATGAGAATTGCTTTTGATTCTGTTTTTGAAACATCTGTAAAGTACAATGTCACTTTAAGAATTGCTGCATACATTCTTGCAATTGATAAAGTTGCAAAAAGTTTAAAACTTCGTGGAATTTATGCGTGATGAATGATTCACTTTTGGTTGATTCAATTTCAATTACAAAAAATCAAAATCCACAAAACGAATATCAACTATTAAATTCATTACTAATTATTATTTGTACAGGAATAGTCACTTATTTATTATTTTCAGTTAGAACAAAATGAAGAAACAAATTATCTTTTTAACATTATTAATTTTTGGATGCTCAACTACAGATTTAACAAAAATTGAAACCGCAGATGAATTATTTAAAAAAGCCAAAAAAGAATACACCGATGAAAATTATTTAGATGCAATTGAAACTTTTAAAGAATTGCTTTTAAGATTTCCGGCAAACACAATTGCAGATGATGCTCAATTTTATTTAGCGGAATGTAGATACAAACGTGCTGAATATGTTTTAGCTGCAAGTGAATATGATTATTTAATCAAAACAATGCCATCAAGTAATTTTGTAGATTATGCGAATTATAAAAAAGCAATTTCATATTGGAAGATGTCGCCGATATATCCTTTAGATCAAAAATACACAGTGCTTGCAATTGATGAATTACAAAACTTTGTTGAAACAACAAAATTAGCAAATCTTAAAAGTGATGCTGAAAAAAGAATTTTGCAACTGAATGATAAACTTGCAAAAAAAATTTACGAAAGCAGTTTAATCTATTATAAAATGCATTATTACCGATCTGCAATTACATATTGCGATTTGCTGACAGAAAAATATCCAGATTCAAAATATATTAATTACGCATTATTGGTAAAAGCAAAATCCTTTTTTGAAAGAGAAAAATCAAAACTAAAAACATCACAAAAAGATTTTTCAAAATCTTTAAAAGTAATTGATGAATTAAAAGAAAAACAAATTAATTCAGAAATTGAACAAGAAACAGAATTTCTTTTGACTTCAATTAAGGAAAATCAAAAACAATCATGATAAAAGTTGCTGATTCAATTGCTGAAATGACGGAACTCGTTCTTCCGAACGATACAAACAATTTAGGAAATTTAATGGGTGGACGATTAATGTTTTGGATTGATGTTTGTGCTGCGTTAAGCTCAATGCGAGTTACAAAAATGCCATGTGTAACTGCTGCTGTTGACGATTTAATTTTTTTAGCACCAATAAAATTAGGAGATGCTGTAAATTTAAAAGCAATTGTTACACGAACATTTCATACTTCAATTGAAGTATGTGTTGATGTTTATTCCGAAAAACTTTCAACAGGGGAATTGCATCATGCAAATAGCGCATTTTTAACTTTTGTTTGTGTTGATAATACTGGAAAACCTTTGCAAGTACCCGAAGTAACTCCTGTTACACCAGATGAAAAAAGAAGATTTGAAGAAGCTTTAAAAAGAAGAGAAGAAAGATTACGCAAAAGATCTTTGCTACAAAAAAAATCTTCTTAATGAAGATTGTACTTTTTCTAATTTTATTTTGCTGTAAATCTTTTTCAGATGATTTGAAAAATCCTGAATTTTCAAAATGTTTAATCCAAGTGAATCAAAAATTAAAGAAAGAAAGACAAATTGCAGTTTCACTTCAAAGACCGACATTAGAAAAATATCTAATTTCAAAAAACGGAAAATTTAAAATTCATTTTGATACTTCAAAATTTTCAGGAAATTTACCTTCGCTTGTTGATCAAGCAGGTGAAAGAATAATTAATACAGAAAAACAATTTATCGATTCGGTTGAATATTATTTTAATGAAGTAATAGATAAAGAATTAAATCTTTTTGGATTTTCATTTCCACCAGGTGATGGAAATTTAGGAGGAGGAAGTGAACTTGATATTTATATTTTGGATCTCGGCAACAGAACTTTTGGATACACAGAATGGGATGAGCTAACACCAATCGATGGAACTCGACAGAATAAAAGATTTACAACTTACATTGTAATTGACAATGACTATGGAAAAGGTTTTCGCACAAAAGGTATTGAAGCATTGAAAACAACTTTAGCGCATGAATTTTTTCATACGATACAAATCGGTCATTATGGATTATGGAATGAATTTTTACATTATTATGAAATGTCTGCCGAATCGATGGAGCCAATTGTTTTCCCAAATACAATTGATTATTTAAATGATTTGAAAGATTATTTTCAAAATCATAATAAAATTTCTCTAATGTCATCTGATAGTAGATATTATGGATACGAGAGAGCGCTTTGGAATATATTTTTGAATTCAAAATTTGGATATAATATTACCAAATTAATTTGGAGCGAAATATTAAATCAAACACCCACTTATGCGCAAGAAAAAATTTTGAAAACAAATTACTCAACTACAACAGCAAAAGAATTTATAAATTTCACTTCTGAAAATTATTTGCAATTAAAAAATAAAAGTTCACAATATTACACCAATATTTCATTTTTCCCTGAGTTGATTGTTGATGAAAAAATAAATTTGGCTTCAAATAACTTAATTACTTTCAGCGCAAAAAATTTTACATCAAGATATTTTCAAATTATTTCAGGAATTGATACATCTTTAGTTGTTGCAATTAATTTGAATGAAAATGATATGCTTATGAATTATTCAAATTTATTTCAAGCTAGTTTCTTATTTCAACCAACTTCAATCGGTGTATATAAACTTTCTACAAATTCTTCGTACAATTTTACAGTTCAAAATAAAAGTGATTGGCACCATTCAAATCTATTTGGAAAAAATTTTGCTGTGAATTATTCTTCTCCATTTCCAAATCCAGTAAATTTGGATAAAAGCTTGTTAACTTTTCCATTAAATTCAATTGAGAATAGAAATTCAAAAGTTAAATTAATAATAATGTCATCTGACTTAAATCCTATTTATTCTGAAGAAGAAGAAATAATTGATTATTCTGGAAATCCTTATGTTGTTTGGAAGGGGAATGACAAATTTGGAAATAAAGTTGCAAGTGGAATTTATTTTTATTCTGTAATTGTTGATGAAAATAAAAGCGCTGGAAAATTTGCAGTTATAAAATGATAACACTTCAAGTAAATAATATTTCAAAAAGTTATAATCAGCAAACTGTATTTAATGAGGTTTCTTTATTTGCTTCCGAAAAATATTCTTTAGCAATTACCGGGAAAAATGGATCAGGGAAATCAACATTGCTAAAAATAATTGCAAAATTAGTTACACCAACAGTAGGCAGCGTATTATTTTTTGAAAATGAATTTCAAATATTTCCAAATAAATTAAATAGTAAACTTTCATTTGTAGCTCCATATTTATTTCTATACGAAGAGTTAACTGCAATAGAACATTTAACTTTAATTCAAAAACTTAAAAGGATTTCAAACAATATTTTGGCGATTGAACTATTAAAGAAATTTTCGCTTATCGAAAGTAAACATAAAAAAGTTGGAAGCTTTAGTTCAGGAATGTTGCAACGGTTAAAATATTGTATTGCGCTAGTATCAAAACCAAAAATATTACTTTTGGATGAACCAACTTCAAATTTAGATCACGAAGGGGAAATTATTATTTATGATTTATTAAAAGCAGCAAAAAAAAATAATACACTTTTAATTTACACAACAAATCACAAAAGTGAATTAAAGTACGCCGATGACGTTATTGATTTAAATAAACTAAAATGAAAATAGTTTTAAATATTTTATATAAAGATCTTTTATGCGAAATCAGAACTCGTCATGTAATTTATTCATTGCTTGTTTTTGTATTAACTACAGTTTTTGTTTTATTATTTTCTATTTCAGATAATGAATTTACAGTTGATTTGAGTGCAAGTTTATTCTGGGTGGTTTCATTTTTTTCAACAATGACAGGTTTAAGTAGATCATTTGTTTTAGAGGAAGAAAAACAAACAATTTTATTTCTTCGTTTAAATGCAACTCCAGAACAAATATATTTGGGAAAATTATTTTATTCAATTGTTGTGAATTTAATAATTAATATCACAATTACATTTGCATTTATATTATTTATTCCAACTTTTGTTTTTAGTAATCTAAATTTATTTATTCTCACAATTTTAGTAAGTAGTATTTCAATATCATCTGCGGTTACAATTTTATCAGCAATAATTTCAAAAGCTGAAAATAAGGGATTACTTTTACCATTTCTTTCTTTTCCGATTTTGTTGCCGATTTTAATTACTTCAATAAATCTCACAAAGCTATCTCTCGGTGCATTCAGTTTTGAAAATGAAGCAAATTATTTGCAATTTATGATATCATATTCAGTAGTTTTAATAACTGCCTCGCTATTATTTATAAAATATATTTTTGAAGAATGAGAATTTTAAAGTTTACTTCTATTGCTATTATTACATTAGTTATAATATTTGGAATTGGATTACCAATTGTGGAAAATCCTCAAAATTGGATGGAGTATCCAAAAATACCGGGATTGGATGAAAAATTTCGGAATTTATTTTTTCATGTTCCTATGTCTTGGGTTGCAACAATCGCTTTTATCGTTTCAACATTTTACAGTTTAAAATATTTAAATTCAAAAAATAACTTATATGATATAAAAGCTGAATCATCTGCATCGCTAGGTTTATTATTTAGTTTGCTAGCAACTATAACAGGATCAATGTGGGCAAAATTCAATTGGGGCAGCTTTTGGAATTGGGATCCACGTCAACTTTCAATAATATTTTTGCTTTTAATTTATTTTGCTTACTTCCTTTTGAGAGCTTCAATTAAAAATGAAGTTTCAAGAAATAATATTTCAGCCGTTTATAATGTTATCGCAGGACTATCAGCAATATTTTTTATTTTTATTTTACCGAGAATGTTGGCTGGTTTACATCCTGGGTCAAAAGGTGAAGCTGATGCTGGACCAATTTTGGGTGGGAGTGGATCTAAAAATGTTTTATTTACTTTTTACTTTTCACTTTTAGGTTTCACTTTATTTTATATTTGGTTGCAAAATCTAAGTTACCGGACTAGAAAATTATTAAAGGAAAATTATCATGCTTGAATTTCTAACTCAAAACCAACTTTTTATAGTTTTATTTATTGTTTTAATTATTTGGTTTGGAATTATAATTTATTTATTCACTTTAGAAAATAAATTAAAAAAAATTGAGAATGAGATAAATAATTCAAAAGGAAATAAACTATGAATCTTAGATTTATTTTAGGAATTGCAATAATTATTGTTGCAATTATATTTGCATCTTATTCTTTTACAGAGGCAAATATAGAATACATGACTTTTAATGAAGCTTTGCATTCTTCAAAAAAAGCTCAAGTTAAAGGTGATTGGATAAAAGAAAAACCATCAGAATTTGATCCAATTAAAAATACTTTTTCTTTTTACATGGTTGATGACAAAAATATTGAATATCAAGTAATATTAATTGGAGCAAAACCAAACAATTTTGAAATTGCAGAAAGCGTTGTTGCAAAAGGGAAGTTTCAAGGAAATATTTTTTATGCTTCAAATGTTTTAACCAAATGTCCTTCAAAATATGAAGCTGGTACAGAAGAATTAAATAAAACATTGTAAACTAAATGCTTGGTAAATTTCTAATAAACTTCACATTTACATTAAGTTTACTTTCAACTATTTTTTATTGGTATTCTTTTATAAGAAAAAGTGAATTCACTTATCAAAAATTTGCGCGATATCTTTTTTACTATTCTGTTATTGGAATTGTTATTTCATCAACTTTATTAATTTATTATATTTTAACTCATCAATTCCAATATCATTACATATGGGGACACAGCTCGACTGATTTACCAATTTCATTACTCGTTTCAACTTTTTATGCCGGACAAGAAGGAAGTTTTAATTTGTGGGCTTTATTAACCGGTTTGCTTGGAATTTTCTTAATTAAATATAACGCAAAGCGAAATTATGAAATAGAATTCATGTCAGTTTATGGCTTGATATTTACAATTTTAATTTTGTTTTTAGTTATAAAAAATCCATTCACATTAATTTGGGATGTTTTTCCTAAAGAATTAATTCAATATGGTGGAAATCCAAACTCATCACAAAAATACACTTGGATTGATCAAGCAAAAGGAATTTGGGCATCTATTCCAGTTGAAGGACGAGGCTTAAATCCGCTTTTACAAAATTATTGGATGGTTATTCATCCACCAATTTTATTTATTGGATTTACTTCAATGTCAGTTCCATTTGCATTTGCAGTTGCATCACTTCTTAAAAAAGATTATTTGAATTGGATCAACATTGCAAAACCATGGGTAATTTTTGGTTCAATGGTATTAGGTTGTGGAATATTATTAGGTGGATTTTGGGCTTACGAAACTTTAGGATGGGGAGGATTTTGGGGATGGGATCCTGTTGAAAATTCTTCGCTTGTGCCTTGGCTAGTTTCAATTGCAACTTTGCATACAATGTTGACACAAAAAAATAGCAACAAACTAATCAGAACAAATTTTATTTTTAGCATTTTAACTTTTTTATTAGTTTTATACTCAACTTTTTTGACTCGCAGTGGAGTTCTTGGTGATACCTCTGTTCATTCTTTTGTGACTCCTGGTGCAACTATATATTGGCTTTTACTTGGAGCAATTATTTTATTTTCTGGTTTAAGTATTTATATGTTGATTTTACGATGGAAAGAAATACCAAAAGAAGAATCAAATTATTCTGTTTTGTCTCGTGAATATGCACTCTTTTTAGGAGCTTCAACACTAGTTATTAGCTCCTTTTTTATTGCAATTGGTACTTCTTCTCCATTAATTACATTAATGTTAAAAGGAAAAGCATCCGCAGTTGAAATCAATTATTACATTCAAACAAATTTACCGCTCGCAATTGCACTTGCACTTTTTTCAGGATTAGGCCAACTTTTGTGGTGGAAAAATACTCCGATTAAAATTTTAATTAACAAAATTTGGATTCCATTTATAGTATCATTTGCATTAACTACAATCTCGTATTTTGTTGGTGTAAAAGAAGTTACAATGCTTATCTTAATTTTTAGTTCGTACTTTATGTTGATCGTAAATCTAATGCTTGCTTGGAATGTTTTTAAAGGGAAAATAAGTTTAGTTGGTAGTTATGTTACTCACGTTGGTTTCGCATTAATGTTACTTGGATTTGTTTTTTCAGCTAAATATGACTCCAAACAAACATTATCACTTGAAGAAGGAAAAACCATTTCGGCTTTTAATTTTGACTTTACTTATCTCGGTTATCAGCAAAAGGATAAAAATAGATATGCCTTTAATATTTTGATTGACGATGGAAAGGATAATTTTTTTATCTCACCAATAATGTTTATTAATAATCAAGATAACTCGGTTATTCGTCATCCTGATATTAAAAATTTATATACAAAGGATTTATATATATCACCACTTTCACTTGATGAAGGTAAGTCTCAAGGTGAAGAATTAAACTTAATTAAAAATAAAATAATTGAGACAAAGGGTATCACTTTAAAATATTTAGGTTATGATTTTGTTCAGTTAAAAGGTGGAATTAATGATCTGACACTTTCGATTGAATATAAAAACTCAAATAAAATTCAAATTTTAAAACCTAAAATGATTAATAAAAAAGGGAATTTGAATTTTCAATCTGCTAAAACAGATGATAATAAATTTGAAATTTCAATTATCTCTGTAAATCCATCAAAAATAGAAGATCAAACAACGGCAAAAATATTATTAACAAAACTTGATGGAGCACAAAATCCAAAAAAAGAAACTTTGATTGTTGAAGCTACAATTAAACCACTTATAATTTTAGTTTGGATTGGTACAGCAATTGTAATGATTGGTTTTATAATTACATTAATTAGAAGAGTTAAAGAAGCAAAATAAAATTATTAATCTCTTTTTTGCCAATCTCTTAATTCAGTTTTAGAAATTATTATTTCCCCGTCAATTAATTTACTTTCAATCGGATCAGGATAATATCTTTGGCAGCATGAATAAGCCTCCAAGCTTTCCATATTCCAATATGAAGGACAATTTGAGCAGTAAATATTATTTCCTTCGAGATAAAAATCTTGGCTGGTACAACTTTCGCTAATACTAATTGCTGTTACAATTTTACCACGGGGAGTTAAATAAGCGATTATTGGCAATTTAAAAATTGAATCTGGATAAAAATATTTAACAATTGTGTTTTGACGTATTTCTTCCAATGATATTGAAATTGTTGAATTATTATTTAATGCTTTTATAATTTTTGGATAAATTTTACTAGAAGGATGCGCTGATGGATATTCAAGTGATGGCTGTTTATCTATAGTCGGATGAAAATCTCTAAATGCAGTTGAATAAAAAATATAAATTCCGAGACTTAAGACTGTTAAAATAATTCCAATTAAAAATAATTTAGATGAGTTATATTTTGCCATATTATTTATAAAAACGCTTCAAAGGAATTTACGCCTACAGGTTCTATAGAGTAAAAGGGTTCTCCAAAATCAACACCGATTATACTTCCAAAATGTGTATCACGGCTTTTTATATATTCTAAAAATCTTTTGCTCGATAATAAAGTTTCACTTTCTTTACTTTTTGGATTGTAAAATTGCGATTCAAAACATTTTATTGCATTCTCTTTTATTGAATAGTATTTACTTACATCAAAAATAAAAGTTGGCGTAAATTCATATTTTTGCATAAAATGATAAAATCTTTTTGGTCGAAATGGAGATTGAATTTTTCCATTAAATTTAGTTTTTATTTTTTCAAGTCCAGAGTAAAACCAAGCTTCTCGACACAATTTATGAGCATGTTCATGATCTGGATGTCTTTCGAGCCAATGTGGAATTAAAAGTGTTTTAGGGCGGAATTTCCGAATTACAGTAATTAATTGATTTACATTTTTTTTATTTATTTCAATATTGCCATCCGGGATATTTAAATTTATTCTGGAATTTGTTTGTAAAACTTCGTGAGCTCTAATTGCTTCTTTTTTACGGATTGCTGCACTTCCTCGAGTTCCTAATTCACCTTGCGTTAAATCCACAATAACCACTTTTTTACCGCTTCGTGTTAGATGTGCAACAGTTCCACCACAACTTAATTCAACATCATCAGGATGAGCTCCGATTGCCATTACATCAATTTGAGTATTCATATTTTTTTAGATTAATTTGGTGCTATATTTACAATTATTTATGAATAATACAAGCTCGATTTTAACTGTAACTACATTAACAAAACAAATAAAATCTTTATTGGAAAATAATTTTTCTAATTTATTTGTTCAAGGAGAAGCTTCAAATGTAAAATATGCTGTATCTGGACATCTTTATTTTACTTTAAAAGATGAAAATTCTCAAATCAGTTGTGTAATGTGGAAGGGAATAAATCAATTTGTTCCATTTACAATTACTGAAGGACTTAAATTAATTGTTCGTGGAAATGTTACTGTTTACGAATCTCGTGGAAATTATCAAATTGTTTGTTCACAAATTGAACCTTTAGGAATTGGGGAGTTTCAACTTGCATTTGAGCAATTAAAAAACAAATTGCTAAATGAAGGTCTTTTTGATTTAGAAAGAAAACGCAAACTTCCTAAATTTCCAAAATCAATTGGAATTGTAACATCACCACAAGGAGCAGTGCTTCATGATTTGATTACAAATATAAATCGTAGATTTCCAATTGTAGAAATAGTTTTTATTCCTGTAAATGTTCAAGGTAAAAATTCAGTTGAAGAAATTATTAACGCAATAAATTATTTTTCAAAAAATAAAATCACAGATTTAATTATTATTGCTCGTGGTGGTGGATCAATAGAAGATTTATGGAGTTTTAATTCTGAAGAAGTTGCACGAGCAATTTTTAATTCTTCAATTCCAGTTGTCAGTGCAATCGGTCACGAAACTGATTTTACAATTTCTGATTTTGTAGCCGATTTAAGAGCGCCAACTCCAAGCTCAGCAGCAGAACTTGTGGTTCCAAATAGAGAAGATATTATTGAGAGTCTTGTGAATTCTCTTTATGTTGTGCAAAGTAATATTAAAAATAGATTTTCAGTTCATAAAGATTGGTTAAAATCTATTTCTGAAAGATATTGGATAAAATATCCAACTGAAATTATAAATCAGCATAGACAAACAATCGATTTTTATTTATCCAATATTGAAAATGTTGGACAAAATATATTTAAACAAGCAAAATTAAATTTGAAAAATTTACAAACGAATCTTGAAATTTTAAACCCAACATCTGTTTTAAAAAGGGGATATTCAATCACAAAATTGAATGGGAAAATTATAAAACATTCAAATAATGTTAAATCTAATGATGAAATTTCAACAACGCTTTCTGATGGGGAAATTATTTCAATTGTAAAGGATAATTGATGGCTAAAAATAAAATCAAAAGTATTTCTTTTGAAGAATCTTCAAAAAAATTGGAAAGAATTGTTGAGCAACTTGAAAATGGAAATGTTGACTTAGACAAAGCAATTCAACTTTACGAAGATGGTATTGAACTTGTAAATTCAAGTATCGAAATTTTGAAAAGAGCTGAACTCAAAATCAAAACATTAAATATAAAATCAACAAATAAAAAAAGTAATCATAAAAATGAGTGATGTATTAAAAAAATCTACATATCTAAAAAATATAAACACCCCATCTGATTTACGAAAACTAAATGTAAATCAATTGCGGCAAGTTTGTACTGAAGTTCGTGAATATTTAATTGACGAAGTTTCTAAAACTGGTGGGCATTTAGGCGCCGGGCTTGGTTCTGTTGAAATTATTGTTGCACTTCATTATGTATTCGAAACTCCGATTGATAAATTACTTTTTGATGTTGGTCATCAAGCATATCCACATAAAATTTTAACCGGCAGAAAAGAATTGTTACACACAATTCGTCAATTTAAGGGTTTAAGTGGATTTTTACGACGCGAAGAAAGTGAGTATGATGTTTTCGGGGCTGGTCATGCAAGTACTGCAATAAGTGCGGCGCTTGGAATTGCTACAGCACGTGATTTTAAAAATGATAATTTTAAAGTTGTTGCAATTGTTGGAGATGGTTCTTTAACTGGTGGGCTTTCGTATGAAGCGATGAATAATGCTGGTCTTCTCAAAAAAAATATGATTGTTGTTTTAAATGATAATAAAATGGTTTCGCTTTCTTCAGTAAAACCAAATCATTGGTCACTTCATAATTATTTTTCTGAAGTTTTTACTCATCCAACTTATAATAAATTTAAAGCAAATGTTTGGGAATTAACCGGGAAGCTTGATTCATTTGGAGATAGATTACGCGCTATTACACATAATGTTGAAAAAGGAATTAAAGCAATCGTCACCCCGGGAATGTTATTTGAAGCTTTCGGTTTTAGATATTTTGGACCTTTTAACGGACATAATGTTGTTAAGCTAGTTGAAACTCTTCAAAATATTAAAGATTTAAATGGTCCAATTTTGCTTCATTGCATTTCAGAAAAGGGAAAAGGATATGAACCTGCAGAAAAAGAAATAACAAGATTGCATGGAGTAACTCCTTTTGATAAAATTACAGGTATTTCTCCAAAACCATCAAACCCTACTAAAACATTTACAACAATATTTGGCGAATCGATGGTTGAATTGTGCAATCAGAATGAAAAAGTTGTTGCGATTACTGCAGCAATGAGTGACGGAACAGGTTTAACTATTTTACAAAAAAAGTTACCAGAAAAAGTTTTTGATGTTGGAATAGCTGAAGCTCACGCGGTGACTTTTGCAGCTGGTATTGCAATTGAAGAATATATTCCGGTGGTCGCAATTTATTCTACATTTTTACAAAGAGCATACGATAATATTATTCATGATGTAGCTTTACAAGATTTGCATGTAATATTTATTTTGGATCGTGGCGGTTTAGTTGGTGCTGATGGACCAACACATCATGGTGCATTTGATTTATCTTATTTAAGATGTATTCCTGGAATGACAATTATGGCTCCAAAAGATGAATCTGAATTACGAGACATGCTTTATACTGCAATAAATTTTGTAAAAGGGCCAGTTGCAATTCGTTATCCACGTGGAAATGCATTTGGAGTTGAAATTAATCCCAATTTTAAAAAAGTGGAATTACATAAAAGTGAAACTTTAAAATATGGAACTGATCTTGCGATTCTCTCAATTGGAACAATTACACAAGAAGTTATAAAAGCTGCAAATATTTTAGAAAAAAATAATATTTCTGCAGAGATTATTAATATGCGTTTTGTTAAACCAATTGATTCTGAGAGATTAAAACAAATCTCACAAAAATTTAAATTTATTGTAACAGTTGAAGAAAATAGTATTTACGGTGGATTTGGATCTGCTGTAATTGAAGAATTATCAAAATTAAATTTAAATAATTCTCATGTACTTATGATTGGTTTAGAAGATTCTTTTGTTGAACATGGAAGTCCAAAGGAATTATATGAATTAACTGGACTCGATGCTGAAGCAATATCAAAACGAGTTATAAATTTCATAAAAATTCAAAAAGCTAACTCCTCAATTGAAGAAGTAGAACTTAATAAGTGAAAAAAATAATCAAAAATATTAGTTTGGTTGTTTTATTATTTATGATTTCAATTTTTATTTTGGATTCATTAATCATGCCAAATTATGTTCAAAATAAAAAAATTGTTGAAGTCCCAAATGTTGTTGGCAACAAATTTGATGATGCAAAAATATATCTTGAAAATTTAGGATTTAAAGTTCACAAATTAAGTGGTGGAATTAACTTAAAGTATTCCTCAAATTCAGTTTCTTCTCAAAATCCAATTGCTTTTAGAAAAGTAAAAGAAGGGCGTGATATTTATTTAACTATTGTTTCGTTAAGTAATGAAGTCAGAGTACCTCATTTAATCGGTAAAACAATGCGTGAAGCTACTTTTTTACTTGAATCAATTGGTTTACAGCAAGTTGAAATCTTATACGATTTTGATCCAAGCATTCCAGAGGGAGCAGTAAAATCACAAACAATTGCAGTAGGTATATTTGTACCTGTAAATACTACAATTAATTTTACAGTAAACTCTTTGCCGCCAAATACTTTTCAAGAAGTGGATACTTTGGAATGAATCAAAAAATTGTTGCACCCTCATTACTAAGTGCAGATTTCACAAACCTAAAAGAACAAATTAACAATTTGCAAATTGCTGGTTGCAAAATGTTCCATTGTGATATTATGGATGGACATTTTGTTCCGAATATAAGTTTTGGCCCATCAATTGTTTCTCAAATTCATAAATGTACAACTTTACCACTTGATACACATTTAATGATAAGTGAACCTGAAAAATATATTCGCAGTTTTTCAAAGTCAGGTTCATCTATTATTACAGTTCATTATGAGGCTTGTCAAAATCTTGGTTCTGTTTTAGAATTAATTAAGATAGAAAAGCTTAAAGTCGGAGTTTCAATTAAACCCAAAACTCATGTTTCTGTTTTAGAAAAATTTATAAATCAAATTGATTTAATTTTAATAATGTCAGTTGAACCAGGTTTTGGTGGCCAAGAATTTATTCCTTCATCCTATAAAAAAATAGAGCAAGCTCGAGAACTTATTACAAAAAATAATTTTAATACACTTATTGAAGTTGATGGTGGTATAACTTTTGAAAATATTCAAAATGTATCTGATGCAGGAGCTGATATTTTTGTAGCTGGAAACACAATTTTTAAAAAAGCAGATTATGTTGAAGCATTTATAAACCTACAAAAATTAATTTCTTAAAATATTAATGGATAATTCCACAAAACTTCAAACCAAAGCTGAACTAATTTTGCTTTTGATGACTTTTATTTGGGGAAGTTCATTTGTAATAAGTAAAATATTATTAATTAATATCTCTTCAATTCTTTATTTAATAATAAGATGTTTAATTTCCATTTTCATATTATTTATAATTTTTAAAAAAGATATTATCCAAAATTTTAATCTAAAAAATATGCTTTGTGGTTTATTTTTAGGAATACCACTTGCAGTTGGTTTGATACTTCAAAACTATGGTTTGCAAATTACGACAGCTTCAAAATCAGCATATTTATCATCACTAATGGTTATTTTTGCGCCAATTTTTCAAATTATAATATTAAAGAAAAGACCAAGTGTCGGTAATTTTGTTGGAATAGTAATAGTTTTAATTGGTATATATTTTCTCACAAATCCTGAAAGTTCGGAAATTAATATAGGCGATCTGTTAAATATTATTGCAGCAATTTTATTTGGACTTTATACTGTGTTATTAGATAAATTCTCTAGAGAGATAAATACTTCAATTCTTTCTTTATTTCAAATTATGTGTACACTTTTAATTGGATTTTTATTTCTCCCATTTGAAAAAATAAAATTTGATATAAATGCAAATATTGTTTTTGGACTTTTATATATGTCGATATTTGCAACTGTATTGACAATTTGGATTCAAACTAATTATCAAAAGTTTACAACTCCGACTAAAGCAGTAATAATATTTTCAATTGAACCGGTTATTGCAACTATTTTTGCTTCATATATATTAAACGAATCATTTTCAACAATTGAAACTATTGGTGCAATTTGTATTTTGTTTGGTATTATGATTTCTGAATTATGGGAAACTATTTTTAATTATTTTAAATCATCGAATAAAATAATTGTTAATGATTAAAAAAGCTTGCATAACAATTTGTGGTAAAGTACAACGTGTTGGATTTCGTTGGTTTGTAAGTTATACTGCAAAAAATTACAATTTAAAAGGATTCGTAAAAAATACAAGTGATAAAAATGTTTACGTTGAAGTCGAAGGGGATGAAAATATTTTAAATGATTTTATAAAAGAAATAAAAAAGGGTCCACCACTATCTAAAGTTGAAAATGTGATTATTAATTACTTGTCAGCCAATTATTTATTCATTGATTTTAGAATTCAAGAATGAAAACTACAAGATTTGGTTTTGGATATGATGTCCATCGATTAGCAAAAAACAGAAAACTAATTTTGGGTGGCGTCACTTTAAAATCTGAAAGGGGATTATTAGGGCATTCAGATGCTGATGTTTTATCTCATGCAATTGCTGATTCATTGCTTGGAGCGGCGGCTCTTGGAGATATTGGAAAACATTTCCCGGATACAGATAAAAAGTGGAAAAATATTTCAAGCTTAGTAATCTTAAAACAAGTTTATCTACTTATTAAAAAAGCGAAATACAAAATTGTAAATATTGATTCAACAGTTGTTCTTGAAAAACCAAAAATCAGTCCGTATATAAATAAAATAAAAATAAATATTTCAAAATCGCTTTCTATCCATATTTCAAAACTATCTATAAAGGCAACTACGAATGAAAAACTTGGGGATATTGGTAAACAAAAAGGTGCTGCAGCTTATGCAATTTCCTCAATTACTAAAATAAAATAGAATGGAAGAGTTTTATAAATTATTTTTGGAGTTTGATGCAATATATATTTACATAATTCTTTTTAGTTTTGCTTTTATTGAAAATATCGTGCCCCCACTTCCGAGTGATACCTTTATTGTTTTAGGAGGTACACTCATAAATTCAAATGGTTTACTTTTTTTTAGTTCACTAGTTTGTACTTCTCTTGGAAGTGTACTTGGATTCATGCTAATGTTTTATTTTGGATTTACGATTGCCGAAAAAATTAATGAAAATAAGTTTTTTAAATTTTTAACTCCTGAATCAATTTCAAAAGTAAACAAACTTTTTGAAAAATGGGGATATGGTGTAATTGTTTTAAACAGATTTTTGCCTGGAACAAGAGCAGTTGTTTCTTTTTGCGCTGGTCTTGCAAAAATGAAATTTAAAATTGTCACAGCAATTTGCTTTGTAAGTTCTTTAGCGTGGAATTCGCTACTTTTATATGTTGGTAGCAATATTGGAAATAATATTGAAACAATAAATTCATTTTTCAAAACATATTATCAAATGGCATGGATTATTTTGGGTTCATTAGTTTTAATAATTTTAATTCGATTTATTTATCAAAAATTCGTTAAATGAATTTTTTATACAATATAGATCTTTCAATATTTTATTTTGTACAAAATACTTTCTCCAATCCTTTTTTTGATTCCTTTTTTGTTGCAATAACTGATTATCATAAAATTTCATTTGTTCGAGTTCTTGTACTAATATTTTTTGGGATTTGTTTATTTAGAGGAGATGACAAGAAACGTTTATTTGTAATTTCTCTCATTTTGTCAATTATTTTGTGCGATCAATTTAATAGCTTTGTACTTAAAAATATTTTTCAGCGGATTAGACCATGTAATGAACTTGATGATATTCGACTACTTGTAAATTGTGGAAGTGGATTTTCTTTTCCCTCTTCACATGCTATAAATAACTTTGCGTTTGCTTCTGTAACTGTCTTTTATTTTAATAAGTTAAAGTGGATAATATATATTTTTGCTTTCCTTGTTGCATTTTCCAGAGTTTATGTTGGAGTTCATTATCCGTTTGATATTTTAGTTGGAGGTAGTTTGGGAATTATAATAGGTTACTACATAGCAAAGTACTCTCTTCAAATTTATAAGCATTATTTCCCTAAATATGAATAAACGAGAATCGCTTTTATCGATATTATCAGGTATTTTGTTTGGATTCTCTTTTCCTCCTTTTTCATTTACACTTATTCCAATATTTTCATTAGTTCCATATTTAGTTTTAATCTATTCTGTAACTTCATTCTGGAAGACGTTAAAATTAACCTACCTCACATTTTTTATAGCATCATTAATCTCACTCTATTGGGCAGGTGGATTTACACACATGCGCGATCCATATTTAATGATTGCTGGATTTTCACTTCTTTTATGGCAACCAGCATTTTATTTAATGCAAGCAATTATTTTTTATCAAATCCGTAAAAAATATTCCAATCTATTTTCATTATTAATTTTTCCACTTATTTGGGTGATGTGCGAATGGCTTTATGCTTATGGAGAATTCGCATTTCCATGGCTTACAATTGGTAATTCAATGACTTACCAACTTCATAAAATTCAGTTTGCAGATTTAACTGGAGTCTATGGAATTTCTTTATGGGTATTATTTTTAAATTCATTTATTGTTCTTAACTACTTTAAATTTAAAGAACTTGAGCAATTTGGTTTAATTAAATTTATTGCATTAATATTTTTTGCAATTGGATTTTACTTTCTACCAGATTTTTATAATTCGGATTTTAAACAAAATCTTTCAAATGAAAAGAAAATCAAAATTGGTATTATTCAGCCAAATGTTGATTCATGGGAAAAATGGGATTATTCCATCTCTTCAAAGTGGGAATATGTTCAAAAATTATTTGAATCATCTAAACAACAGAAATTGAATAATGTTGATATTTCAGTTTGGCCAGAGACTGCAATTCCATTCGATTTGCCTTCATTTGAAGTCTATTTTAACCAACTTAAAAAAGAAATTAATGATATTGATTTATCAATAATAAGTGGATTTGCTGATGTAAAATATTATGAAAAAAATGCACCAATTACAGCAAGTACAATTAAAGATAAAATAAAATATGATTCATTTAATTCAATTTTATTTTTGCAACCAAATGAATTTGGATATCAATCTTATGCGAAAATTAGATTAGTTCCTTTTGCCGAAAGAGTTCCGTATGCTGAATCAGTTCCATGGTTAATTGAACCATTAAGATGGGGTGTTGGAATTAGCAATTGGGGAAAAGGAAATGATTCAACTATTTTTCTTCATAAAAAATCAAACACAAAATTTTTATCAATGATTTGCTACGAATCAATTTTTCCAGAATTTGTTGCCAGTTTTGTAAACAAAGGAGCTGAATTTTGTGTTTTTATCACGCAAGATAGTTGGTGGGGGAATACTTCGGGCGCAAGACAGCATCAACAATTTGCAGTTTTAAGAGCAATAGAAAATAGAAGATGGATTGTTAGATGTGCAAATGGTGGAATCTCTTGTTTCATTGATCCATTTGGAAACACTTATAACAAAACTGAAATGTATAAAACAGCATCAATCGAAAAAATAATTTATCCACAAACTTATAAAACTTTTTATACAGAGCATGGAGATTATATTGCTAAATTATCTTCAATTATTTCTATATTGTTTTTCACATTTTCATTTTTCAAAAAATAAAAATTAATTATGCTAGATTTTAGGAGTGACACAGTTACAAAACCTTCGCAGGGAATGTTAGACGCAATGATGAATGCAAAAGTTGGAGATGATGTATTTGGTGAAGATCCAACAGTTAATGAATTTCAAAATTTATTAGCTGAACATTTTGGAATGGAAGCGGCTCTTTACATGCCAAGTGGTGCAATGAGTAATCAAATTGCAATTAAAGTACACACACAACCGGGTGACGAAATTATTGTTGAAGAAGATGCGCACATATTTAATTATGAAACAGCTGCACCTGCAATAATTTCAAACGTTCAAGTAAAAACTATAAAAGGAGTGAACGGTGTTTTGCCTTTAAATGAACTTCCAAAACATATCAGACCAAATATTTATTACATGCCACATACAAGATTAATTTGCATCGAAAATACTCACAACCGATGTGGTGGTACAATTTATCCTTTAAACGAAATTGTGAATCTTTACAATTTTTCACGAGATGAAAATATTATTTTTCATATTGATGGCGCTAGATTATGGAATGCGATGGTTGCTACAGGAATATCAGCTAAACAATACGCAGAAAATTGTGATAGCATAAGCGTTTGTTTCTCTAAAGGACTTGGTGCTCCAATTGGTTCAGCTTTGATTGGCAAAAAAGATTTTATTGCAAAAGCACGAAAGTGGAGGAAAATTTTGGGTGGTGGAATGCGTCAAGCTGGACTTATTGCTGCAGCAGCAATGTATGCTTTCAAAAATAATGTTGATCGACTTAAAGAAGATCACAGCCGTGCACAATATTTTGCAAATTCAATTTCAAATTTATCAAAAGTTTCAGTTGATCTTGAAAGTGTTCAAACAAATATGGTTTTCATTAATGTTTCAAAAACCCTAATGAAAACCATTGACGTTGTTGCTCAATTAAAAATGCACAATTGTTTAGTTAGTGTTGGCAATTTTGATACCATTAGAGTTATTATGCATTTAGATATAACCGATCAAGATGTTGAAAAAGCAGTTAAAATATTTTATCAGTTATATTCATAACAAATAAAAAATGTTGACTCCATCAGAGATAAAAAAGGAGAGCTACGCACAAAAAATTATTCGTTCAGAGAAAATAGTTAAAATACTTTCTAAGAAATATAAAAATCCTTCAACAGCACTAACGTATTCAAATCCACTTCAACTTTTAATTTCAATTATTTTATCAGCTCAATGTACCGACGAAAGAGTAAATCTTGTTACTCCAAAATTATTTAAATTATTTAACTCAATTGAGGATTTTGCAAATGCAAATAAAAGGGAATTAGAGCAAATTATTTACTCAACTGGTTATTATAGAAATAAAGCAAAAAATATTATTGCATGCTGCCAAAGTTTAAAATTAAATTTTAATAATATCATTCCATCAACAATGGAAGAGTTGATTTCGTTGCCAGGAGTTGGTAGAAAAACAGCAAATTGTTTATTAACAGAATATTTTAATAAAACCGAAGGGATTGTTGTTGACACTCATGTTCTAAGAATTTCAAATCGTCTCGGTTTTACAAAAAATATCTATGCAGTTAAAACAGAAATTGATTTAATGAATTTGATTAAAAAAAAATATTGGCGGTTTTACGGTAGTGATTTAATTTTATTTGGGAGAGAGTTATGTAAAGCAAGATCCCCTAATTGTAAAATGTGCCTTGTAAGTAATTTATGTCCTTCAAGAAATATTTAAATTTTGAGCTCATCTGCTAAACTTTTAATGCAGTTTCGACAAAAATAAAACAATTTTGAATCTCCAACTTGCCGTAAAATTAACTCATCTTTAATAAATCTAACTTTACAGAGCGAACATTTTTCCATTTCTAAATTGTGCTCATTTTTTTGAGGATTTACCATAAAACTGTAGCCGTAAAAAATAATTGCAATAAAAAACAAAATTAAAGTAATTGTAAGAATTGTGATTGTCATTTAAGAGAGTAGTTGTATTTTTATTCCTATTTTATTAACATAGAAATAAATAAATAAAAATAAAATTATAATGATTTCAAAAACAGTCACAAATCAAATAATCTCAATTATAGGTCGCGAAAATTATTTTGATTCTGACGAAGATAAGATTGCATATTCTTATGATGCAACGCCTATTCTAAGGCAAACTCCGCACGGAATTGCAAAGCCAACAAATGTTGAACAGATTTCACAACTTGTTAAATTAGCAAATGATGCAAAGTTTTCAATTGTTGCCCGAGGTTCTGGAACTGGTTTAAGTGGCGGTTCAATCCCGGTTGAAGATTCAATAGTTTTAGCAACTCAACATTGGAATAAAATTTTGGAACTTGATGAAAGTAATTTATCTCTTTTAGTTGAACCTGGCGTGATTACTTCAAACATTCATTCATTTGTAGAAAAAAAAGATTTGTTCTATCCACCAGATCCGGGAAGTATGACCATTTCAACAATCGGTGGAAATGTAGCAGAGAATTCAGGTGGATTGCGAGGCTTAAAGTATGGTGTTACAAAGAATTACATACTTGGCTTGGAAGTTGTTTTACCTTCTGGAGAAATTGTTTTTTGCGGAAATAAAAATATGAAGGATGTTGCCGGTTACAATTTAAAAGATCACTTTGTTGGTTCAGAAGGAACACTTGGAATATTTACAAAAATACTTCTAAAATTAATACCTAAACCAAACTACGTTAAAACACTTTTGGTTTATTTTGATTCCAATAATGATGCAGCAAAAGCAGTTTCTCAAATTATATCATCAAAAATATTGCCATGTACAATCGAGTTTATTGATAAGACAACAATTAACTGTATCGAATCGTACAGTAAATTAGGATTACAAACTGACAAGGAATCATTACTCTTAATTGAGCTTGATGGGCATAAAATTGTTGTTGATGAAGATTTGGAAAAGATTAAAGTAATTTGTGAACAAAATAAATCTAGTACACTTATAATTGCACAGAATGAAGTTGAAGCTGTAAAGTTAAAAATGGCACGCAGAATTGCTTTTTCAAGTTTGGCTAGAATTAAACCAACAACAATATTAGAAGATGTTTCGGTGCCAAGAAGTGAATTACCAAAAATGTTAGAAAAAATTGAAAACATCTCAAAAGAAAATAATGTTTTGATAGGAAATTTTGGACATGCTGGAGATGGAAATTTGCATCCCACAATTTTGACAAATGAAAATGATAAATTAGAATTCAAAAATGCTGAAATTGCTTTTGATTTAATAATGAATGAATCAATAAAATTGGGTGGATCTATTACTGGTGAGCATGGAACAGGATTAGTAAAGAAGAAATTTTTACCCGATATGGTGGGAAAATCAGCAATTGACACTATGCAAAAAATTAAAAGTGCATTAGATCCAAATTCAGTTTTGAATCCAGGTAAAATTTTTTCATTAAAACCAAAATGCGAAGGATCACTTCCACAAAAAAATGATCAAATTAAAAAATTTGTTGCTCAAGGAGCATGGATTTGAGTAATAGGGAAGTGATGGTTTCTAATGATTTAATTTCGAAATGTATTCATTGTGGACTATGTTTACCCACATGCCCAACTTATAATTTGACTTTAAATGAACAATCTTCACCACGTGGAAGAATTCAACTGATGAAGAATGTATTCGAAAATAAAGCCCCAATAAGTGATCAATTTGTATATGAAATGCAATTCTGTTTGGATTGTCAAGCCTGCCAAACTGCTTGTCCGGCAGGAGTTCAATATGGAAGCCTAGTTGAAGAAGCAAGAAATTTAATTTCAAAATCCAATAGAGAATCTACTTTATATAAAATTTTTAAATTCATTTTTTTAAAACAGATAATCTATTCATCTAAAAATTTAAAACTTGTTTATAGAGTTATTAGAATCATTCAAAATATTTTTAATGTTAAAATAGTTAACCAATTGGTTTTTAATATCTTCGAAGCTTTTCAATCAACCAAAGTATTTAATTTATTTCCAAAGGTTTCTGAAAAACCATTTGATGAATTGGTCTCAGAATTTTTACCTGCTTATGGAAAAGCAAATTATAGTGTAATTTTTCCATATGGTTGTATTATGAATTTGGTATTTAGCAAAACTCAAAATGATACCGTTGAAGTTTTAAGACACGCCGGCTGTAATGTTATTATTCCAAAAAACCAAAGTTGTTGCGGTTCATTACATAAACATAACGGCGAAATTGGTGATGCAAAAAATCTTGCTAAACAAAATATAATCTTATTTAATAAATATAAGTTTGATTATCTGATTCAAAATTCATCCGGTTGTGGTGCGTTTATGAAAGAATATGGTAATTTATTTCAAGATGATGATCGATTTTCAGAAACTGCAATAACTTTTTCAAAAAAATGCAAAGATTTTTCTGAATTCTTAGTGGGAATAAAATATAATCCTCCTAATCGGGAACTAAATCAAAAAATAACTTATCATGATGCTTGTCATTTGATTCACTCACAATCAATATCAAAAGAACCTCGGCAGTTAATTTCTTTGTTAAATAAAAATGGTTATGTTGAATTAAATGAAGCAAGTTGGTGTTGTGGAAGTGCAGGAATTTATAATGTTACTCACACAAAAGATTCTTTAGAAATCCTTGATCGAAAAATGGATAATTTAATTAACACTCAAGCAGATATTGTAATTACAAATAATCCAGGATGTTTGCTTCAATTGGAATATGGCATCAAAAAACGAAAATTAAACATGAAAGCAATGCATTTAGCAACATTACTAAACAACCTTTATCAATAGGACCTATTTTGAAAACAAAACCCAGAAAATCACTTTTTATTAGTTTTATTGTTTTATTTGCAATTTTAATACCAAACTTCAGTTTTGGATATAATAACAAAATTCAAAAAAGTCCTGAAGTTGTCCCCGGGATTATTTATGTAAAGTTTAAATCGCACTCAAAGGGATTAATGAAGCAACAATCAGTTGAGCAAGAATTTAGTAAATATCAAATTTTATCTAGCAAGAATGTTTTTGATGAATTTAAATCTAAGTTTATAGTTTCAAATGACTTAGAAAGTGTATATAAAATTGAATTATCGTATGGAGTAAATATTTGGAATGTAATTTCTGAGATGAAAAGTAATCCTGAAATTGAATACGCTGAACCAAGTTATATCCGTAAAACTTCAGGAGATTATACACCGAATGATTCTCTTTTTTCGCAAATGTATAGTTTAGCCAAAACTCAAGCTTCAAAGGCTTGGGATATTTCAAAAGGGGATAGTGTTATAATTGGAATTGTAGATAGTGGATATGATTACAATCATCCTGATTTAGCGACAAAGATTTGGGAAAATAATGGAGAAAAGGGAACAGATTCACAAAATCGTGATAAAAAAAGTAATGGTGTAGATGATGATAATAACGGATTTGTAGATGATTGGAGAGGTTGGGATTTTGTAGGTTCAAATACTACTACATTCGTTCCAGATAATGATCCTCATCCAAAATCTGGTAGCGCACATGGCACACATACTTCTGGTACTGCAGGTGCAGCAACTGATAATAGAATTGGTGTTGCAAGTATGGGCTTTAATGCTAAGATAATGGCAACTAAACATGCACCTGATGTTACTTCAAATAGTATTTATTTTGGATATGATGGAATCTTGTATTGCATAAAAAATAAAGCTCAAATAATAAGTTGTAGTTGGGGTGGAACTGGTTATTCCCAGTACGAAAGAGATGTTGTTCGTTTTGCTCTTAAAAATAATGTATTAATTGTTGCAGCTGCCGGTAATGGTGGAATCAATACAGAAATTGAAGGGCACTATCCTTCAAATTATCCTGAAGTTCTTGCAGTTGGTAATACTGATAGTAATGATAAAAAGGAATCACTTTCAAATTTTGGTAAACCAGAATACGTTCAAGTATTTGCTCCAGGTACAAACATCTTAAGTACAATTCCAAATGGTAATTATACAAATGGATATACAGGAACTTCTATGTCTTCTCCACTTGTGGCAGGAATAGCTGCACTGTTAAAATCAAAGTACCCAACAATGAGCGCAACTGATATTATGTTTAGAATTTGCGGAACTGCAGATTCAATAGATAATTTGAATCCCTCTTATAAAGGATTGATGGGTTATGGACGAGTTAATGCTTTTAGATCTTTAACGCAAACACATAATCAACCAAAGCCAATACTTGTACTAAAAAGTGTAAGCATCAATGACCAATCTGGAAATAATAATAAATCAATTGATCCCGGAGAATCTGTAAATATTTTAGTTGAACTTCAAAATGATTGGGGAGATGCAACGAATGTTACTGCAACTCTTGAAGTTAATCATTGGGCTGTAACTTCAATAAAATCAACTTCCAATTATGGATTAATTAAAGGGTTATCTAATCTTGATAGTAGTTCAAAAGATAATAGTGCTGATCCATTAACACTTAAATTTTCAGCGGAAACAATTCCAGTAAAAGTGCCGTGTAAGTTAACAGTTAAAGCTGATGGTGGAATTTCAAAAGTATTTAACTTCGAACTATCTGTTGGAGCATCAATTCTGTTTGTTGATGATGACGAAGATTTTAATAGCGAAATATATTACTTTAAAGCATTCAAAAAATTAGGAGTGGTTTATGAATATTGGAATCACTTCTCAAGTGGAACTCCTTCTTATGATATTCTGAAAAATTATAACATTGTTGTTTGGTCTTGCGAATGGGCATTTCCGGCTTTGGATTCGATGGATAGAAATGCTTTGAAAAGTTATTTAGATAATGGTGGCAGATTATTTTTATCAGGCCAGGATATTGGTTGGGATTTGGCTGATCCTTCCCCAACTTATCCAAATGAATTTAATGTTTCAAAAGGAGCTAGTAAAACATTTTATGAAAAATATCTTAAAACAAAATATATTGATGATGGCTCTGCTACAAATACTTCATTAGTTGGTTATGAGAATGATCCTATTACAAATGGATTAAGTATTGATAGATTTCAACCTGGAAGAGCTGCAACTGAGCAATTTGGTGACATTACAGACACAACCCAAGGATCAACTCCAATTTTTAAATTTACAAATGGATCTTCACTAGCCATAGGTAAATTTGGTGCGGTTAAATTTGAAGGAAATTACATGCTAGTTCACTTTACAATGGGTGGATTTGAAGCAATCACAGATACTACTAAACAAACTGTTGTAATGAACAGAATTTTAAATTGGTTATTTAAAACTTCTGTTAGTGTTGATAAAATATTTGATACTGAAAACACAACATCTGCAATAAATGTAAATACAAAAGTAACATCAGCAGATCAAATTCAAACTGTTGATTTATATTGGGATACAGATGGACAATTACCATTTAAAAAAGTATCAATGAGTAGTTTAGGAAGTGGAAATTATAAGGGGGAAATTCCTGCGCAAACCGTTGCGACAGTTCAATATTTTGTACTTGTTAAAACAAATAGAGCATTTATGCCTTACGAAATTAATAGTTTTAAAGTTGGGCCAGACCAGATTAAACCAATTGTAAAAGTTCAAGATACTTTGCAAAATAGTATAAAACTTATAGGACCATTTGAATTATTTGCCGAAATGACAGATAATTTTGGAATTGATACTGTAGGTTCTAAAACTTATTACAATGTCAATAATGGTCAAGATTTAAATGTAAGTTTTACATCTACTGCTAAACCAAACTTATATAATTCTAAAATTATACCGACTTCAAAATTAAAAGTAGGTGATATTGTTAATTATTATGTAATTGCTCAAGATAAATCATCTCAAAAAAATCAATCTAGGTTTCCAATTTCAGGATATAAAAGCTTTTTGGTAGGGAAGGAAGTTTTAGATGATTTTGAATTAGATCAACCACAAAAATGGATTTTTGGAAGTTGGGGATACTCTCCAAGTTGGAGTTATGCACCGGGCAAAAGAAGTATCACAGATAGCCCAATTGGGAACTATAATCCAAATTCAACAAATTCTTTAACATATAATTCTACAATTAATTTAACTGATTTCACTAAAGCAAATTTAAGTTTTAAATATCGATCTTTACTTCATAACTCAGATACATTATTTTTTGAAATTAGTAAAAATGGTGGTACTTCTTGGGAAACAATTTCAAAATTAACAGATTTAGTTTTGTTTGGTGATTATAATTACGATTTAAATAATTATTTAACTAGTAATAATCTAAAATTTCGATTTAGATTAACAACTGATGCTTCAATAGAACGCGATGGAATTTACCTTGACTATGTCGAAATCAATACAAATCAATATTCAGTTGGTGTAAATGCTGAAAAAGGTAATTTAATTCCAAAAGAAATTACTTTGAGCCAAAATTATCCAAATCCATTTAATCCATCAACTACAATTCGCTTTGGAATCCCAACAAATGATTTAGTTAAATTAGAAATTTATGATCTATTAGGAAGAAAAACTGAAACTTTAATTAATTCTGAGCTAAATGCGGGATTCTATAATTATAAATTTGATGCAATTAAGTATTCATCTGGAACTTATTTTTATAGATTGAATACTTCCAAAAAATCAATTACAAAGCAAATGAGAATTCTTAAATAAATTGTGCTTTAATGATTCAATTTATCTTATTTTTATTTTTATTGCAGGATCCAAATTCTGCGATTGTAAATTATTTTAGTGACGAGATAATATTAAAATCAAATCAATCTATATTTTGTAAAATTATTAAAATTGAAGGACTTAAAGTATCTTACTTAACAATTAAAAAAGATAATTTTAAAGTTTTTGAAATTAGTGCTGACACTGTAAAACAAATAAAACAGAATGGGGAAAACATAGTTACAAGTATCAAGCGAGATTCGATTGTAACTTATTGGTTTGCTAAAAGCGATCATCCGGGACTTCAAACGACGATTGACTCTTCAGCGTTAATATCTGAAGGGATAGTAAGAACAGATATAACCGATTCAGAGCCTATCATTGCCACAGAAACTGATGAATGGCCACTTTATATTTGGATTACACTTGGAACTGCTGCAGCAATACCGATATTATATTTACTTTATATATTGATATTTTAAAGAAAATTGGTATCTGTATATAATATATGTTATGTAAAGTTAATTATTTAACTTGTTCTCAAAGCTTTTATCATATACAGATCTAAATAAATTAATATTTTCAATTACTTCCCCATTTAAATCGATGGAATCCTTTTCGACTGAACCCAAAATATGACATGGTTGGTTCAATTTTTTACAAAGATCTTCAAACTGAATTTTATTAGATTGTTTAATTGAAACTACAACTCTAGATTGACTTTCCGAAAAAAGTACTTTATCCAATCGATCTTCAGTTTTAAAATCAATTTTAAAGCCCAAATTTTGCTTATTAAAGCTCATCTCAAGTAAAGTTACAATTAGCCCACCTTCAGAAATATCATGTGTAGAAGTTATAATTTTGCTCTTATTTAACTCTGAAATTGCGGTATGCAGCAAAACTTCATCAGTTAAATTAAATTCAGGTGCATTTATCCCTTCAGAGTAAGTTTTTAATTTATAATAAACACTTCCATTTAAATCAGTTGAAAAATTACCAAGTAAATAAATTAAATCATTTTTATTTTGAAATTTATTCGGGATTATTTCATCTTTAGAATTTATAATTCCAACCATACCAATTACTGGTGTGGGATAAATTGCATTATTTTGAGATTGATTGTAAAAACTTACATTGCCACCAGTTACCGGCGTATTAAAAGCTAAACAAGCTTCAGAAATTCCTTTTAATGCTTCTGTAAATTGCCAATAAACTTCCGGATTGTATGGATTTCCAAAATTTAAACAATTTGTAATTCCAAGTGGTGTTCCTCCAGAACAAACAATATTTCGAGCTGCTTCAGCAATAGCAATCATTCCACCAACTTTCGGATTTAAATAAATGTATGTGCTGTTGCAATCTGTTGTTAAAGCCAAAAATTTAGTGCTTCCCGGGATTTCAACAATTCCGCAATCAATATTTTCTAATTCAACAGTTGAAGTACGAACCATTGAATCATATTGTCTGTAAATCCATTTTTTAGATGAAATATTTGGAGAACTTAAAATATTTAAAATTTCATTTACATAATTATCAGGTTTTATAAAATCGAATAATTCCCTTTTTGGATTTTTTATATATTCCGGGATTTTGACTTCCCTTTCATAAACTGGCGCGCCTCCACCAAGCGCTAAACAATCTGCAGGAATATTTACAATAATATTTCTTTTATATTTTACTACTAAGTTCTTTGTATCAGTTGTTTTACCAATTATCACTCCATGTAAATCCCACTTGTTAAAAATTTTTTCTATTCGTTCTTCGCAACCTGGTTTTGCAACTAACAACATTCTTTCTTGTGATTCCGAAAGCATAATTTCGAATGGCGTCATAAACATTTCTCTTTGTGGAACTAAATCAAGATCTATTTCCATTCCAACATTTCCTTTTGCAGACATCTCGCTTGTTGAACAAGTAATTCCCGCAGCTCCCATATCTTGAATACTATCTATTAAGTCTTCGTTGATAACTTCAAGTGTAGCCTCGAGTAACAACTTTTCAATAAAAGGATCACCTACTTGAACAGAAGGTCGTTTTGATTCCGACTTTTCTGACAAATCTTCAGAAGCAAATGAAGCGCCTTGAATTCCATCTTTGCCAGTAGATGAACCAACAATCATAACAGATCTGCCAACTCCTTTAATTGAAGATTTGGCAATTTTATTATGGTCAACAATTCCAACTGCCATTGCATTTACTAATGGATTATCTTCATAACATTCGTGAAAATAAATTTCGCCACCAATATTTGGTACGCCAAAACAATTTCCGTAATCACCAATTCCCTTTACAATATTTTTAAGATAATTTTTAGTTTTGTTATTTTTCAGATTTCCAAAGCGCAACGAATTTAAAACTGCAATAGGTCTTGCTCCCATTGTAAAAATATCTCTTAAAATTCCTCCAACAGCTGTTGCAGCTCCTTGATAAGGTTCTACAGCTGATGGATGATTATGAGATTCTATTTTAAAGGCAACGGCTAAGTTATTACCAATATCGATTAAACCGGCATTCTCTTCACCTGCTTCTACCAACATTTTTTCACTTGAGCGTGGGAGTTTTTTTATTTCCAGAATGGAATTCTTATAACTACAATGCTCACTCCACATTACGCTAAACACACCAAGTTCAGTATAAGTTGGTACTCGCTTTAATATGTCAAGAATTCTTTTATACTCTTCACTTGTTAATCCAAGTGAGATTGCAAGATTTTCGCTTACAATCGGCTCTTTATACTCTAAATTGGTCATAAATCGGATTAAAACATTTTTCCTAAACTCTCTCGTGAAATAATAAATTATAGGAGTTCAAAAGGGATAGAATTTTTGAGTTTTGAATTGTTTGTGAGATCGATATTGAAGATATGATTTGAGTTATTGAAAGCAACAATGAAGTAATTAAAACAGCTTGAATTATTCCTAATAATAAACCTATAAGCTTATTAATTATACTATCATTGATCGATTTTAATAAAGTTTTTAATATTATCTTTTCAACTAAAAATATTGAAATAAAAAATATTGTAAAAATTATAATACTTCTAATTTGTTGATTGCCCGAAAGAGTAGATAAATATTTATTCCCTATTTCAGAAGCGTAATTTATCCCGAAATAAATTATTATAACCCAAACTAAGAGATCAAATATCTTTTTTATTAATCCTTTTTTCCAACCGAAATAAATGTTCCAAATAAAGAGTAAAAATAAAACAATATCAATCCAATTCATTAACTTGTTGCTGCAAGAAGTGTTTTTACAATATTGTTTACAATTTTGCCATCAGCTTTTCCTTTTAGCTGCTGCATTGCCTTTCCAATCACTTTTGGAAAATCTTTATCACATTGTGCATTTTCAGTTTTAATAATATTTTTTACAATTTCAGATATCTCAATTTCAGTTAACTGCTTCGGCATAAACTCGTATAAAATAACAAGTTCTGCTTTTTCTTTTTCAGCCAATTCTAAGCGATTCCCCTTCTCAAAAAGCTCTATTGATTCTTTTCTTTTTTTAACAGCGATATTTAAAATAGCAAGTTCATCATTTTCTGTCATTTTATTTAATGCATCTTTCTTCTCAAATTCAAGAATTTGAGCTTTCAACATTCTCATAGTTTCAGTTCGAAGTTTATCCCCTTTTTTCATTGATTCAACTAATTGTGCACCAACTTTTTCTTTTAAATTCATTTGCAAATATAATTTTAGTTGTTATCTTAAACAAGAATTAATATTAAAATTTAAATTTATAAAATCTATTTTAAAGAAAAATGCCAACAATCCCTTATAATGAATTTACAGCAAGCGCAAGTAGTTCTTCAAACCTATTCACAGATTATATTTCCTTCTATCCAAAACTTGAAAAATATTTTAATGGAAACTTCAGATCAAATTCAGATTGGGAAATAATTTTAGAAAATGTTTCATCTCGTAAATATGAAAGATCTTTACTTGTTCAAATCTTAAGCGAACAAAATAAATCTATCCATTGTAGTGTTTCAACTCTTGCCAATATTGATTTACTTTATAATGAAAATTCTTTAGCAATTGTTACTGGTCAGCAAATTGGTATACTAGGTGGGCCATTATATACTATTTACAAGTTAATTACTTGCATTAAATTAACTGAGTCACTTAAACAAACTTTTCCTAAATATAATTTTGTCCCGGGTTTTTGGGCTGAGGCAGAAGATCATGATTTTTTAGAAATTAATAAAATAACTTCTGTAGATAATCATAATAAATTAAATACAATTGAATATTTGATTGGCGAAAAACAACCTGAAAAATATTTAACACCAGTCGGTAATTTGAAGTTTGATATAAAAATTTCCGAATTCATTGAAAAACTTAAATTGCTATTTACTGAAACTGAATTCACCCCTCCCTTATTTGACTTAATTAATTCACTATATCGGGATGGAAAAAATTTTTGTGATTCATTCAACGAACTTTTAAATCAACTATTTCATCAATATGGTGTAATCTTTATTAATCCAAATACTCCAGCATTAAAACAGATTGCAAAAAATGTTTTTGTAAATGAATTATCGAATAATTCAGAAGTTTCAAAAAGAGTTATTAAGACTTCTGCTGAACTTGAAGAAAATTATCACGCACAACTAAAATCTAAATCAGTTAATTTATTTTTAAATCATAAAGGAGGAAGATATAGTATTGAACCTCAAACCGATCATTATTTTTTAAAAAATACTCGCCAAACATTTCCAATGTCGGAATTAAAAGAATTAGCTAATACAAATCCTGAAAATTTTTCTACAAACGTAGTATTGCGTCCAATTTATCAAGATACAATCCTGCCAACTGTCGCTTATGTTGCCGGGCCATCTGAGATATGTTACTTTGCGCAACTTAAAAGTGTTTATGAATATTTTGATATTCCGATGCCGATTATTTACCCAAGAGCATCTATCACTTTAATTGAAAAAAAGATTAGTGCGATTTCCGAAAAATTTAATCTTGAATTACAAAATATGATGTTAAATCCGCTTGAATTAAAAAAATTAATTACAGAGCAAAATGGTGAAGTTGATTTTGAATCTCTTTATTCAGGATTATTAAATAAAATGATAAATTTAACTAATGAAGCTAAATTCGGAATTTTACAAATTGATCCCACATTGGAAGGTCCATTAAATTCATTCGTTCAAAAAATTGTATCTGGAATTCAAGTTTTAAAAGAAAAAACAATCCAAGCAAAAACAAATCGAGATAATGTGATAGAGAATCAATACATTAAATTTTTAAATAATATTTTCCCTTTAAATCAACCACAAGAAAGGGTTTTTAATATTATTTACTTCTTAAATAAATATGGTCCAGATTTTATTAATTGGATTTATAACGAAGTAGATTTCGAATTATTTGAACATCAATTAATTGAGATTGAATAATTAAAAGCTAATTTTCAACCTCAATTAAATTAATTTACTGTTACGAAATAATTCTTAGGAATTTTCTTGTTTTGTAGTTGATTGTTCCAACATTACCGCTTTTCTACTTAAATCTAATCTACCTTTGTCATCTATTTTTAATAACTTAACTTCAAAGACATCACCTAATTTAACGACATTAGAAACTTTCTCAACCCGCTTAATATCTAATTGAGAAATATGAACAAGTCCCTCTTTACCAGGTAGAATTTCAACAAAAGCTCCAAACTCAACTATTTTTTTAACTTTTGCTTTATAAATAGTTCCGACTTCTGGCTGTGCAGTAATTCCTTTAATAAATTGTAATGCTTTATCACTTGCCTCTTTTGCGGATGCAGCAATTGTAATTACTCCATCATCATCAATTGTGATATCTTCAACACCTGAATCTTTAATTATTTGTCTGATATTTTTTCCACCAGGCCCAATTATAGCACCAATTGAATCGATTGGAATTTTAATTTTAATAAGTTGAGGAGCGAATGCACTAATTTCAGTTCTTGGTTTATCAATAACAGAATCCATAATTTTTAAAATATGCATTCTCCCATCTTTAGCTTGATTAATTGCTTTCTCAAATATTTCAATTGAAATTCCTTGAATTTTTATATCCATTTGGAAAGCTGTAATTCCATCCTTGGTTCCTGCAACTTTAAAATCCATATCACCTAAAAAGTCTTCATTGCCCAAAATATCACTTAAAATAGCAACTCTATCTCCTTCTTTTATTAAACCCATAGCAATTCCAGCTACAGCTTTTTTTAGTGGTACTCCAGCATCAAATAAAGCTAATGAGCCAGCACAAACTGTTGCCATTGAAGATGATCCATTTGATTCTAAAATATCCGAAACCACTCGAATTGTGTAAGCAAAATCGTTTTCTTGTGATATTAAATTTTTAAGTGATCGTTCTGCTAAATTTCCATGCCCTATTTCTCGTCTTGATGTTCCTATTCTTCCAATTTCTCCGGTACTAAATGGTGGGAAATTGTAATGTAACATAAACTTTCGAGGTTCTTCCTCTAACATTCCATCTAGAATTTGCTCATCACGTGATGTTCCAAGTGTTGCAGTTGTAAGAGATTGTGTCTCTCCTCTTGTGAATAAAGCTGAACCATGAGTTCTTGGTAGCAATCCAACTTCGACAGAAATTGGACGAATATCTTTCAATCCTCTTCCATCTAATCTTTTACCTTCAGATAATATCATTTCACGCATCGCATCATATTCAATATTTGAGATCATTTCTTGAACTTTTGGAATCGATTCTTCATTTATTTGCAATGATGAAACTACTTCATTTAGCAGATTATTTTTTGCAGCTGATCTTTCATCCTTTTTAAGAATTGAATGAACAATCGACTTCATTTTAGCACGTGCTAAATTATTAACTTGATTTTTTAACTCAACATCTTCTTGAATTGGCACAAATTGAGATTTATTGATATCCATTTTGGAAATAAATTCAAGTTGAGCTTTACAAATATCTTTAATTACGGCATGTCCGAATTTCAAGGCATCAAGCATGTCAGTCTCAGAAATCTCTCGAGACTCCCCTTCAACCATATTAATTGAGTCGGAAGTTCCGGCAACAATCATATCAATATCACTTTCTTTTAACTCTTGAATTGAAGGATTAACTATAAACTTGCCATTAATTCTACCAATTCTAACTTCAGCAATTGGACCATTAAAAGGAACACCAGAAACTAATAAACTAGCAGAAGCTGCACACGCACCAATTACATCTGCATCATTAAGTTTATCCGATGAATATACACTAACTATTACTTGAAGTTCATTCCTATAACCATCTGGAAATAAAGGTCTTATGGAGCGATCGATTAACCTACCACTAAGTACTTCTTTATCTGTAGGACGACCTTCTCTTTTCAAAAATCCACCAGGTATTTTGCCAGCAGCTGCTAATTTTTCTCGATATTCTATTTGTAATGGAAAATAATCATAATCTTTTTTTGGTTCGGCAGATACAACTGCAGTTGCCAAAATCATTGTATCTCCAAATCTGACCATTACTGCCCCATTTGATTGACGGGCAAATTTACCAGTTTCGAAAGTTAATTGTTGATGACCAATATTAATTGTATGTGATATAATTTTATTCATTTATTTTCTTAATCCTAATTGTTCAATAAGTGTGCGATAACGTTCAATATTTTTATCAACTAAATAATCAAGAAGTTTACGCCGTTTACCAACCATTCTTAATAATCCAATTTTTGTGTGATTATCTTTTTTATGCTGAGACGCATGTTGCGTTAAAGAATTTATTCTTTCAGTTAGTATGGCAACTTGCACTTCAGGACTTCCTGTATCCTTTACATTTTTACCATATTTTTTTATTATCTCGGTTTTATTGATTTCTGACATATTATTTTTTCCTTATATTAATTTTTTTTGTGAATATTCGTTTTCTATAATTTTTAAACCTAATTGTTTATCTTCTTTCATAGCAGTGATTAATTCTGAAATTGAATTGAACTTCTTTTGTTCTCTTATAAACTTTACTAAATAGATTGTAAGTTCTTCATTATAAATATCTTGTGAGAAATTAAATAAATAAACTTCTACTACAACATTATGTTCATTATAAAAAGTTGGAAGCGTCCCAACACTTAAAAGTCCAAAATGAGTTTTATTATTTAACTTAACTTTTACAAAATAAATTCCATTTTTTGGAATCAATTTTTGAGAATCATTTATTTTAATATTTGCTGTCGGGAAACCCAGTTCTTTTCCACGCTTATCACCATGAATTATTTCTCCTGAAATTTGATAATTTCTCCCAAGTAAATTATTTACAAGATCAATATTTCCATCTCTTAAAGAATCTCTAATTAAAGAACTTTTGACAACAAAGTTTTTAAAATAAACTTGATTTACTTGTTCAACTGTAAATCCAAATTTAATACCTGCTTTTGTAAGTGTATCAAACTTTCCTTCTCGAGATTTACCAAAAGAATGGTCATAACCAATTACAAGATATTTTACTTTACATAACTCAATTAGATATTTTTGCAAGAATTCCTCATAATTAAGTTTCGATAACTCAGCCGTAAATGGAATTATGTAAACTTTATCTATTCCATAAAATTCAAATAATTCTAATTTTTCATTTAAAGTAGTAATTATAGTTTGACGTGGTTCATTTGGTCTTAAAATATCACGAGGATGAGGGTCAAAAGTTAAAACTACACTTTCAAAGTTATTTTTTTTGGAATATTCTACGACGGTATTTAGTAATTTTTGATGACCAAGATGAATACCATCAAAGGTCCCAATTGTAGCAACAGCGTAATTATTATTGGAAATATTTTTTAAATCGTAAATAATTTTCATGCTGCAACTTCAGTTAAATTATTATCAAACATAGTTTTAAATTGGATTGAATTTTCAACTTTAAAATTTCCAATTTTAGTTCTTCTTAACTCTTTTACAAATGCACCACATTTTAAAGATTTTCCAATGTCATTTACAAGTGAACGGATATAAGTTCCTTTTGAACAATTTACTTTAAATGTAGCAATGGGAGAAATATATTTTAATAATTGTAAATTATAAATTACAATATTTCTAGAAATGATTTGTACATCTTTACCATTTCGAGCATATTTATATAATTGTTTTCCATTTATTTTAATAGCTGAATAAATTGGAGGTGCCTGACTTTGGGATCCGATATAATTTTTAAATATTTCTTCAATTAAATCAGTTGTTACATAACTTGAATTTATATTTTCGATAATTTCAGTTTCAGCATCATAACTAGGTGTAGTTGCACCAAGCTGCATTGTACAAATATATTCTTTATCTAAATTCATAAAGCTAGATGACAATTTGGTATTATCACCAGTACAAATAATTAATAATCCGGTTGCAAGTGGATCTAAAGTACCTGCATGCCCTACTTTATTAAAATTGAATTTGTATTTTATAGTCTTTACAATACTTGTTGAACTTAAGCGATATGGTTTATCTATTAAAATTGTATTATTTGGAGTTAAGAAATTCATTAATTTGTACTTTCGTCTTTATGGATTTCTTTAAATATTTTTTCAAGTTTTTCAACTCTATCAAGTGTTTCATCCATAAAAAAATGAATTTCTGGAGTAAACTTAGTTTGAAGTTGTTTTCCCAAAATATGTCTAATTTCACTTCTTCTTGAATTAACGAATTGTAAAGTTTTTTCTTTTAATTCTTCATTTCCAAAAATGCTAACATATATTTTTGCATGTCTTATATCAGGACTTACAATAACATCCAAAACTGTAACAAAACCGTATGGTGGGCTAGCAATTTCACGAGAAAAATAATCTCCAACCCCGTGTCTGACTACAGATGCTAATTTTTCAATTCTAACTGACATTAAAATAATTTTCTTTTTGTTTCTACAATTTGGAAAGATTCAATCGTATCGCCAGTTTTAATATCATTAAATCCATCGAGTCCAATTCCACATTCAAATCCTTGTGCAACTTCCCGAACATCATCCTTAAATCTTTTTAATGATAAAATGTGCCCTTCGAACACATTAATTCCATCACGAATTAATCTAATTTTATTATTTCTAGTAATTGTTCCATCAGTTACATAACAACCGGCAACATTTCCAACTTTTGGAACTTTAAATATATCACGAATTTCAATTGTTGCAGTAACTTCTTCTGAAATTGTTGGCGCATGTAAACCTTCAAGAGCTGATTTAATTTCAGAAATTGCATTATAAATAATTGTGTGATAACGAATATCAATTTTATTTTTATCAGCAAGCTTGCGAGCATTTAAATTTGGACGAACATGAAATCCAATTATAATTGCATCAGAAGTTGATGCAAGTAAAACATCACTTTCCGAAATTGCACCTACACCTTTATGAATAACTCTAATTTTTACTTCTTGAGTTGAAAGTTTTAGCAGCGAATCTGCCAAAGCTTCCACTGATCCATCAACATCACCTTTAACTATTATTGCGAGATCACGAATTGAAATACCTTCTTGAATTTGTTTTGAGATATCATCTAAAGTTACAAAATGTTTTTGTCTAAAATCTTGTTCACGTTTTGCCTGTTGGCGTCGAATAGAAATATCTCGAGCAACTTTTTCATTTTCCGAAACAATTAATGAATCTCCAGCAGTAGGCATTCCATCAAATCCTAAAACTTGAACAGGTGTTGAAGGGGTAGCAATAACTATTGATTTGCCTTCACCATCAGTCATTGCTTTGATTTTACCACTATAAATTCCAGAAATAAAAGGATCTCCAATTTTTAAAGTTCCTTTTTGAATTAAAACAGTTCCAATAATTCCTTTTCCTTTGTCAAGTTTTGCTTCAACAATTACTGAACGTGCAAGTCTGTTTGGATTTGCTTTAAGTTCTAAAACTTCAGCTTCTAATAAAATTTTTTCAAGCAACAAGTCAACATTTTTACCAGTTCTTGCAGAGACCTCAACTGATTGATATTTACCTCCCCATTCTTCAACTAGCACATCACGATCAGCAAGTTGTTGTTTAATTCTTTCTGGATTTGCTTCAGGTTTATCAATTTTATTTATTGCAATTATAATTGGAACATTAGCTGCTTTTGCGTGACTGATTGCTTCGATAGTTTGCGGCATAACACTATCTTCCGCCGCAACAACTAAAACAACAATATCAGTTAATTCAGCACCACGTGCGCGCATTGCAGTAAATGCTTCGTGACCGGGCGTATCTAAAAAAGTTATTTTACCTTTGTTTTCAAGTTCAACTTGATACGCGCCAATATGTTGTGTGATTCCACCAGATTCTCCTTTTGCAACAGTTGTCTTCCTGATATAATCTAATAATGATGTTTTTCCATGATCAACATGCCCCATTACAGTTACAATTGGTGGTCGAGGTTTTAACGTTTCTTCTGGATCATTTTGATCTTCTATTGATTCATTTGATAATTCAGAAACAAATTCAATTTCATATCCAAAATCTGAAGCCACTAAAATTATATTATCTTTTTCTATTCTTTGATTTATAGAAACCATCAAACCTAAATTCATACATTTGGCAATAACTTCACCAACTGGCTTATTCATTAAATTTGCAAGATTTCCAACAGTTAAAAATTCTGTTACACGAAGTACTTGTCCTTTTTGTAAATCTTCTTCAATCTGTTTTTCAATTTCAACTTCGCGTTTTAATCGCTTCTTCTTTCTGTTTGATGCTCTTTGTGCAGGTGTATAAAAATCAGTTGTAGTTAAAACTGCTTTTATAGCATTTTCTGAATCTTTTTTTACAACATCTGCTTTAAATTTACCTTTTAGAGATTCTTGCGGAGAATAATTTCTATCTTCTTTAACTATAAACTTTTGTGGTTTTAAAACTTTCTTTTTTTTCTTTTTCTTATCTACTTCTAATTGCTGTGTTGTTTTATTTTCAGGCACAGCAGGTTTTTTTGTTTCTAAATCAACTTTACCTTGAATTCTTAATCCATATACTTTTGATTTTGTTGCAGTATCTTTTGCTGAGACATATTCAGCTTGAGGTTTTTTTATTACTTCAGAGACTTTTTCATCTTTTTTTATTTCACTTTCAATTATAGATTCTGGCGAAACATTTTTTTTGCTTAAATCAACTTCTAAAGGAATTTCAACAATTTCTTTTTTATCTGAAATAATTTTTTTATCTATTTTTACTTTAAATGTATTTGCATCAATTGTTTGCCTTCTTGAACGCATTTGTTCAAGTGGTGAAAGTGGAATTACTGGCTTTACTATTTTTTCTGGTTTTGGGATTTCTTTTTTCTTTTGCTCTTCGAAATGAGCAATTTTTTTAACATGTAATTCGGCACTATGTTTTTCTCTTTTAAAATGTTTATAAACTTCTTCGACAAGATTATTATCAATAACTGCTAAATGGTTTTTGGTTGCAAAACCACTTTTTGCTAAAAAATCTCTTATTGAATCACTAGTTACTTTTAGCTCTTTAGCTAAATTATGAACTCGTATTTTCTTTTCGTTATCATCCATTGGATTTTATTTCAGAATTATCAGTTTTATTCCCAGCTGGTGCATTTCCAGAACCAATATTTTCACTTTCCACATCAGCATTATCATATTCAGTTTTAATCATCTCAACAATTTTTAATAATTCTTCACGATCAACATCAAGATCTTTTGCAAGTTTGTTAAAATTAGTTTCGATAATTATTTTTGCGGAATTATATCCTTTTTCAATAAATAAATTTAACATTTCGTCGCCAAGTTCATCTTTAAATTCTTCAAGTTCAATATCATATTCTGCAGTTTCTTTCATAATCTGAATATCAAAACCTGTTAATTTTGTAGCAAGTCTAATATTTTGACCACCTTTACCGATAGCAAGTGAAGCTTGTTCATCAGAAACCAAAACTAAAAAACTTTGAGATGGCTCATCAAAATCAACTTTTTTTAATTTTGCTGGAGCAAGTGCTCTTGCAATAAAAAGAAGTGGATCAGAATTATAATTTATAACATCAATATTTTCATTATTCAATTCACGAACAATTGTATGGATTCTGACACCCTTCATTCCAACACATGCACCGACTGCGTCGATTCTATCATCTTGTGATTCGACTGCAATTTTTGCTCTTTCACCTGGATCGCGGGCAACTGCTTTAATTTGAATTAAGCCATCATAAACTTCTGGAATTTCAAGTTCAAACAATCGCTCCATAAATTTATTATCCGTTCTTGAAACAATTACATACGGATTACCACTTGTTTTTCTGACTTCTTTTACAACTGCCCGAATTGTATCTCCCTTTTTAAATCTTTCACCAGGGATTTGTTCACTTTTTGGTAAAATCAATTCATTTTTATTATGAATGATAAAAAGATCGTTGTTGCGTAATTGATAAACTTCGCCAACAACTATATCTCCCATCATTGCATTGTATTCAGTAAAGATTAAATCTTTTTCAATATCTTTAACACGCTGAATAAAATTTTGTTTTGCCATAACAACTGAACGGCGACCAAAATCTTTTAAGTGAAGAATTTCAACACAATCTTCACCAACTTCTAAATTTTCGCCAGTTAATTCTTTTGCAGTTTTTTTATCAACTTCAAGCGCAGAGTTAGCAACTACTTCTACGACTGCTCGTTCCAAATAAAACTCGATATCACCTTTATCCATATTTAAAACGACTTCAAATTTTGCATCCATTCCATATTTTTTCTTTAACATCATACCGAAAACCTCTTCCAAGATATTTATTAACACATCTCGATCGATATTTCTTTCACGCGATAATTGCGTAAATGAGTCTACAATTTCATGATTCATAATTTTACTCCAATATTACTTCTTAATTTTTGTTTGTATAATTGCTGATTTTATTTTTGGTAATTCTATTTCTAATTGCGAATTATTTTTTTCTAATATTATATTATTTTCTTTTACGTCTTTTATTTCACCAATTTCAATTTTCTCAAGTTTATATTCTTCAAAGCTAATTTTTATATTTTTTCCAATATGTCTTTTATATTGTCGAATATCTTTTAATGGTTTATCTAATCCTGGCGACGAAACTTCTAATCTATATTGCCAAGGATAATTTTTATTCAAAACACTTTGAATTTCAATTCCGATTTTTGAACATTCATCAATTGTTATTCCTTTTTCAGTATCAATATAAACTTCAATTACACGATAACTTTTATCACCACGAATTATTAAATCAACTAAAAAATAGTCAGTTTCTGAAATTAGTTTTTCAATTTCTATTTTCAACTCATCAATTAAAGTCATAAAACTCCAAAAAAAAATCCCGCAAGCGCGAGATTTATGAACAAATATAAGTTAGTTTTGAGGTAGAAGCAAGTAAGATATTTCTTAAAACATCATTCTAACCTCAATTTTTGCAGAATGGATTGGTTTATTGGAGTAAAAAGTATTTATTCTTCCTAAATAATATAAGCTAAAAACTAAATTTGATTCTAATCTTGTTTCAGTTGATAAATTCATAAAATAAGTTTTACCAATTTGTTTACCTTGAAGTAAATAAAATTCGTTTAAATAGTTTTTTAATAAGGAATTTATTTTACCTTCTTCTCTTATTATCTCAAATCGGAACTGACCTGCCGAAAATATTTTACTAATTAATCTTAATGATTGCAAGTTGGTTTCGCTTTCAACAACATTATTGTAATTTGCTTTATCACTTCCAAATCCATTTTCCAATTTAAACACAATTTCAATATCCTGAATTGGTCTATATGAAATTTCAGAAAGAATATTTGATAAATCAATATTACGATTTTTATCATTTACAATTTTATAATTAGCTTTAACTAATTTTGATGATACTTCAATATTAAGGGCAATATCCTTTAATAACTGAATTTGAGTTCGTAAAGAATGTTCATTCATAAAATTAATTTCATTTGATTCTAAATATGTTGTAACTCCTTCCCGATATAAAAATCTGTATCGCATATTAAAATCACGATTATTTTCTTTATAAAATATATTCTGTTGAGCAAATAAATTTGAGTGCAAAACGTTATCAGTATTAACAGCTGATTTAAAATAATTTACGAATTGAGTTGGCTTCCCTTTTCGTTCAACTTTCAATAATAATTCATGCGATAAATTATTTAGAAATGAGATTGATGACTCTGTATTGTTAATCAACTCATTAAATCTAATTTTAGATCGCCATGATAATTTTGTATTATTTATTTTATCATATTTGTCAGTTGGTAGAATTATTAAATTATAATTTCCTTCAAAGCGAGTTGGTTCAAAATCTTGTTCATTTTCATAATCAACTACATTATTTTTATTCCCATCAATCCATCTATATTTTCCTTCGCCAACTTTGACTTCAATAAATCTTTTCTCAAAATTTGCTCCCTTCTCTTGCGAATTATCACCATATAAATCTAAATCAATCGCTTGTAATAACTTAATCCGAGATTGCATCCGATAAAACAAAATGTTTTCATCTGTTAATGATGTCAAAATATTTTTATAATAATTGACTTGCCGATAAGAAGAATTTATTTCAGTTCTGCTTTGTTTACCTGAATAAACAAAATTAAGCTGCGATTTATTTATTATTGAATATTTATCAAATACCCCATTATGATTTTTTTTGTCTTCAAAATATTCATGACTTATAGCTGAAGTTATGTTCTCATTGAAATTAAAATTTATAGTTGGAATATATTTTTGGAATGAATAACTACCATTCAATAGTGAATCCGTTAACTCATTTTTTACTTTGTTTAGTTCTTCTCTATAACTAAATGTTGGATTTATGAAGTATATTTTGTCTCCAATAATAAATTCTCTTTGCTCAGTTTGAGTTGCACCTGTCGAATTATTACTAACAGTTTTATTAAATAAAAATGAAGCTTTTGGTAAATAATCTTCACTAATTATAAATGTAAGTTGGTTATAATTCGATTTTGTTGTTGATGATACGTTATTGATTCCATAATTATATTTCAGTTTTGTTGAATCATAAAGTGAATAAATAATATTGAATTCGTTTTTTGTATAACCACCTCCAGAAGATATATTCCATTTTCTATTAAAATCTACTTCATCAATTCTATCAAATTCATTAAAATTTTTATTTTTGATAGTTCCTGACACATTAAATGATAGTTTTCCTAAATTTTTATCATTTATTTTAATTATGTCAGATTCTGTTTTTCCACTATAAGAAAAATAGCTTCCTTCATTTCCCGTTAAATCCTTTAAAGTATTTTCATTAAATCTAGTTCCTTGAAAATTAAAACCTAAATCTGTTTTATCATTTATTTTATAAATTGATTGAATTGCTAACAATTCATTTTTTTCTGGTTTCGGGATTAATATTAAAGGAAGATAACTTCCTTTTTTAATCCCAATAAATTTAAATTCACTGCTACTTACTTTCTCATAATCTCCTTGAAAATATCCAATAAATGTAAATTTAATGGAATAAATTGATTCAGTACTGTTTCGTAAAAAAGAATAATAAATAAAATTATTATTTTCGATAATAGTATCTTTTTTAACATAATCCCCTTTACCTATTCCAGTAATTGAATCTCGACCTACTAACAAAACTCCACTTTTTCCAATTAAGGAATCTGAACTTGATCGCAAAATGTTTTTATCGTCTTCTGACAAAATAAAATCTGTAGTTACTTCAATGTCATCCACTTCACGATGATATGAAGTATTAAATGTAATTGAATTTGATAAATTTGATTCAATAGTTAAACCAGAAAGTGATCTCGCATAATTTCTTTCACTATATTCAAAATCAATTACAATTCTTGAATAACTTGTTACAATATTTTTTGAGCTGAAAGTTAACTCTCCAGTTGAATATTCAATAATGTAATCATTTTGTTCACCTCGGTTTAACAATAAACCATCCAGATAAACTTTTTCAGTCCCAGCAATTATAATGATATATTTTAAATTATTTTTTCCATAAAGTTTATATGGACCTTGAATTCCATCAATTGGAGAAATAATATTTGAAGTATAAACTCCGCGATTAACAGCAATAATTCCTTTTGCATTTGTCCTTTCAAAAACATTTTGGTATTCAATTAACGCACCTTGAACTTTTCGATTTAAATTATTTTCAGGACTTAATTTTGCGGTGTATTGTAAATCTCCGAAAGTAGTTCTGTACTTTGGACCTTTTACTGAAATAAAAACATTGTCAATTTCTCGTAATGTTTGTGTGTTGCCTTGAGGTTGAATTGGAATATTTTGATCGGTTAATGATGCTATCACATCAACATCTTTTGAAAGTTTTCCTGATAAATCTAATCTAAAAGCTGAGTTTAAAGAAAAATCTGTATTTGATGCGATTGAAATTCCCCTAACAATCATTCCTCTCTTAACTAATTTATCTTCACTTAATTGTTTAGAAGTTTTATTTACTTCTCTAAATTGAAGAGAATTATTTTTTAGAGAATCAATTGTATGATGAAAATATATTTTTTTTAAGTGAAAACCTATTTTGACAGTATCATCACTTTGAGAAAATGATATTGAGAAAATAAATAATAAAAGTAAATAGATTTTTGGTATAAGAAAATTAGTTCGTTGCAATATTCTAATATTTAAAGTATCAACTTTGCTTTTTGAACCTTTCTTTTTATAGTACCAAAAGTCGGACTCGAACCGACACTCCTTTAAAGGGAACTGGATTTTGAGTCCAGCGCGTCTACCAATTCCGCCATTTTGGCAATTATATTCTTATAAATATAAAAATAAATTTTGAAATTATTGATTGAATTAATCGGCTACAATAACTTTTAACTTATCAGAAATAAGATTTATTTTTGCCCATTTAATATTTCTTCCAAGTAATTCACCATCTGCATGTAATGGAATTCCACCATCACATTCTATTTTTATTTCAGAATCTTTAAAATATTTAACAAGGGGATTTAAAATATGTGTACCCATTAATGAACGAGGCAATAATTTAAATAATGTAAAAGTAGAAGCTATTTTTACTAAACAAATATCAAGTTGTGAATCAGAAATATTTGCTTCTGGAGTTAATTTAAATCCACCACCTGCATATTGTCCGTTACCAATAGCACAAAAAGAAATTGTTGAAGTAATTGATTCACTATTTGTTATAATTCGAATTTCTCTTCCAGTTATTGTAAATAAAGTTTTAATAGCAGCAAACAAATACTTTGGAAAACCTTTTAACCATTTTATTTTTGTGGCAGAATATGCTACATCAGCATCAAGCCCAAACCCCAATCCATTTATAAAATATTGCTTCTGATTATCATCTAATTCAACACTCCAAACATCTGATTCAATAACTTTTGTCGAAAAGCTATTGTTTAATAAATTTCTCAATGGAACTTGTTTAAGCATTTTTACAAAATCGTTTCCAGTTCCAGCAGGAATAAATGCAACTTTATTTTTCTTTAAATCAATATTATTTATCACATTATTACAAGTTCCATCACCACCAACAACAAATAGTGTTGAATGTTTTTTACTTATTTTCTGTAAAACTTCTTTTGTAGATGAAGTTGCATTTGTAAAAACCGGAATTGCTAATTTATCACTTTCAATTATTTGTTTAATAATTTTCAGAATTTTAAGTCCTTTGCCAGAATAAATATTTATAAAAACTGCAGGATTTTCAGACATTAAATATTTAGTATGGAAAATACTTTTTGATATTTAGGATCAATATTTATTGAACCAATTGATATTGTGTGTGCAGAACCTTGAAGCATTATCGAATCAGTATCAGCTGAAAGAATAATTTTTAATTTTTCACCACTTTTTACTAAAACAGAACATTCATTTTCAACAAATCCCAATTTATGTGCAATAACTACACTTGCTGAAGAGCCTGTACCACAGGCGAGCGTTTCCTTTTCAACACCTCTTTCATAAGTTCTGATTTTTATAGTTGATTTATCAATTACTTTACAAAAATTTACATTTGTTCCATTTGCAAAAATATTATGATAACGAATTTCTCTCCCAATTTTATTTACACCTATTTCTTCAAGTTGATTTGAGAGTATATTTATATTTTCATCCAAAAATATTACAACATGTGGAGCTCCTGTATCGACAAAATTATATTTCAGATTCAAATTTTGTAAATTAATATTTTGGTTCAAAATAAGATTTGTAGCTGGATTTAATTTTAATTGAATTTCATTCCCAATTACTTCACCAAAGTATAAATCACTACCGGCGTAAAATTTTAAATTATTATTATTTGAAATATTATTTTGCAAAACAAATCTTATCGCACATCTGCCACCATTTCCACACATCATTCCAAAACTTCCATCTGAATTGTAATAATGCATTTCAAAATCTGCTTCACTTTTATTTTCAATAAAAATTGCACCATCAGCATTTAAATATTTATCAGAATTACATAATTGTTTAGTTATTTCAGATTTCTCGATAATAATATTTTCACGATTATCAATCATGTAAAAAGTATTACCAGCACCCGACATGTAACTATATTTTACTGTGTTAGTTTTATTTTGAATTTCAATAGATTCCATAATAAAAAGTGGAGGTGCGGGGAGTCGAACCCCGGTCCGAAAAAGTGATTATTAAATCTTCTCCATGCTCAGTTTAGCATCTAACATTTCTTTTATTGTATACATGCCAAACTTTCTACAATAAAATAGATGGTTAAAATTTCATTATAAAGTTACCATCAAGCTTTACAACAATCCTTTCTGATTCGACATCGCAGTAACAAGGAAAGGCACTCGTAACTTTGATGTGCTACTTAAATATTAAGCAGCAAGTGCGTAGTTTGAATTTGCACCTATTTTTTCCAGTTGTTTTACGTGCACCCGGAGCGCACGGCATGCTTCTACTTAACAATCCGCAATCCCGTCAAAACCAAATCACCCCCCAAAAGTTTACAAATTTAATACTTCCAGTGGAGAATATCAATATACTGAAGTAAAATTTGGCTTTCTATAAAATTTTCCATTTTTTCGTAAGAGGATATCATATTTCTGATCATTCGTTCAAGCATTTGCTTTGTACTGACAGGAACCAAAATGTCATCATAAAAGTTAAAGCCAGATCTTTCAACTAAATTTTTACAATCTTTTTTTGTGATTAGCTTTCCGTAAGAAAATGGATCAACATAAATAGTTTCATCGTACACATCAAGTGCAACGATAAAATGACCGGGTAACCCAATTCCTTTTAACGGAATATTTAATCTTTGCGCAACAAACATATAGATAAATGAAAGTGAAAGTGGAATTCCCATTTTAGTTTCCAAAACTTTATCAATTAAGTGATTTGAAAGTAATTGATAGTTTTCGACATTTGGAGTAAAATTCCTCTTTACAAATAAATAATTACTGATTTTTTCAAGAATATCTGTTGTTAATATATCAGTTGAAATATGTGATTTTAAATCTTTTGCATATTCATTTAAGACATTTTTATAAATAGAAGTTTGTAAAAATGGATTTACTGTTTTTGATAAAATAAAAACACCTTCTTCTAAATCAGGATCCTCTTTTGATGAAATGAATTCTCTAAATAATTTAAGCGTTTCAGTATGAATTATTTTAGATTTTATTTTTTCAGCTCGCTGTTTAAATAACTCATTTTCATTTTCACAATGATTAAGTTCATTCAAAGCATCATATCCATACTCCAGCAATTTTAATTCAACTACAGTATAAATCTCATCATCAGGATCATCTAATAATTTTAATAAAGAAGTTATTTTTAATTTTTCATTCATTTTTAAAATATTTAGGATAATTTTTAATTAAACTTGTTTTTAATTTATTGAATGCTTCTTGTGGACTATTTGCATAATTAAATAATTCTAAATCTTTTTTACTTATCAATTCTAAATTTAGTAATTCATCAAAATTAATAATTTTATCCCAAAATTCTTTACCATAAAGTATTACGAAGATCTTCTTTTTAATTTTTTTTGTTTGTGATAAAGTAAGTAATTCCATCATTTCATCAATAGTTCCAAATCCCCCAGGAAATGCAATTAATGCTTTACCCAAATACATAAACCAATATTTACGCATGAAAAAATAATGGAATTCAAAATTTAAATGGCTCGAAATATATTTATTTGGATTTTGTTCGTGAGGTAAGCTAATGTTAAGTCCAATAGAATTACCTTTTGCTATTTTTGCACCTTTATTTGAGGCCTCCATGATTCCGGGACCCCCACCTGAACAAACAAATATTCTTTTTTCCTCAGGCAAGCTTAACGACCATTCAGTGATTAATCTTGCAAGCTCAACTGCATCATCATAATATTTCGATAGATCTAAAAGTTTTTTAAATCTCTTTTTTTGATTTACATATTCTTTGTGTGAAAGTTGTTTTTTAAAATACGCAGTTTCATTTTTACGAATCAATCTGTTAATTTCAAATTTAGATTTAATTCTGGCTGATCCAAAAAATACAACTGTACTATGTATTTTATAATGTTGAAATCTACTTAAAGGTTCAACAAATTCTGATAATATTCTTATAGGTCTAGCTGAGCTCGAATTCATAAATGCTGAATTGTTATACCCTTTAACTACTCTTGTATTTTTTGTTTTCATTCTGTTTTATTAAAACACTTCACTTGTTCAAGTTCAATTTTATCTTTTGTAAAAAGAGAGTCATTATTCAATCCGTTTCTTTGCACTACTCCAAGATAATAATTCTTTTTGTCGCAATTAACATTAGAAATTATTTTTCCGACAACATTATTTTTAGAATCGATAATATCATCTGTATTTAATGATAATTCAAAATTATTTTCTTCACTTACTAATAAAACTAATTGTTTTGAAATTTTTTGATAAGTATCAAGTCGTGCAATCACTTCTTGCCCCAAGTAACAACCCTTTCCAAACGATATATATTTCCACAAATTCAACTCAAGTGGATTATATTTTTGAAAAGTAAATTCGTTTATATTTATTTGTCCTAGATTTATATTTTTTAATTTTAATTCCTCTTCAGTATTTTCAATTACTCTAAACATTTCTAAATCAGAATTATATAACTCATTCTTAATTATTTTAACATCATCCATTATGATATATTTTTCTAAATACTTTATAGTTTCACCAAAGTATTTAGATTGTGAGGTTAAATAATACTTATCATTAAATAAATAAATATCACAAATATCTACAATCTTTCCTTTGTCATTTAAAAAACAAGTTGTAGTAAACTTTACATCCTTAAAATTAGTAAAATCGTTTGTACTTAATCTTTGTAAGAAAGTTAAAACATCCTTCCCTTCTAAAATAATTGAACTACTGTTTTTGTTAATAAAGAATTTATTTTCTTCCATATTTAAAACTAAAAAGCACCATTTAAGGTGCTTTAAAAGTTTAAAAAATTATTAAACCAGTTATTCTTTTTGTTCACCTTCAGTTTGTGTAGTTGCTTCTTCTTCAACTTCTGGTTTTGTTTCTTCTTGAACTGCAGCTAAAGTTCCCAATCCACTTTTTACATAAGTTCGAATCATTTTTGTAATTCTTCTTCTTGCTTTTAATTCATCATCAGGTGATAAAGATTTTAATGAAGCCATTCTATCTTCAAGTAGTGCTCTTGATTTAGATGGAAGCAGAGATAAAATTCTTTCATTAATTTCAGGAGGAGCATTTTTTAATGCCATTGATAATTCTTCACCCGAAATATCACGCGCAAGCTGTCGCAACATTCTATCATCCAATTTACCAATAGCTTGAAACGCTACTCGTTGATTCGATATTTCACGGAATAAATCTAAGTTGATTGTTTTAATAAAATCAACTATTGTGGATTCAGTTGTTTCATCTAAATTATCAAAAATATCAAGTAGCATATCGCTACCTTGTACTTGTACATTATTTATAACAGGAATTGATGATGCTTTTGTTGCGAGTTGACTCGCTACAGATTTATATGTGTCTGAATCCATTCTTCTAAGTTTACCAAGTTCTAGTGCAACTTCTCCCTGTTGCATTGATGGTAAATTTTTCAACATTTGACTTGCAATTGGGGTTGAAAGTTGCGAAAGAATTATTGCAATAATTCCAGGTGTTTCTTCTTTCATCATCATATACAATTGAGAATCAGTTAATTTTTCTAAAAAGGTAAAAGGATTTTTAGCTGTATTTCTAGACTCTTCAAATCGTTTGACCATAATTTGTGTGTCAAAATATTGAAGTGCTTGTTTTTTATCATCAAGTGTTTTGCTGATTGGCTCCAGTGTTATTTCTTGAATTTTTTTTACTTCCTCAAGTGAAAAATAATCTTTCATCACTTTCAACATACTTCCACCAAGTTGCTCGGTAACCATTGCGAGTTTTTCTTTTTGAGCTGGATCTCCCAACATTTCTTTTATAACATTTGATGCAATGCTTGATTCACCTGCACAAGTTGCTAATAATTTTGAACGCATTTTTTCAACTTCAAAACCATTTGTCATCTCTTGAACTGATTCTTCAAAACTTGGTCCCCTTTTTTCAATATTTTCTGCAAGTGCTGGAACTTCAAATTGTTGTTGCGGTAAATATTCTATTTTTGGTTCTTTATTTTTCAGTCTTGTCAAGAACATATTTATTAATAATAATGCAATCACGAGTCCTAAAAAGATTATTAAAAACCATTTTATGAGTGGATCAAATGAATCTCTAGCTTGTTGCTGTTGATCCTGAAGTTTTAAACGCTCTTCATCAATTTTTGTTTTTGTTTCGTTTAATTGATTTGTGAGTTCTGTAATTTTATTTTGTTGCTCTGATGTAATTTTTTCTTGAGTTTCTTTAGTTGATTTTTCAAGTTCCTCGATACGTTTTACATTTTCAATTCTAATTTGTTCCTCAATTACTTTTTTCTCTTGCTCTAAATTTCCAATTTTTTTTAAAGCTTCTTGATTTTGTTGTTCAGATTTCGAAAGTTGTTCAGTCGGGAATACCATATCTTGCATTTCAATTTTATCTCCTCTGTCATTGTCAAGTTTAGCGGTATAAAATGCAATACTTTCTAATAAATCACGATCTTCTTTTGATCTATTTTTTTCTACAACCAGTTTAATAGTTATATTTTCAATTGTAGGCCTTTTACTTACTTCAGTTTTTGATGCATCAAATCTTGATGGTTCAAAACCTTGTGCACCTGGCAATCCTAAATCGCGAATATCTTGTGATTCTTCAGTTTGTGCAACTTCAGTTTCAGCAAAAGTAACTTGAGCGCTAACAATATATTTTAAATCTGTAAAATATTTTTTTATTTCATTTGATATTCTAGCTTCGAGTTCTCGTTCCAACTTTTTTTTATCTGCTTCTAAATCTGCAGAAATTAAATTTGTAGATAAACAAAAAGTCCCAAAAAAGATAAAAATTAAATAAATTGATTTTTTCATGTTGCTCGACTGTAATAAATCCTAATTACAACTCTTCTGTTTTCATTTCGTGCAAAATCAGTATACATTCCTGTAGCAGGATCCGATTCTCTATTAACTGGTCGAGAATCAGCAAAACCAGTTGAAGATAATCTTTGACCTTCAATTAATACAGTATCTTCCAAAAAATGTAAAACCTCAGTTGCTCGCGCTGATGAGAGTTCCCAATTTGAGAAAAATTTTTCTTTACTACGTAATCTTGTATCATCAGTGTGTCCTTCTACAGCAAGATAAGCATTCCTCGCTTTAACAAAATATGCAAGTATTTGGCCAATTCGATAAATTGCATCATAACCTTCTAGTTTTAAAATTGCTTCACCTGGTTGAAATAGCATACTACTTCCAAAACGTAACTCAATTCCCTCTTCAGTCATCACAACTGAAATTTGTCCTTTAAGTGCGGGAGAACTTTCAATTGTTTGTTTTAATTCATCTGAAAGTGTAGACAAACTAACTTGGTTTTTATTTTTAGAAGATGCAAAACTATCTAATTTAGATTGATCGGGAACAGACATTCCAAGTAACAAAACGAATGCAGCAAGTAAAGCAGTAAGCAAATCGATATAACTAACTTGCCAATGCTTTTCTCCCTCTTCGTGATGTATTTTATAATGTTTAGACATTTTTTATCCTGCTGGAACTTGCTCCATTTTTGGAATACTTAACATTCTACTTCCCGGAACATAAGAAATTAATTTATCTTGTATAAATATCGGATGTTTTTTGTCTCTTATCAAAGTCAGTCCTTCAACAATCATACCTTTTAACATGACTTCTTCGTCTGTACGTTTTCTAACTCTATCATGAAATGGACCATACACAAAGTTGAGAAACAATAAACCATATAGTGTGGTCGTGAATGCAACAGCCATTGCATTTAAAATTGGCTGAAATCCTTTTGCAGGATTAATTTCAGCAGAAAACATTTGAATAAGTCCAACAGTTGTACCTAACATCCCATAACCTGGAGCAAATCCTTCAGCTTCTTTAAAGAAATCAACATCTTGCTGATCTCGAGCATTTTCATTTTGAATTCTTGAATCAAGTGTATCTCTTATATCCTCTTTGCTATAACCGTTGACTAAAAGTAATACACCATCACGCATAAAAGGATATTTAATTTGATTTGCATATTCTTCGAGAGATTCAATATCGTGTGTTTGTGTATATTGAGCTATATCTCTGATTGCATCAATGTAGACTGTAAAATCTATTTTGCTACCAAAAAATACGAAGTACAAAGTTTTTAAAGATTTTAAAATTTGTTTTGCATTAAAACTAATTAAAAGTGAGGCAAAAGGACCAATTACGCAAAATATAAAACCAGGAACGTGTATATACATTCTCAAGATTTCTGGAACAAACATATGTTGAAGTATTTCTACTTGTTCATGATCTCCTCCAATGATCGCTAAAACATAAAAACTAATAGCAAAAAGTAAATATCCTGATAAGGTTGATATCATATTATTTTAATTTATATAAATGTGCCCTAACATCATCCATCCCTGGATCAAGCTCAAGAGCTTTTTCCCAATTCTTTTTGGCGTCAGAATCTTGTTTGAGCATATAATAAATTGATCCTTTTAATGCGAAGGCCATAGCTAAATTTGGAGTAATTTGAATTGCATTATTTACTTTATCCATTGCATCTAAATATCGTCTTCGAGAAAATAACCTTTGTCCTTCATGAAAAAGTGAAATTGCTCTATTGTAATCTGCATCATCTTTTGAATAAGTTCCGAGTTTTTTTCTTACTAAACTCGTATCAATAACATCTTCAATTTCTAAACTTAAATCTTCATCTCTAGTTTTTGATGGTAAAGTATATTGCCCAGGTGTTGCTGGAGGCCGTCCTGAAATTATATCTGAAAATTGTTTTTGTCGAATTAAAGAACTTAATCTAGCTTCAGCTTCACGAAGTTGCTCAAATAATTTTTGATACTGAGCTGGTAAAACATCTGGTCCAGCTTTATCAAATTCATTTTTTGCTTTTTCATAACTGTTAGTTGCTTCTTTTAAAGAGACATCTCCTTGTCCTTCCGTTCCTCCTTTTGATTCTTTTATATTTGAGCCGCTATACTCAATTATAAAATCAATATCCTTATTATATAAATCTAATAATAAATCCATATTGAAAGCAGGAGTAGTTACATTAACTTTTGTAGGAGCTGATGGAGATGCACTTCTCATTTCAGTTTCAGTTCGGAGTGGTTCTTGTGTGTTCATTATTCCCTGTCCATATACAGAAATTGAAAATAGAAATAATAGAAAGTTTTTAATTATAATTTTCATAATACAAAATTTACTTGTGCACCAATATTAACACCACCCAAATCCCATTTCTCATTTGCAACATTTGTTGGTATATAATGTAAGTATCCTGTGAATCCTAAATTTTTACTCATCCTAAATGTTACACCTAAATTAAAAACAGATCTCAAATTATTTTTAAATGAAACATCAAATCCACCACCAACATCTAATAAAATAATTCCGCTTCCAAGTTGATCTGTTGAGTATAAATCAAATGAAAAACCTGGTTGCAATAAGAGTCCATAAAAATTTGATGTGTTTGCAACTATACGTGAGTCAATGTGAAATTTAACAAAATCGATGATTGTTGCAACTTCATTAAATCTATATCCAACTGAAATTAAACCAGTTGATTCTCCAGCAGATGAATCACCAATTGCTAATGTACCACCTTGAAAAGAAACTGTTAAGTAATTTTCAATGTATCCTGTTTTTGAACGCATGATATGTTGTTGGGCAGCAATATCTTCACCATAATCATAAGGCAACACACGATAAATTGCTTTGTATTCTTTTGACCAAAGAGTTATTCCATCCAAATCATTTATATCAATATAAAAAATAAGTTGATTTGGGGTTATCATTACATCGCAAGTAACAACGCCATCTATTTTTTTTGTTTTGCCATATTTTTTTAAATCATCACCAGTTAAAACATTTCTAACTTGAACTGAACTATCAGTTGCGCGAACCATTACTGCTTTTAAATCTTGGGCAGAAACAAATGCAAAACGTTTCTCACGAGCAAATGCAGTTTTTATTTTTTTTTCGAAATAAGTAGTTAAAAATTGTATTTCTGCAAAACGAAGTTCTTCTTTAAATGGCCAACGAATTTTTATTTTGTAGATTAAAAGGTTTCTGACATAGGGAGAAACATCTTTTGATTCTATTGGTAATAATGATAAAGCAGAATCAGATGCAATATCAAATTTTGGAAAAACTTCTAATAGTTGTGTGGTCCGAATATCAGGTAAACCTCGGCGGGTTTCAGAAACCTCACTATCTTGGGAATAAATTGAAGTAGTTAAAAAAAGAACAGATATGAATAGCTTTTCAACAATTTTTTTATTAGTAAGTTGTCTTTTCAAATTTTCTTTTATGTTATATGAAATTATAGTATCTAGTTAATGTAAACACTCTTTTAATTCTTATAACTCATCATAATATATAACAAATTTTGTTTAAGTCAAGCATTTGTACAGTAATTATGATTTGTAACTGTAACTATCTGAAAAAGAACCATTTACAGAAAAATTGATTCTTAAGAAAATGCAAAATTTATTTAGGTAAACTTTGCGGTAATTGCGGAGGTGGGACTGAAGTTTGTGTTGATTGAATTATACTTTCAGCATCACCACTTGTTTTTCCTGGAAGAAAAAATAAATTAATTACAAGTGCAATCACAATTAATAATGTTGCCAATATTGCAGTCGTTTTTGTTAAAAAATCAGAAGTCCTTCGCACACCAAAAACTGCACCAATATTGCTCCCACCTAAACCGGCAGCTAATCCGCTACCTTTACTGCTTTGAATAATTATAACTAAAATTAAAAATATTGAAATTAAAACCTCTAATGTTATTAAAAATGTAAACATGCTTTTCCTTTTTTTTAAAAATAATAAAATATTGAATAACAAAAAATAAATTAAATAACTTTTTTGAATGGTTTTTAATATTAATTTTTGTAGTTTAAAATGATTTTACAGAAGGAAATATGGAACAGAATAACAATTTAACAGGATGGGTAGAAGTTATTTCGGGATGTATGTTTAGTGGAAAAACCGAAGAATTAATTCGCCGTTTGCGAAGAGCTCAAATTGCAAAACAAGGTGTAAAAATTTTTAAACCAGCATTAGATAATCGATATAGTGCAAGTAAAATTGTCTCTCATAGTGAACAATCTTTAGGCTCAACTGTTGTTGAAAGTGCTGAGGAAATCTTTGAGCTTTCTAAAGATTCTCAAGTTATTGGTATTGATGAAGGACAATTTTTTAAAGGCGATTTGGTTTCTGTTTGTAGCAAACTCGCAAATCTCGGAAAAAGAGTAATTGTAACAGGTCTTGATCAAGATTATCGTGGAATCCCATTTGAACCAATTCCACAATTACTTGCGATAGCTGAGTATATCACAAAAACTTTAGCAATTTGTGTTGTTTGCGGAAATCCAGCATCACGAACACAACGTAATACAAATCAGAAAGAGAGAATTGTTGTAGGAGCAAAAGATTTATACGAAGCTCGTTGCAGAAAATGTCACACAATAATTAGTGACTAATTTTAAATTTATGACAAGGAAAATTTTATGGATTTAATTAGTGTATTAAGAGGGATTGGCGGAATTATTTTATTGATTTTTATAGCATTTCTATTTTCAAATAATAAATCAAAAGTTAACTGGAAATTAGTTTTAACTGGATTATTAATTCAATTTATTTTTGCAATTTTCATTATTCACAATACAGTTTTACGAAGTTGGTTTTGGCCACTTGGTTTACCATATGATATTGTGGACACACTCGGAAAAGGTGTGGTTAGTTTATTAGATTTTACAATTGCAGGATCAAAATTTATTTTTGGCGATTTAGCAACCTCAACCGGAGAAAATAGTATTGGAATTATTTTTGCATTTCAAGTTTTACCAACAATAATATTCGTCTCTACTTTAACTTCGGTTTTATACTATCTCGGGATTTTGCAAATAGTCGTTAAAGGAATGGCTTGGTTTATGGCAAAACTTTTGGGGACATCAGGTGCAGAGTCTTTATCAAACACGGCAAATATTTTTGTAGGGCAAACTGAAGCTCCCCTTTTAATAAAGCCATATATCGCTACGATGACAAAATCTGAAATTCTTACAGTAATGGTTGGTGGAATGGCAACAATCGCAGGTGGAGTTATGGCAGCATATATTTTTATGCTCGGGCAATCTTTTGCAGAAATAAATAAGATTTCAATCGAAGCTGCTCAATTAAAATTTGCTGTTCAGTTACTTGGAGCAAGTGTAATGGCAGCACCGGCTGGATTAGCAATCTCAAAAATTTTATTTCCCGAATTGGAAAAACCCGAAACTTTAGGAACGGTAAATCTTAAAGTTGAAAAGAATGCTTCTAATGTTATCGAAGCTGCAGCAACAGGTGCAGCTGATGGATTAAAATTAGCAATGAATGTTGCCGGAATGTTACTTGCTTTTATTGCTTTAATCACAATGTTAAATGCAATTTTAGTTGGTCTTGGTGATATAATTGGTTTAAATAAAATTCTTCTAGAAAATTTCAATCAACCACTTTCGTTGCAATTAATTCTCGGTTCAATTTTACAATTTGTTGCTATCGGTATTGGAGTTCCATGGAATGATATTTTAAATTTTGGAAGTTTATTAGGTACAAAATTAGTATTAAATGAATTTGTAGCGTATTTGGATTTGACAACACTAATTAAAAATGGAATGATGAGCGAAAAAGGAATTATGATGGCAACTTATGCTCTTTGTGGATTTGCAAATTTTTCATCAATCGCAATTCAAATTGGTGGGATTGGTCAGATGGCAGAAAATCGAAAAGCTGATATTGCAAGTTTAGGTTTGAGAGCTGTTTTAGGTGGAACACTCGCAACTTTAATGACCGCAACAATCGCTGGAATGATTACGCAATAATGAGTGAAACTGATAATTACGAAGCATCAGTAAATGAGTCAGTTAATTTTATAAAAAATATTACGAATGCTGAACCTAAAATTGCAATAATTTTAGGTTCAGGTTTAAATGATTTTGCTGAAACACTTTCCGAGAAAACAATAATTGATTATAAAAATATTCCAAACTTCCCCATTCCAAAAGTAGCCGGGCATGGTGGAAAAATTTATTTTGGCAAAATTAATAATGATAATAATTTCTCAGAATCTCTTTTGGTTTTTCAAGGAAGAAACCATTTTTATGAAAGTGGAGATCTCAAGAAAACAACTTATTCAATAGAGCTTGCTGCAAAATTAGGAATTAAATATTTAATTATTACAAACGCAGCCGGTGGGATCAATTCAAATTTTATTCCTGGTGATTTAATGCTAATTAATGATTTTATAAATCTAACTTTTGAGAATCCACTTATTGGAAAAAGAAATCTTAAAAATATATCTAACAAATATTTTTCAAATGATTTAATTCAACTTGCAAATAATATAGCAATAAAAAATAAATTGAAATTACAAGAAGGTGTTTATTGCTGGACTAAAGGCCCAACATACGAAACTGCAGCTGAGATAAATATGATGAGAATTTTAGGCGCTGATGCTGTGGGTATGTCGACAATTCCTGAAGTAATTGTAGCAAAAAATTACGCAATGGAAATTTTAGGAATATCTTGTATTACAAATTTAGCGACTGGTAGTTCAACAACTAAGCTTGATCACAAAGAAGTTACATTTGTTGCGAATCAAGTCAAAGAAAAATTTTCTTTATTGATGAAAAATATACTTCTTTCGATAAAAATTTAATATCTACTTTTTGTTAGCTTTTCAATATCTTTAACAAGTCTATTCATTTCAGAAATATCTTCAGAATCATAATAACCGCGGATATAAAATCTTTTATCAATCAAAACAAATTTTGAGCTGTGAACAATTGGTTCTTCTTGACTTAAACTGCCTTCACTTACAGGCATGTTAAATCCATTTTTTATTAATGAATACATTTTCAATTTTTGTCCAGTCAAAAAAAGCCATTGATTTTTTGGTGCTTCAAATGCTTCAGCGTATTTAGTAAGTTCCTCAATATTATCAGTTTCGGGATCTACAGAAAAAGAAACCAATCTGACTTTGGATGTATCAATATTTAAACTTAACTCCTTCATTGTCATCGTCATTGTTGGGCATATTCCAGCACAACTTGTAAAAATGAAATCAGCAACCCAAACTTTATTTCTAAAATTATCAAGTGTAATTTCTTTTCCACTTCTTTCAGTTAATCTAAAATTTGGAAGTAAGCCATATTTTGGAAGTTTTGGTGACAGATTTTGAAGCCAATAAAAACCAATAAAAGAAATAATTGAAAATAGAATAAAACCCAGCAATCCATACATAGAATATTTTTGAAATTTAGTTTTCACATTTTTTTTCTATTTAAATTATAAATCGAAATAAGATAAAATATTATTGTCACTACTATTATGACGAGATAGGATAAATATAAATCGCTTAAATTAATTGAAGAATAGTTAATCCACACTGCTTCAATTAAATTAAAAGCATAATGCAATGGATTTAAAAAAATAATTAATTTTAATATTTCAGGGGCAGAATTAAATGGAAATACACTTCCTGATAATAACCAAAGTGGAACTAAAATTAAATTCATTATTGCATGATAGCCTTGAGTTGTTTCAAATATTGTTGAAAGTGCAAAACCAATTGAAGTAAAAAATATTGAGAGTATAAATAAATTTAAAAAGCTGATTGCAAAGATATTTAAGTCAAAACTAAATCCGATTAAAGGCAAAATTAGCATGCTTGCTAAAGCTTGCAAAAATGCAAGTAATGAACCACCAATAATTTTCCCTATTGCTATATTATTTAGAGATAATGGTGTTATAAATAAATATTTTAAATTTCCATTATGCCGATCATCAATTAATGAAATTGTTGAAAATATCGCAGCAAACATTAATTGCAACAAAATAGTTCCCGGATAAAAATATTGTAAATAATTTATCGTTCCTGCTGTTGTAGAAAATAAAAATGAATCACCGAATCCACTTCCTAAAATTAGCCAAAGCAAAATTGGAGTTCCCGTTAATCCAATTACACGAGCTGGTTGGCGAATGAATTTTTTTAAATCATATAATGCAATAGTTTTCCACATTTTATTTTATGGGATTCATAAAAGTTGAAAGATAAATATCTTCTATTTCAGGATTTTTAATTATTGCGTGCTTTAATATATTTGGACTATTCTTAATTAAATTTTCTATTGACTTAGAATTTAAACTTTTAAAAGAGATTAATGAATCAGCTTTATTCAATTGAATAAAATCACTATCAAGTAATGCAGATTTATATTTTTTATAAATATGCACAGGTAAATTAATCAGTTTATAAGAAAGCATATTTTTGAATTTGCTTAAAGTGTTTTTAAAAACTATTTCTCCTTTTTTAATAATTACAATGTTTTTTGCATAATCTGCTTCATTTAAATTATGAGTAGTAAATATTAGAGTAATTTTGTTTTTTCGAACTTCTTCATATAATATTTTCCAAATTTCATTTTTAGTTTCAACATCTATATTAACAAATGGTTCATCATAGATTAGTAGTTTGGGATTATGTAATATTGATTTTATAACTTCCAATTTCCTAATTGCACCACCTGATAGTTTTTTTACTAATTTATTTTTTTCAGTCTCTAACGAGAATATTTTTAAATAATAGTTTATCCTTGTTTCAGATTCTGATTTGGGAATAGAATAGAATTTTGAATGCAAAACTAAATTTTCTAATACTGAAAGTGAGTTATCGCAAGTATTAGTTTGAAATATGGTTCCAATATTTTTTTTAAAGCTCGATTCCAAATTTTTATTTTCAAGTATTTCAATTTCACCTTTTTGTAATTTTAATAATCCTAATAAAATATTTAAAAGTGTAGTTTTGCCAGAACCATTTGAGCCAATTAAAACTGTAATCTCCCCTTCTGGAATATTTAAAGAAATATTTTTTAATATTTCCGAATTGTTATATGCGAATGAAAGATTTGATATTTTTATCATCTCAGATTTTCCAAATGGCTAAAAATAAAAAGAGTAATGGTAAATAAATTAATGTTGCATAAAATAAATGTCGAGCACTTCTATTAATTTTTACAACTTCTTCATCCCCCTTATTTAAAAGAGAAAAAGAAAATCTAACACCATAAAAAATAAATATTATTCCAACAACAATCATTGAATAAAAATATTCAATACTTGCTAACTCAACTACAGCTGGTAAAAGACTAATTGGAAATATTAATAACACATTAAATAATACCTGAAGACTGAGCGAACTTCCTTTTTGATCTGTAACCGGCAATATTTTAAAATTTGCGCGTTCATAATCTTTTCGGTACATCCAACCTAAAGAATAAAAATGTGGTATCTGCCATAAAAATAAAATTGCAAATAATATCCAAGTTTCTGCATCAATTGAATTTGTAACTGCTGTCCATCCAATTACTGGAGGCAACGCACCTGGAATTGCACCAATAATTGTTGAAAAAACTGACAACCTTTTTATTGGTGTATAAAAAACTACATAACTAATAATTGTAAATATTCCGAATATAAATGCCAAGTTTGATAAACTATAATATGAAATTAATACACCACTAATTCCGAGTACAAATGCATAAATCCATGCTACTTTTTTTGAAATTCTATTTTTTACAAGTGGACGATTTTCTGTTCGCTTCATTAGTGAGTCTAAATTTATTTCCAAAAGTTGATTTAAAATTGCAGCAGATCCACCAAGTAAAAAAGTTGCCAAAGTTACATTTAATAAAATGGGATAAATATTTATAAATAATTCATTAGTTGGAATTGCGAGATACGCGCTCATTGTTGCTGTAAAAACCGAAAGTAAAGTTAATTCAGGTTTTAAAATTATCCAGTAGTCTTTTATCATTTTAATAATTTAAAGTTACAAACTTAACTTTGAGTTTTGTACAAATTTAATTCTAAACAAAATGAGTGTAATCGACCAAACAATTCCTAAAATTGTTGCACCGATTACAACATGTGATGTTGTGATCAAAACAGATTTGCGTGATAATATTGTAAATATACCGAGAGCAACTTGTGAGATAATTAAGAAAATTAGAATCAATTTTAATTTTGTAAATATTTTTGGAAAATTCTTATGTGAATATTTTTTTAGTTTATAGACTAAAATTAAAATACCTATAGCAACAACATAAGCCCACGATCTATGTAGCATGTTATAAATAATTTGATTTTTTGTTATTTGGCCATCTGCAAATATTCTAAAATTATTTTCGAATAAATAATTGTTATAACTTTCTAAATTTTTATTTTCTAAAGATGGAATAATTTGTCCATATGCTAATGGAAAATCTGGAATTGCTAATCCAGATTCAGTATGCCGCATCCAAGCACCAAAAATGAGTTGCAATAAAATTATTAAAAATACAGTTAATGATAACTTTGTTATATGGTTAATATTTAAATTTTCAATTTTATTTTCTGAAACATTGTGCCACCATTTTGTTTGAACTACAAAATTTGTAATCACTAAACAAAAAAATAATTGTGCGAGTGTTGCATGAAATGTTGAAATTAAATCCGGTAATAAAAATAAAACAGTTAATCCACCTAAAAGACCTTGAAAACAAACAACTAAAAGCAAATACAAAGAAAGTTTTTTAACCCATTTTCTTTTATCAAATTTGTGAGTTAAAAAAACTAAAATAATTATAAAAAAACCGACACTACTCGCTACTAAACGATGTAAATGTTCATAATAAATTCCACCAACCCATTTGCTTATTGGGAAAGTAAACATATTATATCCAAAAGTATTTGGCCAATCTGGAACAGCAAGTCCACTTTGTGTGCTTGTAACTAATGCTCCAGCACAAATAAGAATTAAAACAGATACAAGTAAAAAAATACTGTACCTGTAAAGCAGGTTGTTAAACATCAAAAAGTTTTATTCGACAGGATTTAATTCTGCTTCACGCTCAGCCATCCACAAATTATATTCATCTTCGGTTTGGATATTTACATAACCACGCATTCTGTAATGACCTAAACCGCAAAGTTGAGCGCATGCAATTTCTGTTGGAGTTGCTAGAGCAATTGAAATTAAATTTATATTTGAAGATTTTAATTGTTCCAAATTTAAATCAGTTACAGTTGTACCTTTTGAAATTATTACGCCGTCACTCAAATTGTAATCTTCCCAAAAAATAAATTGATCCAATCTTGCTTTATGTCGTGCTTGAACTTTTGTGATATTATTTTGCAGTAACATTGAAACCATATCATCAATTAAAGAACTTCCCTTAGGTAAAATAATATTTCCTGACACATCTTTATAATCTACAATTGTTAATAAAGTTTGAAGTGTATTATCAATTTTTCTTGCTTTAACTGTAGAAACATTATTTGAAATTAAAGCTGTAACATTATCATTATCTAAAATCATTCCACTGTAAAGTAAATCAACTCCATCTTTACTTACATTTTCCATTAAGATATAATTTTTATAATTTTTTCCTTGAGATATTTTTAAATCAACAACTTCTGGCAAATTAATATTTTTTTCAATTGGCATATTTGTAAGGTCAAATGTTTGCACAGTTTGTTCTTGGATTTCTTTTGTAGTCTTTGTTGCTTTAAACCAAACTGGAATTATTGTACCTGGAATTGCATCATGCTTAACTCTTAAAACAGGAAGTGCAAACCCGTGAATTACATCCTTTGAGCTTAAATAAACAATTATTGGTTTGTTGATTGGTATATTTAATTGATTGTTTGTAATTATATCATCCTTTGCTGATTCATCATTTCTATCAATTCCGAGTGGATTATCAGGTGTTACGAGCGTTATATCAGTTTTACCAAATTCACCATCTTTTCCTGGATAGTGAATATTCCATGCGAATTGTTCAGCAACAACTCTCACAATTAATGATTCATCTTTTTTAGGAAACCCAACAACTCTATCAGCCCAAAGTGGAATTGCAAAACCGATTAAAAGAATTGCTTCAAATACAACCATTCCAACTTCAAGCCAAGTTGATGTTTTACTTGTGACGCCAGTATAACTTGCAATTGTATTTTTTGAACTTCTAAATTTATAAAGTGTATATGCAAAAAATAATCCCCAACCAAAAGTTAAAATAAACATAACCCAATGGATTAATGAAATCATTTCATCTATTTGAAGTCCATGCGCTGAAGCGTCTAAAGGTAAATTTAAAAATTCTCTCATAATTTGTTAATTGTTTAAAATTTTGGATTTCAGTTTCTTAATTCTTGATCGAATAATAAAAATAAAACTAAGTATTCCACCTAAAACAAAACTTGTAAAACCAAGTAAAGATAAAATACTTAAACTTAATGCATTTGTAGATTGAGTTGGTTCAACATTATTTATACAAGTTGAGCATGCATAAATAATTGATTGTGAAAATAAAAATAAAAATAAAATTTTAATTGTTTTCTCAAATAACTTCATGACCAAACATCAATTTTTTTAGCTTTTTTTAAGAAATATCTAACGTATACAATAAGTGAGGGAATCATTAAGAATCCAATTAGTCCAATAATTAAATTTGTAAAATCAGAAGTTTGGAGAAATGAATTTAATCCCCAATAAGTAAGTCCAATACTTAATAATGATGATATAATTATAAAAATTACATGAAATGCTTTTAGTGACATATTAATATTTTATTGGATCAAGAACTGACATTAATGGAATAAAAATTAAAAAAATAAAAAATATTGCTGTCAATACTAAAGTCCAAAATATTATTTTTTTCTCAGCTATTAAGTGCATAAAGTAACCAGCAACAAGCGAACTTTTAATTGATGCAATTATTAATGCAAGTGTAATTCCCAACCCAACAGTTGTTGGGATATATGAGGCAAAAACTGTTACTCCAGTGAGAATCATTAAAGAAATATAAACAGTTAAATAAATTTTTAAATGTTTTTTTGTATCAACATGATTTGAACTCATTTTTTTACTCCTATAAAAGATATAAAATTGGAAATAAGAAAATCCAAACTAAATCAACAAAGTGCCAGTATAAACCTGCGGTTTCTACTCTATTTGTAAATCTTTCTGGATATGATTGCCACATTTTTGCACCAGGAAGTAACAAGTAAATATTCATTATTAATCCACCAATTACATGAAGTACATGCAAGCCAGTCATCAGAAAATATAATCCGAGAAAAGTATTTGTTGATGGATATAAATGATGTTCAAATTTTGCGCTATACTCAAAATATTTTACAACTAAAAATGCAAGCCCAAGTAAAATTGTAACTAACATATATTTTTTATACGCACTAAAATTTTTTTCAACTAAAGATAACCAACTCATCACCATTGTAATACTTGATGTAATTAAAAATGCAGTGTTAAGTGTTGCCATCGGAATATTTAAAATAGAACTTCCCTCTGGCCAACTTGCTGCGCCAATTCTTAAAAAAACATAGCTCGAAAATAATGCGCCAAATAACATTACTTCTGAAGTTAAGAATAACCAAATTCCTAACTTTGCATTATTTACACCAGTATCTTCTCTTACTTCTATTGTATATGGAATAATTTCTAAACTCATTTTTATACCTTTTTATTTTGTGGTAAATAATCTGTTGAATGTCCTGGAACTGAATATTCATATGGACCATTATAAACTACTGGAGGTGTTGCAAAATTTCCATGTGGTGGTGGAGTTGGTGTTGCCCATTCTAAAGTTGTAGATTGCCATGGATTATCATCTGCTTTCTTCCCTTTCCAAATACTCCAGAATAAATTAAAAATAAATATCAATTGGAACAAAGCAAGTACCCATGCAAAAATTGACATTGTTTCGTTATAATGATAAACACCTTGTGCGTGTGCATATTGTTGACCACCATCCCACAATCTTCTTGAAACTCCAGCCAATCCAACAATTAACATTGGAAAGAATATTCCATTCATACAAACTAAAGAACCAAAGAAATGTATTTTTCCTAATTTATCGTTCATCATTCTTCCGGTAATTTTTGGATACCAGAAATAAATACCAGCAAAAAGTGCAAAAATTGTTCCGGGAGCAACTACGTAATGGAAGTGACCGATTACATAATATGTGTCATGCAAAGCGATATCAGTTGCATTTAATCCAAGTGGAAGCCCTGTTAATCCACCAATACCGAACATTGGCAAAAATGCTAATGCAAATAACATTGGTGTATTAAATCTTATTTTTCCACCCCATAAAGTGATAAATAACGTAGTTAAAATTACAATTGATGGAACTGAAATTATCAATGTTGTCGTTTGGAAGAATGTACTTATTGTGGTTCCCATTCCTGTCATAAACATATGATGTGCCCAAACAGCAAATGACATAAATCCTAAAAATAAAACTGAATAAACAAGTGTTCGATAACCCCAAATTGGTTTACGAGAATTAACTGCAATTATTTCTGTTACGATACCAATTGCAGGTAAAATTAAAACATAAACTTCAGGATGAGCTAAAAACCAAAATAAATGTTGCCACAAAACTGGAGAGCCACCACCAGTATTACTTAAAATTTCACCAGATACAACTAATCCACTTGGAATAAAGAAACTTGTTCCTGCAAGACGATCCATAAGTTGCATGAATGCAGCTGCTTCAAGTGGTGGAAATGCAAGTAATAATAAAAATCCTGTAACAAGTTGAGCCCAAACTAAAAATGGTAATTTAAAAAATGTTAAACCTGGAGCTCTAAGTTGAATTATTGTTACAATAATATTAATCGCACCTAAAAGTGAAGATGTAATAATTAAAAACATTCCGAACAACCAATATGTTTGTCCAACTGTTGCTACAACTGCAAGTGGAGCATAAGATGTCCAACCTGAAGATGCTGCACCACCTGGTAAAAAGAAACTTGCAAGCATTACAACACCACCTGCAAAAAAAACCCAATAACTTGCCATATTTAATTTTGGAAAAGCCATATCAGGTGCACCAACTTGCAATGGAACTAAATAATTTGCAAATGCTCCAACCGCTAATGGAACGATGCCTAAAAACACCATAATAGTACCATGCATTGCTCCAAGTTGATTGTAGAATTCTGGTAACATAATTCCACCTGGCGCGTTTGAATCTCCAAACCAATCACCAATAAATGGAATTGGTTGTTCAGGATATGCAAGCTGCCATCGCATCAACATTACTAAACAAAATCCAAAAAAGAGAAATACTAATGATGTGAGCCCATATTGAATACCAATAATTTTATGATCGGTCGAAAAAATATATTTTCGCCAAAATGGAAGTTCGTGTGTTGTATGCTTTTCTGTGCTCATAAATCTTATATTTATTTTGCTGCGTAATTAAAATTTGCTGTAACTGATTTATCAGCAACTGTAATTTTTATTTGTTTTGTTCCGAATTTTTCGTGCCATGCTTCAAGTGTATAACTACCAGCTGGTAATCCTTTAATAGTAAACGAGCCATCATCTTTTGAAACTGCAAAGTAAGAATTATTAACAACGCCAACATATGCATTCATCCAGCTATGAACATCACATTTAAATTTAACCATTACTTCAGGTTTATCAAATTTTTTATTTAGCTTCATACCTTTTATTGGTTGAGCAACATTGAATTGTACGTTTGCTTTTCCTAATGAATGAACATTGTGTAAAGTTGGATCATCATTTTTAATTATAAATGGTTGACCAACTTGAATCCCTAAAATATGAGGTACGTATTGGCATCCCTTTTGTGATAAAGTTACAGGCACGGTTGGTGCAGCAGTTGGTTTTGCTCCTTCTTTAACATAGATAAAAACATTTTTTAAAGTATTGTTTTTATTTATAACAACTTCTTCTGATGAAACTCTTGTTGTATGCATTCCTTTACATGATTTATCAGCATTCATATTTAATTTTGGCATTTTTGGTGCAGCACCTGTAAATGAAACTTTTCCAGTTACATCTCCTGCATAAACATTAATTCCAAAAATTAGAGCAAAGATAATTTTGGTTGATCTATTTATCATCTGTGAATCCTTTCTATTTTTTTTATTTATTTTTTCCTAGTAAAAATACATGATCGCGAATAACTTCCATTTGTTTTTTTGCATCTCCGTTAAACATATCTGGTAATGGTGATTGGCCATCAGGGAAGTAACCAGGCATCATTGTGCCTGGCGAAATTGCTTGTGGATCTTTTAACCAATCAACAATCCATTCAGGTTTTAAACGAGAATATGACAATTCTAAATTTGGTCCTAGACTTGATGCATCTGCAACAGCAGTACCGACAATGTGACACTTTAAACATTGTAACATATCAAACATTTTTTTTCCACTAACAATTGAAGCTTTATCAACTTCAAACAATTTGTAGTTACGAACTCGTAATTGTTGTTTTGAAAGTGCAAGAAAATATTTTGTTAAATCATTAATTTCATTTTCAGACAATTTATAAGTTGGCATTCTAACTTTTAACCAATTTCTAACTGGTGAGGGATTTTGTAAAAATGTATTTAACCATGGTTCTTGAACTTTTGCACCAGTCATTGTAATTATTGGTGGCCCCATTGCTGGATCTTCAAGTGATGAACTGAAATATCCTCCAGCATCTTCTAAAATGTGGCAACTTATACATGCATAATTAGAAACTAATTTTTGTCCGATATTAATATCTTTAATTCTTTGATCATAGGTTTGTTGATATTTTTCCATTGGCTTATCATTTCGGTAACTCATCAACAGCATTCGTAACATTCTGATTTCTTTATCGCCAAGATTGAAAACAGGCATTTTCTGTGGAATTCTTTCAGTTTTATAAAGTTGAGAATTATATAATTTTCCATAAACCCAGCCTTCCCATGTATGTTGTACATATGGCTTACCTTCTCGTAATTCAAATTCTACTTTTCCATATTTATCTAGTTCGGGAGTATTTCCGAAATCCATTTGTTCAACTCTTTTTCTTCCAAAGTTAGATAAGTTCACACTAACTTTTGCTTCATTTTCGAGACCTTTAATATTATGACAACCCGCGCAACCATATTCTTTAACTAACTTTTCGCCAAATTTAATTTTATCTTCATCAGTTAAATTAAATTTATGTTTTTCAGGATTCCGATTTTCTTTCATTGTTTGCAAATAAGCAACAACATCTCGAGCTTCTTGATCACTTAAACGTAAATTTGGCATTTTTGATTCAGGATTATAATGACGAGGATTTTTTATCCAATCAAAAATAAAATCTGGAGAAAGTTTACCTGCAACATGCGTTAACTCAGGAGCAATATCATATTGCGTTCCTCTTGCTTCACGAACTTTTATATCATCACCAATTACGTGACAAGCTTTACATCCAACTTGAGAAAAAGTAATTTTTCCTTTTTCAACAGAGCCACCTTTGTAAAAACCTAAAGGGAATGCTGACTTGTAAGAATTATTTTTTGAATTATTAATTATAAAAGATGTAACCGCTTCTGCTTCCTCTATGGTAAATTTTGGATTCGGCATTCTTGTATGCTCATTGTATGACTTTGGATTTAAAATCCAATTGTAAGTCCATTCAGGTGTAACTTTTGAAGAAACGTTTAACAATGATGGTCCAATTTTTTCCATATTCTCGTACCCATCAATTTGATGACAAGAATAACATCCGACTTCTAATAATACTTGTTTTGCTTTTGTAAAATATGGCGCTTCTTTAAGTGCATTTTGATTTGAGTGGCAAGAATTACAACTTGCGTAAACATCTCTCTTTTTTAAAAGTGGAGTTTCCCAATAATGATCTTCATCGCCATGAGCAAAACCAGCTGTTAGTGCATTTCCTTGTCCACGATGGCAAGTTGTACAACCATATTTTTCTAGTTTATGAATTTTTAAAAGTTCAGGCAGTGGATGAGTTGTGTAAGGTTGTGGCGCATCGATCATCAATTGTTCGTTAAAACCCAAATGACAAGTTTGGCAACGATCAACTCGCGCTTTAACTTCGCCAAAATTTGTTCTTTCAAAATCATCCAACAAAATTTGTTTAATTTCAATTGGTTGAGCTCTTACTTTTGAAATTTTTAATTTTAATTTATCTGCTTCAAGATATGCTCTTTTAATTTCGGCAGTGAGTGATGTAAATTTATTTTGAACTTCTGAAATAGATTTATTTTTTTCTTCTATTCTTAAATTTACAGCAGTAATTGAATCAGCGTAATTTTGGATTTCTTTTTCAATTTCTCGTAATTTTTTTTCAGCTACTTTATTTACTTCACCTTCAATTAAAGATTTATTGTATTCATAATAAATTGCATCAGATTTACTGCGAGCAAAACTCCACTCACGAGTTGCATAAATTAATTCTGCTTGTAAATCATTTAACTCATCAAAAATATTTTGATACTCTTCACTGTTTAAAATATTTTTAGTGGCTGATAAATCTGTTTGCAAACCATTAATGTAACTTGAATCAACTAATGAAATTGCTTCATCATATTTTGCGACTAATTTTTCATTTAATAATTGCTGATATTCAATTTGATAATCCTTCCAAGGTCGCCTTGTAATAATCTCATCTATAACCGCCCATGCAGTTGCTAAAAATAAAATAAAACTTATTACCAAATAATAATTTGCATAATTTCTATTTTCGATTGAAATTTTTAATCTCTCGCCAAAATTAAAAAAATTTTTAATTTTTTGGATCATGTTTTCAAAATTGTAATAAGAAGTTTATCAAATGTTGAACCAAGGAGTAACCCAAACATATTTAATTGGATATGCCCCCAAAACTGGTGGAAGTAATCGTAAAATTATTTTCAATACAACAAATGCCATTCCCCAAAACAACAATGAGGTTGTCCAATAACGAATTGGACCCATTAATTTATAAGTCTCAGTTTTTTTAAATTTATTATAATGCCATGCCCCTAAAATTCCAAAAAATCCAGAAACAAAACTAAATCCGAATAATGTTGCCCAAATATTTAAACTGTTATCAGGATTTTTGGTTGGGATTCCAATCATCTCAGATAAATCTACATTATTTAAAACTACAACTTTATGGGGATCCCAATATTCCCAGGGTAAAAAAAAGTTCCAGCCAGGCCCTCTTAAAAAAGTTCCTAAAATAATTAATGCAACCCATAAAATTAAAAATCCAAAATAATAAGTTAAGATTGCAAATTTACGTTCTTTAAAAGTGTAATAACCATTTCCTTTTGGATTTATATCGATATAAGGAATTGCCATTAATCCTACAATAATAATGCTTGGCAAAATAACTCCGGCAATCCACGGATCGAAATAAACTAATAATTCTTGTAATCCCAAAAAGTACCATGGGGCTTTTGATGGATTTGGAGTTAAAGTTGGATTCGCAGGTTCTTCAAGAGGTGCATCAATTGTAATTGACCAAACGGCTAGAATTGCAAAAACAATTAACGTTCCTAAAAATTCAACTCTTACTAAATTTGGCCAGACTTGAATTTTGTCATCAAGTTTTGCTTCTTCTGGTAATTCTTGCGAATCATTTTTACGAGCTTTTTTAAATGCAAACCAAGTATAGAAAACTACTAAAAATAAAAGTGCAACAATTGGAATATTGTCTGGCTTTGTAACAATTTCTAAGAAGTATTTCATTTTAATTTAAAAAGTCTTTTTAGTTGTATCAGGTCCTGAAATACCACCATCTTTTCGGATTCTCCAAAAATGAACAACCATAAAAATTGATGCAATGAGTGGTAAAAAAATACAATGGCCAACATAAAATCTTAATAAAGTTGGTGGGCCAACTTGGGTTCCGCCCAGTAAAACAAAACGAATGTCATTATCAATTTTCATTCCGAGCTCTAAACCAAATGGACCATCATGACCGAGAAGTGGTGTTGCACGCGCCATATTAGTTCCTACAGTTACTGCCCAAATTGAAAGTTGATCCCACGGTAATAAATATCCTGTGAAGCTTAAAAGAAAAGTTAAAACTAAAAGTATCACTCCAATAACCCAATTAAATTGACGAGGTGGTTTGTAAGATCCTGTTAAAAAAACTCTGAACATGTGAAGCATAACAGTTATAACCATTAAATGTGCAGCCCATCTGTGCATATTTCTTACAAATGGACCAAACGCAACATCATTCATTAAATATTTCATATCCTCATAAGCGTATTGCGCAGTTGGACGATAATAAAACATTAAGATTACACCAGTCAAAGTTAAAATTAAAAATAAAAGAAATGTGATGCCTCCCATTCCCCAAGTAAAACCGACATTTGTGGCGTGACGCGGAATTCTTACGGGATGAAGATGCAAAAAAACATTATCAACTATTTGTAATGCACGATTACGTTGCGTGTCATCATATTTATGTCGAAAGATCGATTTGTAAACTTCGCTCTCTCTAAATTTTTGCATTGGACTAATCATTTTTAATTTTCCTTTTATGCAACATAATTATAGAATGAATCTTCTTTAACCCAATCACCAAGTTCATATTTAAATTTTAAGCTTAAGTCAACTTCAAGTTCACCATTATCAGCCAGACCAATTGCAGCTCGTTCAAGTGGACGTGGTGTTGGACCTTCAAAATTAATTCCATTTTTATAATAACCACTTCCATGGCATGCACATTTAAATTTATTTTCGGTTGGTAACCAGCGAGGCGCGCATCCAAGATGAGTACAAATTGCAATTAGGGCATAAAAACCACCTTGCTCTCTAATAATCCAAACACCTTTGTCAATAAATTTTTCGCTTACTTCACCAATTAAAAACTCTTCCGGCAAACCAACTTTAAACTTTTTAGATGGTTCAAATAAAATTCTCGGGAACATCATTCTTAAACTTCCAATTGTTGAGATTCCTATAAAACCAAAAAATGCTAACCAAGCTGAAAAAGAGAAAAAACTTTTTCTTCCCATTCTCCATAAACCTGGATCATTTTCTGGAGCGCGATCTTGTTTTGCTTTTCTAGGAAGTGGAGTTGGAGTAATTTGTGGTGATGGATTATTTGTTTGTGGATTATTTTCTGTAGTCATAATAAAAAATATATTTTATACTGAGACTTCCTCTTCACGTTTTAGCATATCAATTACATCCCAAGGGCAATACTTTGCACATAATTTACAACCAATACAAACTTCTTCATCAACAACACAAATTCCATTTACGTTTGTAAATTCATTTGTTAAATTTTCTGGTCCTGCAACTTTATAAATACAATCAACCGGGCAAAACTCTATGCAAACTTCACAACCTGTACAACCTTCAGCATGAATAATAGCAATTAATGGAGATTTCTTTTTCTTTTTTGCCACAGCAACATTTGGTGCTGCAGGAGCAATTTGAGGAGAAATATTTGGTTCCATCAATTATTATATGTTTACTTTTTTTTGATTTGAATAAGCAAAAATATAAATGAAAAATTATTTTTGCAATATACTTTTTAATTAATTTTCAAGAAAGGTTAAATACTTTTGCTTACCGATGATACAATCAACCATTCGCTTTTCGATTAAATCAGTTTCGTAATTCTCGTTGTTTTCAAAATTCTCAAAATCTTCTTCTGTATTTGCAACATACATTTCAATAAATGAATTTGCTTTTCCTTTTTGTTTATAAAATGAATAAGTAACATTTGGGTTATTAACAAAATTATTTTTCATTTGTTCAATCAATAATTGATGTTTTTCAAGTTTTGCTTCATTTACTTCGTACTGGACTATCATTATAACTTTGGCCATCTGCTATCCTTTGATTAATAAACAATAATATTTTCTTTTAAAGTAACACTTCAAATATACAAATAAATTGTTGTTTTAAGAATGTTTTTTATGATTTTAGATTAAATGATTAAAAATTTTTCCAAAGTTTTCAAACAAATCAAAATTAAACTATTTTTGTAAAATTAGTATCTAATAAAAAAATTGAATCAATGAAAAAGTGTAAAAATATTTTTCTGGTGATTCTGATAAATCTTTCAATTACAACTTCGCAAACTTTTTTTGAAAAGTTAAAAATTGAAAATGTGGGAAAAGATACTTTAATCAGACCGTTTGATTCAAATAATCCAAAAGCAATTTTAAGAATAATAAATAGTAGTACAGCAACCTCACCAAATAATATTTCAATAAAAGTTAGAGAACAAAATTCTACGCTTGAAAATCCAGGTTTAGCAATTTTTCCGAATGGTGGACCTCTTGTTGAACTTGCTGCAGGCGAAACAACTTTTGTTTCTTGCTGGCTTAGAGGATTATGGGAAGGTGGAATTCAAGTTGATTCAAACTTACAAGCACGAACTATTGATTTCAAATTTATACGACAATCACCTGCTTCAACTGATTCAATAAATTATTCACGAAAATTTTATATATCAAACTATATAAAGCAAAATCACCCTGAGGGAGATTATTTAATTAAGGGAGTTGTAAAATTACCAACAGGAGTTTTACTAAATCCACCTCAAATTTCAATTTTGACAGCATATTGGATTTCAACACCAATCAGTACTACTTTGATAAATAACGAGTACACATTTTCAACTTCAATAAAATCATCTTTATTAAATAATAGAAATTGGTATTTAAAAATTTCTTTAAATGGATGCAATGACACACTTTTAAAAATTTCAAATAATAAATCTGAATTTAATATCACACTTTCAAAACAAACTGAAAATATAATTCCTGATTTTAAATTAATTGTTCCACCAATAAATACAACAAATGGATTTTGGCGTGGAGCTGTTTCAGAATCAGAAGGAACTGTTGCATTAATTCCTGGGCAAGAAAATTGGAAAATTACAAACGGATGTAAAGATTCAATTACAGTTTCAAATTCAATTTTGTATAAATATAATTTTAAAACCGGAGCAAAAATTTGGGAACATAAAACTGGTTGGGAAACTTGGGGTGGCGATATGAGTGCAGATGGGAAATATGTTGTATATGCATTTGAAACAGGAAAATTTGGAAATTGTTACTCACCTACTTTTACAGTTCGAGCCTTAAATGGAGAAACCGGACAAATTTTATGGGAAAGAAAAAATGATAAAATTCTCGAATCAAAAGAATTAGCAATTTCTCCAAATAATAAATTTGTAGCAGTCGGAAGTCTTGCGATGGTTGCATTATTAAATTTAAACAATGGCTCAACTCTTTGGACAACATCAACAAATTTAAATATGGGACAAGTTAGGAAACTTGCATTTGATAAAAAGAGTGAATACTTATATTCAGGAAGTGGAGATAATTATTTAAGAAAAATTAGAGTTTTGGATGGTGCAATAATTTGGAAAACTTTTATTTGGGGATGGCCATTCGTTAATGGATTTTCGATGAATTATGATGGTTCTAAAATTGTAGTTGGAACTAAATCTTGTGATGTGACTCAGATTAATACTTCAGATGGAAGAATTGATTGGCATTTTGAAACTGGAAATTTTGATGATGCTATTTATTCACCTGATGGAAAATATATTTCAACTTTTAGTGGATTTATTTTGAATTCAGCAAATGGAGAAGTAATTGGTAAAACTTCATCTGCAACAACTTTTTTCAGTTCAAATTCCAAAATGGTTTTTAAATTACCGAATCAAATTTTTTATTATTATTTAGCGGGAAATCCACTTGGCAAAACAAATATTTCAGGAATCACATTAGCAAGTGCACCAGGTAGCCAATCGCAATGGGGATATTTAAGTAGTAATGATAAGTTTGCAATTATCTCAGCTCGTGATATGGGATATAATAATGGACCACCTATTCCTTCTCAAGGAATTTTATTTTATGAAAATCATATATCTGTTTCTGTAGAAAAGAGAGATGGAAATAATCCTACTAATTTTATTTTAAAACAAAATTTTCCAAATCCATTTAATCCATCAACTACAATTGAGTTTCAGCTTCCACAAAAATGTTTTGTAACATTAAAAATTTATAATTTACTTGGAGATGAAGTTGAAACATTGATAAATGAATTAAAAGCGCCTGGGAAATTTTCAGTAAAATATTTTCCTAAAAAGATATCAAGTGGAATTTATTTTTACAAATTAACAGCTGGCAATTTTATTTCAACTAAAAAATTTATCTTTATTAAATAATTTTAAGTTTAAGACATTATTTTTTTTATTACTTCATTACACAAATAAGTGATTGAAATAATTGTTATTAAAGTTGCAAAAATGGATTTTACAAAATTAATTAAGCTAAATTCACGCATTATTTTTATCAACCCAATGTTAAACAAAATCAAAAAATAAAAACTCAAGATTGAGGTTAAACCAAAAAAAATTATTTTAGTATTTGTTAAAGCAGAAGTAAAAGTTGTAAAAAAAGATAAACCTTCAATTCCTAAACCAATTGGAATTAAAATAAAAAAATAAATAGCGAACGGAACACTCGACCACCCTCCAATTGCGTAACAATTTTTAAGACTCACTTTGCAATTAAAAACTTTTAATAGAAGAAAAATAATGTGAGAATATAAAAATGTAAAAGGAATAAATATTACAGTAGATATTATTTGAGAAAATAAAATAAGATAAATTAAATTATCAAAATTACTTCCAAATTTATTTATCCAAATCGAGAAATATACAATAGACGTTGTAAAAGTATAATATAAAAAAAGTGTGTAGTTTTTATGTTCAGCTCTTAAAATTTTATTAAAAGTTTCAAACGGTGATTCGAGAATACTCCAAAATGTTTCAAAAAAATTTAAGTTTGCAATTTTATCTTGCAAAATATTCCCACATTGTAAACATTTATAAACTAAATCATCATTTTCACTTCCGCAATTACTGCAAACAATTTTCATTCATCACCGGATTTATATTTTACTAAACTTAAAAAATCATAATTTTTTAAGTTTTCAATTCCATTTAAAAACTGTAATTCGATAACACAACAAACACCTGCAACTTTTGCGCCAGTTTTTTCAATTAATTTTATTGCGGCCTGTAAAGTTCCACCAGTGGCCAAAACATCATCATGTAATAAAACATTATCTCCAGTTTTCAAATCCTCCAAATGAATTTCGATCTTATCAGTTCCGTATTCTAATTCATATTCCTGTATTAAAGTTTTGGATGGCAGTTTTCCCTTTTTGCGAATCGGAATAAAACCAACTCCAATTTTATTTGCAATTATTGGAGCAAAAATAAATCCACGTGATTCAACTCCAACAACTTTTGTAATATTTTTATTTTCACAAAATTTTACAAACTCTGATATTATAAAATTTGTAGCATCAGGATTTTTCCAAATTGGAGATAAATCTTTAAAATTAATTCCCTTTTTTGGAAAATCAGGTACCGATCGGATGATTTGTTTTAAGTCCACTTAGTTTACAAATTTAAAAGTAGCTCTTTATATTTTGGAACTGGCCATAAATTGTTTGGAATTATTGTTTCCAAATTATCAACTGTAATTCTTAATTTTAAACATTGAACTTTTATACTTTCAAAATACTTTCCACGTTTAAAAGTATCTTTTATTGAATGAGCTGATTTTAACATTTTTTCAAGATTCTTTATTTCAGTAAAACAATCATCAAGTTTTTTGGATAAATCTTTTATCATAAAATTTAATGATGAACTTGAATTATTTTTTAATAATGTTAAAGTTGAAAGTAAATCATTTAAATATTTTATTCCAGCAGGATAAAACATTGTCAGTGACATATCCACTGAAACTTTTGCTTCGATATCAACATTTTTACAATAATTTTCCATATCAACTTCAAACCTTGATTCAACTTCACGAGGATTAAAAATTTTAAGATTTTCTAAAAGTTTGATACTCTTTTTTTCAATTAAAGCTTTCAATGCATCAGGAGCAGTTTTTAAATTTGGTAATCCTCTTTTTAAAGCAACTTTTTCCCAAGAGGCAGAATAATTATCCCCTTCAAATAAAATTGATTTTGTTTCATTGTAAATTTTTCTCAAAACTCGAACAATTGCTTTATTTAAATCTTTTGATTTTTTTACTTCTGATTTTATTTGTGCATTAGTTTCAAGCAACGAATTTGCAATTATACTATTTAAAATTGTAATTGATGTTGATGGTGTCGCGCTTGAACCAACTGCGCGGAATTCAAATTTATTTCCAGTAAATGCAAATGGTGATGTTCTATTTCTATCGGTACTATCTTTACTAATTTCTGGAATCTTATCAATCCCAAATGAAATCCAAGATTGATCTTTTGTTTTTGTAACTTTTCCAGCTCCTAAATCAGATAAAACTTTTGATAAAGTTTCTCCAAGAAAAATCGAAATTATTGCTGGTGGTGCTTCATTTGCACCAAGTCGATAATCATTTGAACAAGATGCAACTGATGCTCGTAATAATTTTGAATTATTGTAGACAGCTTTAATTGTTGAAATTAAAAAAACTAAAAATTGCAAATTTGATTCTGGTGTATTTCCCGGAAATAATAAATTTTCTCCAGTATCAGTCGAGATCGACCAATTTGCATGTTTGCCACTTCCATTAATTCCGGCAAAAGGTTTTTCGTGAAGCAGAACAGTTAAATTATGTCTTTTTGCAATGCGTTCCATCAAGTCCATTAAAATTTGATTATGATCGATCGCAATATTTACATCTTCATAAATTGGTGCAAACTCAAATTGATTTGGAGCTACTTCATTGTGTCTGGTTTTAAGTGGAATTCCAAGCTTGTAAGATTCTTCTTCAATTTCTGACATGAAAGCAAAAGCACGTTCCGGAATATTTGCAAAATATTGATCTTCTAATTGCTGATGCTTTTCAGGCATCTTTCCAAATAAAGTTCTTCCAGTTTGAATCAAATCTGGTCGTTGTTTATAATAATTTCTATCGATTAAAAAATATTCTTGCTCAACTCCCAATGTTGAGAAAACTTTTTTCGCCGGATGATTAAATATTTTTAAAATTTCTAAAGCTGCATTATTTAAAACTTGAATTGATCTCAAGAGGGGTGCTTTTCTATCCAAAGTTTCCCCCGTATAAGAAACAAAAACTGTAGGGATGCAAAGTGTATTGCCATGTGGATATTCGATTATAAATGCAGGCGATGTTGGATCCCAAATTGTGTAACCTCGTGCTTCAAAAGTTGCTCTAATTCCACCAGATGGAAAAGATGATGCATCGGGTTCTCCTTGAGTTAATTGTTTTCCAGTAAATTTTTCTATCACTCCACCATTCCCATCATAATCTATAAATGAATCATGTTTTTCTGCAGTGTAACCAGTCATTGGTTGAAACCAATGTGTATAATGTGTGCAACCTTTTGAGACAGCCCATTTTCGCAAAGCAATTGCAACTGCATCCGAAGTTTCTGGTAAAATTTTTTCACCTTGGTTTATTGCATTTTGCAAATTTGAATGAATTTTTTTGGGCGTGTTCTTTAATAATTTTTTAATATCAAAGGTATTTTCTCCAAAGTAACTTGAAACTGGTTTATTATTTTTCATTTTTAATCTCTTTTATTTTTTATAAAGTTTAATTTTTGATGTTTCTTTTGGTGATGATAAAACTAAATGTGTTTTTGTGTGAACAATACCTGACCAAGCTTGAATTTTTGATAATAATTTTTCTAAGGTTGAAGTATTTTCGGTTCTAACTTTTAATAGATGACTTCCATCTCCAGTAATCGCATGAATTTCTTGAACTTCATCCAAATTATTTGCGTGATCAATAAATGTTTGAAAATGTTTAGATGAATCTACAGTAACAAAAATAAAAGCAGTAATGTCAAATCCAAGTTTTATTGAATTTAATTTTGCTACATATTCTACTATAAAACCATTTTCCTCCAGCTTCCTCAATCTTTCACTAACGGATGGAATTGATAAGTGAACAATTTCTGCTAATTCATTTCGTCGAGTTCTCCCTTTTCCCTGTAAAACATTTAATATTTTTAAATCAATTTCGTCAATTTGAATTGTCATCTTTATTTAACTTAAATAAATTAGGTTATTCTATCGTTTAACCTAAAATAGTAAGTTAAATGCCCCTTGTCAATAGATTAAGTTTTTAATTTTTTAAAACGCAGCTACTTCATCATATAAACCAAATGGCAACTTTAAGCAATTACATATTTCTCCGAGAGTTGCATTTGACCTTGCTGCATTAATTAATTTTGGCATTAAATTTAAGCCATCAGTTGCAGCATTTTGCAATTCAAGTAATGAACTATCAACAGCTAATTGATTCCGAGATTGCCGTAATGCTGCTAAATTTTTTATTTGCATTTTTTCTACTTCTGGTGAAATCAATAAAATTGGAATTTCTAATTTCTCATCTTCTTGAATGTATTGATTTACACCTACAATAATTTTTTCTTTTTTATCAACTTCATTTTGATATCTGTAAGCAGATTTTGCAATTTCTTTTTGAAAATATCCTTGTTCAATTGCTGAAATAACTCCACCAAGTGATTCAATTTTTTCAAAATATTGTTCAGCTTCTTTCTCAATTCTATCAGTTTGAGCTTCAACAAAATAACTTCCACCAAGTGGATCTGCGGTCATTGCTACTCCAGTTTCGTAAGCAATTATTTGTTGTGTTCTGAGTGCAATCTTTGCAGCTTTATCAGATGGCAATGCTAAAGTTTCATCCATCGAGTTTGTATGTAACGACTGAGTTCCACCTAGAACACCAGCGAGAGCTTGAATAGCTGTTCTAACAATATTATTTTCGGGTTGTTGAGCAGTTAATGAACAACCTGCAGTTTGTGTATGAAATCTCAACATCCAAGATTTAGGATTTTTAGCACCATATTTATTTTTCATTCGCTTTGCATAAATTCTTCGAGCTGCACGGAACTTTGCAATTTCTTCAAAAAAATCTAAATGAGAATTAAAAAAGAAACTTAATCTTGGCGCAAATTTATCAATATCCATTCCCTTTTCAATTGCAGCTTCGATATATGCAAATCCATCTGCCAAAGTAAAAGCAAGTTCTTGTGCTGCCGTTGAACCAGCTTCGCGAATATGATATCCACTAATTGAAATTGGATTAAACTCAGGCATTTCATTTTTACAAAATTCAAACATATCAGTAATAATTCGCATTGAAGGTCTTGGTGGATAAATCCATTCTTTTTGTGCGATGTATTCTTTTAAAATATCATTTTGGATTGTTCCCCTTAATTTTGAAATATCAACCCCTTGATTTTGCGCAGTAACAATATAATAGGCAAAAATCATTGCAGCCGGTGCATTTATCGTCATTGAAGTTGAAACTTGATCCAATTTAATTCCGGAAAATAATTTTTCCATATCAGCTAACGAACTAACAGAGACTCCGCAAATTCCAACTTCACCTTCAGACAATCGATCATCCGCATCACAACCCATTAATGTTGGTAAATCAAATGCGGTTGATAATCCTGTTTGACCATGCTCTAATAATAATTTAAATCTTTTATTTGTGTCTTCTGGAGAACCAAATCCAGCAAATTGCCTCATTGTCCAAAGTTTTCCCCGATACATTGTGGGATGAATTCCACGAGTATATGGAAATTCTCCCGGATGGCCGATATCATGTAAATAATTTATTTCATTTACATCTTCGCTTGTATAAAGCGGATCAATTTCAACTCCACTTATATTTGTAAATTTAAGTTGGTTAGAATTAATTTTATTTTTTTCGGACCACTCTTTTTTATTCATTTTATTAAGTTCTAAAAAATCTTTTATCCAATTCTTGAATTGAAATTTTAATCATAACGGGTCTTCCATGAGGACAAACATAAGGAATTTTTGTTGCGAAAAGTTGGTCAATTAAAACTCGCATTTCGTTTTCAGTCAACGAGTCTCCCGCTTTTATTGCTGATTTACATGCAAAAGATTTTGCAATATTATCTCTCGCATTCAACTTTATTTGATTCTGATTTTGTTTGTATTCAGTTAAAATTTCTTGAATAATTGTAGATTCTTTTCCCGGTTTTACATCAGTTGGAACGCCATCAATTGCAAAAGTATTTTTACCAAATTCTTTAATTTCAAAACCAAGTTGAAGTAAAAAAGGAAGTAACTCATTTAGTAACTGATAATCATTTGGTGCTAAATGTAAAAGTTGTGTAAAAAGTAATTGTTGTGTTGTCGGCAATTGATTCTCAAAATTTTGCAATGCTTTTTCATATAAAATTCTTTCATGCGCAACATGCTGATCAATTATCATAATCCCTGTTTTAATTTGCGCTAAAATATATTTGTTGTGAATTTGCCAGATGGACATTCCCTCTTCAATTTTATCTTTCTTTTTTTCGTGCTCAAACTGATTAATATTATTTTGTGTTACATCAATTGGAATATTATTTAAAGATTCAAAGTTCTTTGGAAATTGAAAATTAGGAATAGTTGACACAATTATTGATTCAGCAATTTTTGCTGAATCAATTCCCTTTGAATTTTGGAAAGAGTTATCCGAAAAATTATTTCCATATAAAATTTTTGTTTGTTCTAAAATTACAGGATTTAAATGTTGAGCAATTGCTTTTCGCACAACAGTTAAAACAAATTTGTAAACAAGTGATTCATCAACAAATTTTACTTCCAATTTTGAAGGATGAACATTAACATCCACTTTTGAAGGATTTATTTGCAAGTGCAAAAGTACGAATGGGAAATTTCCTTTTATGACTAAATTTTCATAGCCAGCAAAAACCGCATGATTTATTGCCCGGTTAATTATAAATCGATTATTTAAAAATAAATATTGAGTTGATTTAGTTTTTTTGCTGAATTCTGGTTTTCCAATAAATCCATTTATGGATAATATTTCAGTTTCTTCTTTAAAGGGAATTAATGTTTCTAAGAAATTTTCTCCAAATAAATTTGCAATTCTTTCGGTTTGAGTGTTTAAAGAGAAATTCATTAATTCTTCATCATCACTTATAAATTGAAAAGCAACTTTTGGATTTGAAAGTGCAAATCTTTCAACTACATCATAAATATGTTTAAACTCAGTTGAATTAGATTTAAAAAATTCTCTTCGTGCTGGGGTATTATAAAATAAATTTTTAACTGTAATTGAAGTTCCTTCAGAAAATGAAATCTTACTTTCCTCTAATACTTCTCCACCATTTATAATTAATTTAGTTCCGATTTCATCAGCAGAATATTTTGTTTTTATTTCCACTTGCGAAACTGAAGCAATTGATGCTAATGCTTCTCCTCTAAAACCAAAAGTTGTAATTTTTGTTAAGTCTTCAAGATTTTCAATTTTACTTGTGGCATGACTTGCAAATGCAGTTAAGACTTCATTTTTCGGGATTCCACTTCCATTATCATTTACTTGAATAAATTCTTTTCCAGCTTGTTTAATTATAATTGAAATTTTTGTCGCGCCACCATCAAGAGAATTCTCAATTAATTCTTTTACCACAGCATCAGGTCGCTGGATAACTTCTCCGGCTGCAATTTTTAGAACTAATGATTCAGGTAAAATTCGAATTACTTTATGCATTTTTATAAATAAGTAGTAGCAAAATATTTTTCGTTTGGTTCGACACCAAGTCCCGGAAAATCCGAAATAGTTAAATTACCATGCTCATTTTTAATTCCGCTAAATGGATCGTTAGTAATTAAAACATTACCATCTAAATCAGCATAATTTAACATTGGCAAAAGTTGCGCGCCGGCAGAAATTGCAACAGAGCTCTCAATCATACAACCCATCATAATTTTTAGATTCAATGCTTGACTAGTGTGAATCATTCGCATTGCTTCACGAATTCCGGTGCACTTCATTAATTTTATATTTATCCCATCAAACGCATTTGCAATTTTAGGAATATCAATAAGAGTTTTAACATTCTCGTCTGCAATTAAAGGCAAATTAACTTTTTCGCGTAACCACTTGGTATCATCAATTTGATTTTCTGGCATCGGTTGTTCAACAAATATTATATTTTGATCTTCTAAAAATTTAATTTGTTCAAGAGCATAATTTTTATCTTGCCATGCTTCATTTGCATCAACACAAAATGGTTTATCTGTAATTTTGCGAATTGTTTTAATTAATTTTTTATCATCAGCAGTCCCTAATTTTATTTTTAAAAGTGGATACTCTTCAGCTTCATTAATTTTTTGAACTAACATTTCTTCACTATCAATACCAATTGTAAAAGATGATGTTACAAGAATTGATCTATCAAATCCAAAATAATTACTAATTGGAATTTTTAATTTTTTTCCAATCCAATCATGAATTGCCAAATCGATTCCACATTTTGCTGATGAATTTCCTGAATCAATATTATTTACATAATTTAAAATTAAATCAACTTCAAATGGCGAATCGAATTTTGATACATTTATTTTTTTCAAAAAATTTATAACTGTATTTTCGTTTTCATCATAACGCATGGAAGGAGCCGCTTCTCCATAACCAACAATTCCATCATGGTGCAATTCAACAATAATAATTGGAGCAATTGATTCTTCTCCGCGAGAAATTCTAAAAACATGTCGCAATTTTAAATTGTAAAGTTTTAATTTCAATTCCATTATTTAACTTCCTCAAGTTGATTAAAAATTGCATTTGTATATGCGGTTGCATCAAATTCTTGTAAATCATCAATTGATTCACCAACACCAATAAATTTAATTGGGATTTTTAATTGTTGAACAATATTGACAACAATTCCTCCTTTTGCAGTTCCATCTAATTTTGTAATAATTATTCCTGTCAATCCCAAATATTTTGAAAATACTTTTGCTTGCTCAATCCCATTTTGACCAGTTGATGCATCAATAACCAAATAAATTTCATGCGGTGCATCCGATATTATTTTTTTTATAACTCTTCCAATTTTTGAAAGTTCATCCATTAAATTATTTTTTGTGTGTAGTCTTCCTGCAGTATCAATTAAAGCAATGTCATAATTTTTTGCAATTGCAGATTGGACAGTATCATATGCAACTGCACCAGGATCCGCACCTTGTTTTTGTTGAACAATGTCAATTCCAAGTCGCGAGGTCCAAATATTTAATTGTTCATTTGCAGCCACTCTAAAAGTATCTGCTGCGCCAATAATAACTTTTAAATTTTCTTTTTTATAAATATTTGCAAGTTTTGCGATAGTTGTAGTTTTGCCAACTCCATTTACGCCAATCAGTAAAATTACTTTCGGTTTTAGAGTTGCTGTACTTTTAGATTCAAATTGATTTAGAGTTTTGATAATTTCATTTTGCAGAACTTCTTGTAGTGTATTTTCGGTTTCAGTTTTTTTAAAATTATTTTTTAATTCTGAAATTAATTGTTTCGTGAAATCATATCCGAAATCAGAAAGAATTAGTATTTCTTCAATTTCTTTTAGTTCAGATTCATTTAATTCACGACCTAAAAAGGATATCTGAGAAAGTTTTTCCTTTAAAAAGTTTCTGGTTTTGTTAAATCCTTCACGAATTTTTGAAATTGAAAACATATTTATACTTTTTCTTCTACAATTAATTTAAACTCTTGCCAATATAAATAGACTGAATAGAATGAATAAATAGTTGCAATTAAAATTATTATTTCTTTTAAAATATAAATTTGAGAATAATTTAAAAGTGCCAAGGATAATGCAACTGAAATAAAGAAAATTGTAATTTTCCCTGTAGTATTTGACTTGATTACTTTATTGTATTTTTGTTTTAAATAAATTGCAGCACTCAAAATTAATATATCTCTTCCCAAAACTACTACAAAAAACCACGTTGCTATATTATTCCAAAGCCAAAGTATAATTATAAAAATTGTTATTGCAATTTTATCTACTAGAGGATCAATAATTATACCAATCTCGCTTGATAAATTATATTTACGCGCAATGTAGCCATCAAATCTGTCAGTCAATCCAGCGATTACCACAATTGAAAAAGCAAACCACCTTTGATATTGTAAATCATTATTCATCATAACCATGAAAAAAGGAATTACAAGCAGCAACCTAAAAATACTTAAAATATTTGGCAGCATTTATTTTATTTATCCAATTCCTCTTTTATTTTTCCTTTTTCAATTGGAGTTGGATATGGTCCTCCAAAACATGCATAACAATAATTTTTAGTTTTACTTTTTGGAACCGATTCTAATAATTTTTCGATTGAAAGAAATTGCAAAGAGTCCACTCCAATTTCTTTTCTTATTTTCTCAACATCCTTATTACATTGGACAGCAATTAATTCTTTGCTACTCGGGAAATCCATTCCATAATGACAAGGTTGAACAATTGGCGGTGAAGTTATACGCATGTGGATTTCAGATGGAGATGCTTCTTTTAATAATTTTACAAGTTGTTTTGCTGTAGTGCCACGAACTATTGAGTCATCAACAACAATGACTTTTTTATTTTTTAAAACTTGTTTAACAGTGTTGAATTTAGTTTTAACTTTCATTGCTCTATCATCTTCAGCTGGCTGGATAAAAGTTCTTCCGACATAATGATTCCTAATTAAGCCAATTTCATATTGTGATGAACTTCCAAGTTTTTGACTTTCAGTTACAAATCCAAGTGTTGCTGTATTACTTGAATCAGGAACACTAATTATAACCGGTGCTGAATTATTATCTGATTTGACAAATGATTCTTGAGCTAATGCTTGACCAAGTTTACGACGAACTTTATCAACTGATTCTCCATTTATATAACTATCGGGACGAGAAAAATAAATATATTCAAAAATACAATGATGAGTTGTTTGGGTTTTCTTTTTTAGCTTATAACTTTTCATTTTTCCCGATGTTAAACTTTTTTTATCAATTACAATTAATTCACCAGGTTTTACATCTCTTACAAATTCTGCGTCAATGATATCAAACGCACAAGTTTCGGATGCGACAATAAACGATTTCCCTTTTTTTGCAATTGAAAGTGGTCTAAATCCAAAAACATCTCGCGCAATAATCAAAGATGTATCAGTTAAAATTAAAATTGAAAATGCGCCTTCAACTTTATTGACTGCATCAAGTATTTTATCAATTTGATTTTTCTTTTTACTCCGCGCAATTAAATGTAAAAATAACTCGCTATCTGAAGTTGTTTGAAAAATCGTTCCACTATTTTGTAACTCAGTTCTTAGTTTATGAAAATTTGTTAAATTTCCGTTATGAGCAACAGCCAAATTTCCATTTGCATAATTAACAATGAATGGTTGAATATTTTGTCTATTTTTTGATGCACCAGAAGTTGAATATCGATTATGTCCGATGCTTGAATTCCCTTTTAATTGTTCTGATAAAATCTTTTGATCCTTAAAAACATCAGTAACTAATCCCATTCCTTTAATAATATTGAACACTTGTTTCTTCTTTTTTTTATCAAATTGAGATGAAACTATTCCGGCAGCTTCTTGACCACGATGTTGCAATGCATGTAAACCAAAATAAGTTAAAAGTGAAGCACTGGGATTTCCAAAAACTCCGAATACACCACAAGCACATCTTGGTTTATCGATTGGGAGTTTATTTTTTTTAATCATAATGCAATATCCTAAAATTTAAGTTGTAACTCCACTGAAGGAATCTTTTTTCCAATTCAAATCATCAACATTCGGAAAATCTAAAATGTAATGCAAACCTCTTGATTCATTTCTGCTTAAAGCTGATGAGATTATTAAATTTGCAACAATTGCTAGATTACGAAGCTCAATTAACTCTTCTGTAACTTTTGTGCGTTTATAAAATTCTAATATTTCATTTAAAATTAAATTTATTCTATCTTTTGCACGTTCTAATCTAATTTTACTTCTAACAATTCCGACATAATCCATCATTAAGGTTTGAATTTCTTTTCTATTATGCGCAATTAAAATCCATTCTTGATTATTAATTGTTCCTGAATCGTTCCATTCTTTTATTTCAGGCAGATTTGTTTTGTAATCACCAACTTCTTTAATTTTATTAAAAGCTCTATATGAAAAAACTAAAGCTTCCAATAACGAATTACTTGCAAGTCGATTTGCACCATGCACACCAGTCATTGCAACTTCGCCAATTGCATATAAACCAATTATTGATGTTTCACCATTTTCAGTTGTATAAACTCCACCGCAACAATAATGTGCTGCCGGAACAACTGGTATCATTTCTTTTGTAATGTCAATTTTAAGTGACAAACATTTATCATAAATATTTGGGAATGTATTTTTGAGTAATTGTTTATCAATATGTGTTGCATCAAGATATACATATTGCTCACCTGATTGTTTTAATTCTGAGTCAATTGCTCTTGCAACAATATCACGTGATGCAAGTGAACCTCGTATATCATATTTTGAAATAAAATCTTCACCATTTTTATTTTTAAGAATTGCACCTGCGCCTCTCAAGGCTTCTGAAATTAAAAATGATGGCGATCCTGAATTAAATAAACTTGTTGGATGAAATTGAATAAACTCCATATTTGATATTTTTGCACCAGCTCTGTACGACATTGCAATTCCATCACCAGTTGCAATAAGTGGATTTGTTGTATGCAAATAAACTTGTCCAACTCCGCCAGTTGCCAAAATTGTTACATTTGATTTAAAAATTTTTATTTTGTTTGCATTTACATCAAGTGCATAAACACCCCAACATCTTTTTTGAAAATTTGAATTTATAGTTTGATGCTCAGTTAAGAGATCAACACAAATATGATTTTCAAGAATTTTAATATTTTTGTTTTCAGATATTTTTTGTAAAAGTACTCGCTCAATTTCTTTTCCAGTTAAATCATTCGCGTGGACAATTCTATTATGCGAGTGTCCACCTTCTCTTCTAAGTTGAATTTCATCTCCTTCAAATGTAAATTCAGCACCAAAATTTAAAAGTTCCTTAACACGAATTGGTCCTTCCTTTACAAGAATTTCAACTCTTTTTTCATTGCAAATTCCTGCTCCAGCAATTAATGTGTCATTTATATGAGATTCAAAAGAATCATCATTTGAAAAAACTGATGCAATTCCACCTTGTGCGTAATTTGTGTTTGACTCCCTTTTTTCTTTCTTAGTGATTATTGTAACTGATCCAAGTTTTGCAGCATTTAAAGCAAAAGTTAATCCTGCAATTCCACTTCCGATAACAAGAAAGTTTGAAGTTTCAGAATTGCTCATTTTAGTTTTTTGCTATTTTCTTAAATAATTCAAAATAAAATTTAGAAATATTTTTTAGATCTTTTAAGCTTTTATTATTTATAATTATAAAATCTGATATTTGTTCGTACTCAGAATCTTTTGGTTGATTTTTTGAACGATTTATTAATTCCTCTTTTGAAAATTGATTTTTCAATTTTCTTTCAAATCTAATATTCTTATCAAGCATGATAGAAATTATAAAATCACAATATTTAATTAATTGCGTCTTGGGAAGAATTGCACTTTCAATTAATACTAATTTATTTGTTAATGATAATGATTTTATTTTTTTTCGAACTTGGTGAATTACTGCTGAGTGTACAATTTCATTTAGCTTTTTTAGTTTTAATTTATTTTTAAAAACTATATCAGCTAAATAATTTTTGTTAATTTTATTTTCAGGAGTTAAAACTGAGGCTCCAAAATATCTTATTATTTGAAATCTAACATTATAATTATTTGCTAAAACAAAATGGCCAACTTCATCTGCAATAATTACAGGAATACCAAGTTTGCTAAAATAGTTGCAAAACGTTGTTTTGCCACTACCAATTCCACCTGTAACACCAATTATAATCACAGTTTATTTTGCAATTGCGATTGATCTTTTTTCTCTAATTACTACAACTTTAATTTGTCCGGGATATTCTAATTCTTGTTGAATTTTTTTTGCAATGTCTAAAGCCATTTGTTCAGCCATCATATCATCAACAATATCATGTTCAACAATAACTCTAATTTCGCGACCAGCTTGAATTGCGTAAGTTTTTTGAACACCTTTAAATGACGATGCGAGAGTTTCAAGTTTTTCTAATCGCTTTGCATATCCTTCAACTGATTCTCTTCTTGCGCCAGGTCGTGATCCACTTATAGAATCCGCAGATTGAACTAAAGAAGAAATTGGATGCTCCATAGGAATATCATCATGATGTGCACCAATTCCATTTAAAACAATTAAATGTTCACCATATTTTTTTGCAAAATCCATTCCTATTATTGCATGCGGACCTTCAATACTTTTATCAATTGTTTTTCCGATATCGTGTAATAATCCCGCCCGTTTTGCAAGAGTTATATCAAGTCCAAGTTCTGCCGCCATAATTCCACAAAGATGTGATACTTCAATACTATGCTGTAGTAAATTTTGACCGTAACTTGTTCTAAACTTCATTTTGCCAATATGACGGAAAATTTCTTTATGTGCTCCGCCCAATCCAACTTCAACAAAAGTATTTTCACCAACACGAAGTGCTTCTTCCAATAATTCTTTTTCAACTTTCGAAACTACTTCTTCAATTCTTGCTGGATGAATTCTACCATCAGAAATTAATCTTTCAAGTGAAACTCTAGCGACTTCTCTTCTAAAAGCATCAAATCCAGATAATATTACAGCTTCAGGTGTATCGTCAACAATAACATCAACTCCAGTTGCAGCTTCAAGCGCGCGAATATTTCTTCCTTCCTTCCCAATAATTCGCCCCTTCATTTCATCACTTTCTAAATGAAGAACGCTTACAGTAGTTTCAACTGCATGATCAGTTGCAGTGCGTTGAATTGCCTGAACAATAATTTTTTGAGCTTCACGTTTTGCTTCTTCTTTTAAGTTATCCCGAATTTCTTTTAAACTTAGAGCTGCGTCAGTTTTTGCTTCCTCAATTAAATTTTGAATTAAAAGTTTTTTTGCCTCTTCCCGAGACATTCCACTTGCTCTTTCGAGTCGTGTATTTTCTTCCGCTATTAAATTATCAAGTTCTTCAGTTTTTATTTGAGCAGTTTTTTTCTTTTCCTCTAAATCTGTTTGATTAGTTTGAAGTTCACGCTCTTTTTTATTTAATAACTCAGCACGCCGTTCTAAATTTTCTTCTCGCCCATTTAATTGTTTTTCGTAAGCTAAATGTTTTTGTTTTTTTTGATTTGCATCAATATCATACTCATGCTTTTTTTTATGCCATTCTTGTTTTACTTCATTTGATTTTTGTTGTTTTATATTTTGAGCTTCTTTTTCTGCTTCAGATATTATTTTTTTTGCTCTTTCCTCAAGTCTTCCAACTTTTGAAACATTAATTCTCGATTGAAAACTCCAACCCAAAAAAACACCTATAATTAAACTTATAATTATCAAAACCACATTTGCATCCATAAATCCTCCATTAAAAAAAATCCGCACAAATCAACATTCGTCTAGTGACATGAAAGAACCCTTTCAATTTCACTTTTGGTGTGTTCCGAATCGTTTCTTACTTCCACAGATTGTGCAAAATGCACAATACTAGAATTAACTAGTCGAGGCCTGTAATATGACGTTAACGAGTAACACTCCGAATTTATTACTTATTCGGTTCTTTATGTAATAAAGACGATGGCTGACAGCGCGGATTATATACTTATTTATTTTCATCTGGATCTAAATTTTCATCACTCGTTTCATCTTTTGCCGGTTGAATTGGCAAATATGAATCCATATAGTTTGTCATTTTAATTAATTCATCTTCCAGAAGCGTTTTAATATTTTTAGCAGTTTCTCTTTCTTTGAACAAATCTTCAGTAATGTTTAATGCCGATAAAACAGAAACAGTCAACGGCGGTTGATCTGGGATTTGTTTATGCACTACATCAATCATAGAATCTACGTAATGTGCAATACTTCTCGTAAATTCTTCGCTGTCACCTCGTAATGGGTATTCTAACCCAAAAATTTTAACTCTTATACTTTTTCGTTTCTCAGTCATTTTACGAAATATAATTATTTAATTTATCTAAAACGTCTTCAATCTCTGCTTTAAATTTAACTCTTTCATTTTGCGAAAAAAATACACCACTAGAAATTTTTTCGTTTGCTTCGATTAATTGATCTCTTAATTTTTTAATTTCAGTACTTTTTAAGAATAAAGAATTATTTACATCACTTAAATTAGTTTCACATTGCTGTAAATTATTATTTATTGTAGAATTTTCTTGTTGCAATGCAGTTAAAGAATTATTTACATCATGTAAATTAGTTTCACATTGCTGTAAATTATTATTTATTGTAGAATTTTCTTGTTGCAATGCAGTTATTGTTGCACCTGCAATTGTAATCTTTTCCCAAAGATTTTCTAAAAGTACTTTTACATTTTCTTCAGATTCACTCGGCATAATTTTAATTTGTTTTTCGTCTTACAGTTATATCGTTGTTCGATTCTAATTTATTAATAATTTTATTTACATTTAAATCAACTTCTTGCTCAGTTAAAGTTCGTTCAAGAGATTGATAAAATAAACTTATTCCAATGCTCTTAACGCCTTTTCCAAACTCGTTACTTGAATATAAATCAAAAATTTCGTGATGTTCAAGTAATTCGTTAGAATATTTATTAATTATTTCTTTTATATAATTGTAATTTAAGTTGTTAGGTATCAAAATTGCCAAATCTCGTTTAATTCCAGGAAAGCGTGGGATTGGCGTATATTTTTTTATATACTTTTCAGTGAGTTTTAAGAATTTTTCTAAATCAATTTCAGCATAAAACACATCATCGATAAGTCCAAAATCGTTTAATATATTTTTTGAAATCACTCCAATTTTTCCAAAACAAACATTTCCTAAATTAATAGTAAAAATAACAGAATTAACTTCACTTTTATTAGATTCCAAATAATTTACTTTTTCACCTAAATATTTAGGTGAAATTTGATCAACAATTCCTTTTATATCGAATAAATCAAAATTTCTTTCAGATTGATACCAGGTTTTATTTTGACAATTCCCTGTAAACGCAATTAAAAGTTGTTGACTTTCTTTATAATCCAAAATATTATTACCAGTTTTGTATGATTCGCTTTTTTCATAAACAGTTCCAATTTCAAATAACTGCAAATCATTAGTTCCCTTATTTTTATTTAAACTAATAATCTCAAGCATTGTGGGAATCAAATTTGATTTTAATATTTCTAAATCTGTTGAAATCGGATTATCAACTTTAACAAAATTACTTCCGAATTTTTTAGCAACTTTTTGTTTTATAAAACTATTTGTACAAATCTCATTTAATCCGATTGAAGTGAAATAATTTTTTAATCCATTTATAACTTCTTCATCTTTATTTTGAAAATTAGAAAAATGATAATGAACTTCGTTTGATGATGGGATAAAATCATATCCATGTATTCTTGATATTTCTTCAATTAAATCTACATCTTGCTCAATATCATTTCGATGCGATGGAATACTGCATTCAATTTTATCTTTTGTAAATGAAAGAACTTTTAATTCAAGTGAGTTTAAATATTTTTTTACTTTCACTTTTGGAATTTCAAATCCCAAATATGAATTTAACTTTTCAAATGTAAGTGTAATTGATTTGTTAGAATTTTTTGATTTTCCACTTGCATAAATTTCAGAAACAATTTTACCATTTGATGTAAGTGCAATTAACTGGCTTGCTCTGTTTAATGCCCAAATAATTTTTGAATTATCAATTCCCCTTTCAAATCTTGTTGCGGCATCAGTTTGTATTCCGAGATATTTTGAACTTTTGCGAATTGAAGTAGAATTAAAAATTGCCGCTTCCAATAAAATATTTTTAGTTGATCTTGAAATCTCTGAATATGATCCTCCCATAATTCCACCAATTGCAACCGATTGATTTGAATCGCAAATCATAATTGTTCCATCATTTAAATTATGCGTTTTATCATCAAGCGTTTTAAACTTTTCACCCTTTTTGGAATCTTTAACAATTATTTTTGAACCAGAAATTTTATCTAAATCAAAAGCATGTAGTGGTTGGCCAATTTCATGCATCACATAATTTGTTACATCAACAATATTATTAATTGATCTAATTCCAATTGATGACAATCTAGTTTTTAACCAATCTGGCGATTCCTGAATCTTTACATCTGAAATAATTCTTGCCAAGTAAAGAGGACAATTATTGGAATTAATTTCAATTTTAAATTTAATTTTTTCTTTCGAAATATTTTCATTAATTAAAATAATAGGGAGAGTTAATTTTTTATTTAATTTTGCTGCAAGCTCACGAGCAATACCAAAATGATTTAAACAATCTCCTCTATTTGGCGTTAATGCTATATCAAAAATTATATCATTGTAATTTAAAAAATCAGAAAAATTTTGGCCAATAGTTGTTGAATCTTGCAATACATAAATCGAATCTTTATCATCCGATAAATCAAGTTCAAATTTTGAACAAATCATTCCATTTGATTCAACTCCACGGATTGTTGCTTTTGTTAATGTAAATGGTTTCTCAAGTGGATCATGTTGATTGCGAGGAATAGTTGCACCAACAAGCGCTACAACAACTTTTTGTGAAGCTGAAACTTTTGTGTCGCCACAAATTATTTTAAGTTTTCCAATTTTACTTCCAACATCAACTGTACAAAGTTTTAATTTATTTGCATTTGGATGATCTTCAACAGATAAAACTTTTGCTGAAAAAATATTTTTATATTTTTCAGATTGATACTCAATATTTTCAACTTCCAAACCAAGTGAATTTAAAGTAGCAGCAATTATTTTAGGCTCTTCAGCAATTTTAATAAAATCTTTAAGCCAATTAATTGAGATCTTCATTTTTTATGCAAGCTGTTTTAACATTCTGATATCATTTTCGTACAACATTCTGATATCATCAATTCCCATTCTTAAAATTGTAATTCTTTCAATCCCCATTCCAAATGCAAAACCATTCCATTCATTTTTATTCAATCCAACATTTTTATAAACATTTGGATGTATCATTCCTGCACCTAAAATTTCGAGCCAACCTGATTGTTTACAAATTCTGCATCCTTTCGATTTACATAAAAAACAACTTATATCCATTTCGAGAGAAGGTTCTGTAAATGGAAAATAACTTGGCCTAATTTTAAATTTTATTGAATTGCCATAAAACTGTTTTGCAAAATTTATAAGAGTCCCTTTTAAATCTGCCATTGAGACTTTTTTATCAATGTATACTCCATCAACCTGATGAAATAAACAATAACTTCTTGCGCTAATTGCTTCATTTCGGAAAACTCTGCCAGGCATAATAATTCTAATCGGAGGTTTTCCAGTTTCCATTGCACGAATTTGTACCGAAGTAGTATGCGTACGCAATAAAATATTTTGATTTATAAAAAAAGTATCTTGCAAATCTCTTGCTGGATGATCTGGTGGAAAATTTAATGCAGAAAAATTATGAAAGTCATCTTCAATTTCTGGGCCATACTCTGAACTGAATCCCATCCTATTAAAAATATTTTTAATTTCCATCATAGTTTGAGTAATTGGATGTAAACTTCCCTTTGACGAAATTCTCCCCGGTAATGAATAGTCAAATAATTTTTCTTCTTGTTTAGAAGAATCATTTAATTCAAGAAGTTTAGAATCAAATTGTGAAGTGACTTCGGTTTTGAGTTCATTCAAAAACTTGCCAGCTAATTTTTTATCATTAACTGACAAAATTTTTAATTTTTCAAAAAGTAATGCAATCTCACCTTTGCGTGATAAATATTTATTTTTAAAAAAATCAATTTTTTCTGAAGTAATGTTTTGCAAATCAGTAATTGCACTACTTCTTGTCTTTTCAATCTCAATTTGTAAAGATTGTAAAGACATATTAATCCTTTAAAAATAAATAACTAAGCGCTACCACATGAGTAGTGTCAGTCATATTTATTTTACAAAATCGAGTATTGCGTTAAATGCTTCTGGTTGCTCTGCGGCTAATTGTGCAAGTACTTTACGATTTATAATTACACCTTTTTTCTTGAGTGCATTTATAAATTCAGAATATGTCATTCCCTTTTCACGAACAGCAGCATTAATTCGTGTAATCCAAAGTTGACGGAATTCTGATTTTTTTGCTTTTCTATCTCGATAAGCATATTGCATTGCTTTATCGACGTGATGTTTAGCAATAGTGTGTACTTTGCTTCTGGCTCCCCAATAACCTTTCGCAGCTTTTAAAACTTTTTTGCGACGGCGATGGGAGGCAACCTTATTTTGTGATCTTGGCATAGTTGCTCTTTATATTTTAGTGATTAGTTTAGTTAATTATTTTTTTATAACATTTCTCGAATTCGTTTTTCATGTGCAGGAGCTAAAATTCCTGGTTTACGCAAACGACGTTTTCTTTTCGAACTTTTACTTGTTAAAATGTGGCGGCGATTCATTTTACGTCGTTTAACTTTTCTTGTTGCTGTTAACGAAAATCTTTTTCTCGCGCCTCTATTTGTTTTTAATTTTGGCATTATTGTACCTTTGTTTTTTCTATTATAACTTTATTATTTTTTTAATTGATTTATCTTGTGTTAAAACTGCAATCAATGCTTTTCCTTCTAATTTTACCTCTTGATCAATTTTTGAAACTTCGGATAATCTTTCAATAAATCTTTGCATAATTTCTTCACCTGGTGCTTTGTAAGCAATTTGCCTTCCTCTAAATATTACTGCAACTTTTACTTTATGACCATCCTCAATAAATTGTTCGGCATGTTTAGCCTTAAAATTAAAATCATGTACATCTGTGTTTGGATGTAATCTGATTTCTTTTATAGAAATAATTTGTTGATTCTTTTTTTGAAGTTTTTCTTTTTTCTGCAATTCATATTTAAATTTTCCTAAATCCATTATTTTACAAACTGGAGGTTTTGCAGTTGGCGAAACTTCTATCAAATCTAATCCTCTTTGCCTAGCCATATATGTTGCTTCTCTTGGAGAAAGTATTCCAAGTTGCGAACCAAATTCGTCAATAACTCGAACTTGCAGTGATTTTATTTCTTCGTTGCAGCGTACTTTTAATCCTTTAATATTTTTACCCTTTCAATTTATGATTGATATTTCTTGATTTATTTTTTTTACGAAATCTTCAATTTTAAAAATTCCCAAATCACCATCTTTATGTTTACGAACAGAAACAGTTTTTGATGAACTTTCTTTTTCGCCAACAACTAACATGTATGGTATTTTTTTATTTTCAGCTTCTCTAATTTTATATCCAATTTTTTCGTTTCGTGAATCTAATTCAACCCTAAAACCTAATTGGGTTAATTTTTGTTCTATTTCAGTTCCGTAATTTACGAATAGATCTGAGATTGGAAAAACAATTATTTGCACAGGTGCAATCCAAAGTGGAAAATCGCCGGCAAAATGTTCAATCAATAATCCTACAAATCTTTCCATCGATCCAAATGGAGCTCTATGAATTATAACTGGTCTCTTTTTTAAACCATCTGTTGAAGTATAATCTAATTTAAACCTTTCAGGCATTACATAATCTACTTGAACTGTTCCCAATTGCCAAGTTCTTCCGATTGCATCTTTTACCATAAAATCAATTTTTGGACCATAAAAAGAAGCATCACCAATTCCAATAAAATAATTTAGATTCATTTCCTTTGCAACTTCCAAAATTTCTTTTTGCGCTCTTTCCCAATATTCAGTCTCACCACCATATTTTTCAGAATTATCATCTCTAAAAGATAATCGAGTTTGAACTTCCATTCCAAAAGTAGAAAAAACAAGTTGAGTTAATTCAACTGTGTTTTTAATTTCTTGTTTCAATTGTTCGTGAGTGCAATAAATATGAGCATCATCTTGAGTAAAAGATCTTACACGGATTAAACCATTTAATTCTCCAGATTGCTCGTATCTGTAAACTGTTCCAAATTCTGCTAATCGTAACGGAAGATCACGATACGATCTTGGTTTAGTCATATAAATTTGATGATGATGTGGACAATTCATCGGCTTCAACATAAACTCTTCACCATTTTCAAAATGAATTGGTGGAAATTGTGAATCTTTATAATATGGATAATGACCTGAAGTTTTAAATAATTCTATGTTCGCGATGTGTGGAGTTACAACACTCAAGTAGCCACGTTTTTTTTGTTCACGCCGCATAAATTTTTCTAACTCTTCACGGATGATAGTTCCTTTTGGTAACCAAAGTGGCAAACCTGCACCAATATTTGGTGTAATTGTAAATAATTCTAATTCAACTCCAAGTTTGCGATGATCTCTCCTTTTTGCTTCTTCAAGTTGAAATAAATAATCATCAAGTTCTTTTTTTGTTGGGAAGGTGATGCCGTAAATTCGTTGCATCATTTTATTTTTTTCATTCCCACGCCAATATGCTCCAGCAATACTTAAAAGTTTTACAAATTTTATTTTTCCTGATGATGGGATATGTGGACCAAAACATAAATCTGTAAAATCACCTTGCTGATACATTGTAATTGGTTTGCCAATTAATCCATCAAGTAGTTCAAGTTTGTAGGGATCTTTTTTTGAAGTAAAATATTTTTTTGCTTCATCCCAAGTTACTTCACTTCTAATAAATTCAACATCACGTTTAGAAAGTTCCAGCATTAAATTTTCAATTTTTTGAAGATCCTCTAAAGTGAGTTGGTAATTTGGAATATCAATATCATAATAAAATCCATTTTCAATAGCAGGACCGATTCCAAACTTTGTATTTGGAAATAATTTTTCAATTGCTTCAGCCATTAAATGTGCGCTACTATGCCAATAAGTTGATTTGCCTTCAAGAGAATCCCAAGTGTTAATTTTTATTTCAGAATTATCTTTTATCTCTCTTGAAAGATCCCAAATTGATCCATTTACAGAAATGGAAAGCGCAGCTTTAGATAACGAGGAACCAATATCTGCAGCAATTTTAGCACCATTTACTGAAGAAGTATATTTTTTTTTACTTCCATCCGGTAATTTAATTTCAATATTCATATTAATAAAAAATCGGAATAGTTAAACTCCGATTTCACAAAAATACAAAAAGTTATAAAGTTTTACAATCTTTATACGCACTTATTCTAAATTCTTTGAATGAAATTTTAAATGATCTTCAATATGCATGCCCCAATATTTCCAATTATGGTTTCCTTCAAACTCAATATATTCATGTGCAATTTTCAGTTCGTTTAATTTTTTTTGATAAACTCTATTTTCTTCCAGTAATCTATCTTCAGTTCCAATGTCAAATTTAATTTTCATTTTGTTTTTTAGATTTGGGGCTAATAACAATAAATCATTTTCTTCCCATTTTTTCTTATAAAATTTTATCGGACCAAAGGCTGAATCCATCCACCAATTATTTGTTTTATGATTTAAAATATCCAAAACTCCGCTTAAACTTGAAACCGAAATAAATTTTTCAGGATATTTTGATGCAAATTTTAATGCACCATATCCTCCCATACTTAATCCACAAATTGCTTTTTTATTTTTATTATTGAAAAGTGAATCCACAAATGGAATTAATTCATTTATAAAATAACTTTCATATTGCCAGTCTTTTTTTACAGGACTATTATTATACCAAGAGAATTCTCCACCATCAGGCATTACAATTGTTAAATTAAATTGATCTGCAATAAATTCAATATCAGTTAAATCGGTCCAGTTTTTATAATTGCCATAAGCGCCGTGTAATAAAAATAAAATTTTACTGCCAGTATTTTTTTCTGGAAAATAAATTATCAGCGATTGATCTTTATTTAAAGATTTACTGAAATGTGTAAATTTTTTGAGATTAGATTCTTTAGAAAAAGAAAAACTAATTACAACTAAAAGCAGAAAGCAAATTTTTTTCAATTATAAATTTGTGAGAATAAAATTTGTCATCAAGGTGTAAAGTTGAAAAGAAGTGTTTCCGCCACCTATTCCATGATTCTTATTCGGATAATACATTGTGGAAAATTGTTTTGCTTCTTTTTGCAATGCATATACAAAATTTACTGAATTTTGAAAATGAACATTATCATCACCAGTACCATGAATTAATAAAAATTTACCTTTTAATTTTTTTGCGTGATTTACCGGTGCGGTATCATCATAATTTGCTGAGTTAAATTGTGGCAATCCCATATATCGTTCAGTATAAATTGAATCATAAAATCTCCAATTTGTAACGGGTGCAACTGCAATTGCCAATTTAAAATAATCAGCTCCTTCTAAAATTGTATAACTTGACATGTATCCGCCATAACTCCAGCCCCAAATTCCAATTCGGTCTTTATCCACAAAAGAAAGTGAAGATAAATACTTTGCACCTTCAATTTGATCCCGTACTTCTATTTTTCCAAGTTGACCATAAGTTATTTGTCTAAAATCCCGACCACGAGCACCAGTGCCACGATTATCAAGCATGAAAATTAAATATCCATTTTGGCAAAGATAACTATTCCATAACGCACCACGAGCGCCGCCCCAATTATTTGTAACAACTTGAGAACCAGGACCTCCGTAAGTAAAAACTAAAACTGGATATTTTTTTGTTGAATCAAAATCTTCGGGCAACATTAAAGAAGCATTTAAATTAACACCATCGGTTGTAGTAAAATTAAAATATTTTGTTAATGCAAGCTGATATTCGTTGATTGGTAAATGCTCATTTGCTTCTAAAACTTCAACAAGTTTTCCATCATTTTTATTTAACGAAATTTTTGTTGGGGTTACATTATTTGAAAAATAATTTATGAAATAATCAAAACTTGGAGAAAAATTTGCTCTATTTGTTCCAGAAAGTTGAGTTAAAACTTTTTTATTATTTCCATTAATTTTGATTGAATAAATTTTTCTTTCAAGTGGAGTTTCTTCACTACTTGAAAAATAAATTATTTTTGAATCTTCATCAATTCCATAAAATTGATCGACATCAAACTGGCCTTTTGTAATTTGATGAATTAATTTTCCATTGTTGCCATAATAATAAATGTGTCTGTATCCATCTCGTTCAGATGCCCATAAAAATGAACCATCCTTTAAAAATTTTAAGTCATCGTGGATATCTAAATATTTATCTGCAACCTCTTCAAAAAGTTTTGATATTATTTTTGAATTTGTGTTGTAAACTAAAAATTCTAATTTATTTTGTAAACGATTCATTTTTTCTACAACAAGTTCATTTGAGTTTTTCCACAAAATTCTTGGAATGTAAATATCTTTTTCAATTCCTAAATCGACCCAATTAGTTTGCCCAGTTGAAGCATTAATTACACCAATTTTCACAATTGCATTCGGGTCACCTGCTTTTGGATACTTCATTGTTTTTAAAGTTAAATGAAGTGAGTCCCATTCTGTTAAAGTGTAATCGGGCTCTCCACTTTGATCAAGTTGCCAAAAAGCAATTTGTTTTGAATCTGGTGACCAACGCGATCCATCTGCAATTCCAAACTCTTCTTCATAAACCCAGTCAAATTTTCCATTAATTATATTTTCAGTTCCATCAAAAGTTAGTTGAGTTATATTTGAATTTGACAAATCAATTGAATAAATATTATGCTTAAAAACATATCCCACAAACTTTCCGTCAAATGAAAATTTGGGGTGATAAATTTCTTCGGAATAATTTGTTAGTTGCTGAAATGAATTATTTTTAATAGAGTATAAAAATAAATTTCCAGCAGGAGTTAATCGCGAAAGATATTGTCTTTCTGGTGGAAGAGCTATAAATATTGCTGACTCTTGATTCTCAGAAATTTGATAGCTCGAAAATTTCATTGGCTGAGTTGCATCATCTAATTTTAAATTTTTGCCTTCAACAAAAATTGATCTCTTTTTAGTTTCACAATCATACTTCATAATATTCATAACTTTCAACAAAGTATCTTGTTGGAGATATGTAAAAGTATTTTCTTTTTTTTGCCATTGCATACCTGAAATTGACTTACCCATAAATTTTGTAGAAAGAAATATATCTTCCAGAGTAAGTTTTTTATTTTGCGAAAAAGTAATTGTGAAAATAAAACAGAGTATTAAAAGTTTTTTCATTTTTATTTAATTGTTTAAGGTGGTATTTATGAAGTTTAATTTATCCTTTTAATTTTTGTGGACTCTAGTGGGGTCGAACCACTGACCTCTACCGTGTCAGGGTAGCGCTCTGAACCAACTGAGCTAAGAGTCCTATAATTTTTTAAAATACAATAATGTAATTCTTAATAAAATAAAGGAGAAAATTAATTCTCCTTTATTTTATTTGTACCGAGAGCCGGACTTGAACCGGCACGGAGCTTGCGCCCCACAGGATTTTAAGTCCTGTGCGTCTACCAATTTCGCCATCCCGGCAACCACAAAAAATATAAAATTATATTTTTATTGAGGCGCCGATCAGATTCGAACTGATGCATAAAGGTTTTGCAGACCTCTCCCTTACCACTTGGGTACGGCGCCACTAAAAATAATCTATTGAAATTATTTATACCTTCGAGCGGGAAACGGGACTCGAACCCGCGACATCAACCTTGGCAAGGTTGCGCTCTACCAACTGAGCTACTCCCGCAAAATTTATTTAATGCAAATTTATGAAATCTTTTAAGGATTTCATCGCGATATTTCTAAAATTTCGTATCTCAAATTTCCTGCCGGCACTTTTACGTCAACTATATCTTTTACTTTTTTACCCAACAAACTTTTTCCAATTGGCGATGTTAACGAAATTTTATTTTGATCAAAATCTGCTTCTTCTTGCGCAACAATTTTGAACTCAATAATTTTATTTTTGATTAAATCTTTTAATTTCACTTTTGCTAAAATATAAACTTTGTCAATCGGCAAATCTTTTCCATTAATTATTCTTGCACGTGAGAATACATCTTCAAGTTTTGCAATTTTATATTCAAGATGTTGTTGAGCTTCTTTTGCAGCATCATATTCAGCATTTTCGCTCAAATCTCCATGACCTCTGGCTTCAGCGATTTTAAAAGCAATTTCCCTTCTCCCTTTGCCTTTAAGTTCGCGTAATTCTTTTTCTAATTCGGCAAAGCGTTCTTTGCTTAAATATGTTATTGCAGATTTTTGTTCTTGCACTTTATTTGTTTAGTTATGAAAAAAATAAGCCATCAACTGTTTAAGTTTATGGCTTTTATTTTAAAAATTATTTTAATTTATCTATAAATGCAAGTATTATGCTTTATCTATCTGGCCAGCTTTATTTACAATAGCGATTGAAGATTTTTCAAAAGTAACTTTTACTTTATCGGCAATTTCAACCAAAACTGTTTTTTCATCCGTACCAGCAACTATTCCATGCAAGCCACCCGATGTAACAACTTTATCACCTTTTTTAATTGATTCGATTAATTTTTGTTTTTCTTTTTGACGTTTCGATTGTGGTCGCAAAATCATAAAATAAAAAATTAGAATAATCATTCCGAACATCAAAAGTGTACTCCAAATTTCACCACCACCTTGGCCTTGTTGCGGTGGTGCCATTAATAATATTTGACTCATTTAAATTTCTCCGTTTTTTTTCTGTTAATAATTTCCTAAATATAATACATTTTTAATTGGATATTATCTTTATTTAGAAAAAATTTTCTTCTTTATAATCTTTAACTGTTCGGGCAGTTTTAATTTCTATTTTTATTCAAATTACTTAAAAATGTTTTTTTCCAATCCAAAAAATTATTTTGTAAAATATTCTGTCTCGCTTCTTTCATCAAGCTAATATAAAAATGTAAATTATGAGTTGTTGCCAAATTGTAAGCCAACAATTCTTTTGAATTAAAAAGATGCCGTAAATATCCGCGCGAATGATTTTTACATGTAAAACAATTACAACTTGAATCAATTGCATTTTCATCTTTTGAATATTTTGCATTTCTAATATTTAATTTTCCATTTTTTGTAAAGAGTTGGCCATTGCGAGCATTTCGAGTTGGTAAAACGCAATCAAAAATATCTGCACCTCTTGAAATACATTCAACTAAATTTTCAGGAGTTCCCACACCCATTACATATCTCACTTTTTCTTTTGGCAATTCTGGAATAGTATAATCCAAAACTTCATACATTACATCAGCAGGCTCACCAATTGCAAGTCCACCAATTGCATTTCCATTAAAATCTAAATCAATAATTTTTTTTGCGCATTCAATTCTAAAATTTTTATAAACTCCACCTTGAACAATTCCAAATAATTGTTGCTTGTGATTGTATTTATTTTCTGTTTCCAAAAAATATTTTTTACTCTCACTCGCCCATCTAATAGTCATCTCCACAGATTTTTTAATATATTTTTCATCACATGGGAAAGGTGGGCATTCATCTAAAACCATCATTATATCACTACCGAGCGATCGTTCAATATCAATTACACTTGTCGGTGTAAAAAAATGTTTTGACCCATCCAGATGTGAAATAAATTCTACACCATTATTAAAAATTTTTCTTTTTTCCGAAAGTGAGAATACTTGATAACCACCACTATCAGTTAAAATTGGTTTTTTCCAATTCATAAATTTATGAAGCCCCCCAAATTTTTCAATCACATTTGTTCCCGGTCTTAAATAAAGATGATATGTGTTGCCTAAAATAATTTGGGCATTGACTTCATTTAGTTGATCAATCCTCACAGCTTTAACTGATGCTTGAGTGCCGACGGGCATAAACATTGGAGTTTCAATTTCACCATGCTCAGTAAAAATTTTTCCAGCTCTTGCTAAATTTGAAGTTGCTCCAAGTTTAAAATTCATTATCAAAATTAATATTTTATTCTTGAATTCTCACTATCAACTTTGTAGTTTCTTTTTAAAATTAAAAGGAACCATTATGAAAAATTACATCGCAATTATTTTAACTTTTTTATTAATCCAAAATTCTTATCCACAAAAATCAGATTCGGCTCAAAATAAATCTGCAAAGTGGGATGTATCAATCCCGCACGGCCCAAATAAAACAATTGAATTTGATACCGATGAAGGAACTTGGATTTCTGTTGATGTAAGCTCGGATGGAAAAAATATTTTATTTGACTTACTTGGTGATATTTATTTAATGCCAATTACTGGCGGCAGTGCAAAATTACTTTCTGGGGGAAATTCATACGAAACTCAGCCACGCTTTAATCCAAAAGGAAATAAAATTAGTTATATAAGTGATAAAGATGGTGTCGAAAATATTTGGATTATGGATTCCGATGGCGCAAATCAAAAACAATTAACAAAAGAAAAAGAGCGACAACTTAATAATGTAACTTGGTCACCAGATGGAAATTATTTAGTTGCTCGTAAACATTATCGTAACACGCGCTCACTTGGGTCGGGAGAAGTGTGGCTTTATAATATTTTTGGTGGAGATGGTTCACAAATAACTAAACGTAGAAATTGGGAACAAGATGCCGGCGAACCATGTTATTCTCCCGATGGAAAATATCTTTATTACAGTGAAGATGTTTCATCTGGTCCCGGCTTCCAATACAATCGAGATCCTTATGGTGTAATCTATGCGATCAAAAGAATAAATCTTGAAAATGGAAAAATTGAAGTTGTTGCCGGTCGCGAAGGTGGATCAGTTCGTCCACAAATTTCGCATAACGGAAAATTTTTATCATTTGTTAGGAGAGTTGGTTTAAAAAGTGCTCTCTTTGTGCAAGATCTTTCAACGGGAATTGAAAAACAAATTTATGATAATTTAAATCGCGATCAACAAGAAGGTTGGGCAATTTTCGGATTACATCCAAATTATAGTTGGACACCAGATGATAAATCAATTATAATATCCGCAAAAGGAAAAATTTGGAAAATAAATATTGAAAATGGAAATGCAGAAAATATTCCGTTCAACGCTCATATAAAACAAACAATTGTAGAAGCATTACATTTTAAACAAAATGTCTCTCCAGAAAATTTAGATGTAAAAGTTTTACGATGGGTAAAGGTTTTGCCAAATAAAAAACAGGTAATTTATTCAGCACTCGGTAAACTTTATATAAAAGAAATCCAAAATTCTTCTGTAAAAAGAATTACAAATGATAATTCCAATTTTGAATTTTTTCCTTCAGCTTCAAATGATGGAAAATATATTACTTACACAACCTGGAACGATGATGAAAAAGGAATGCTTTGGATAAATACAATTGATGGCAAAAATCCAAAAAAATTATTAACTGAACCGGGGCATTATGTTGAACCATCATTTTCAAGAGATGGCAAAAAAATAGTTTTTAGAAAAGTTGGCGGCGATATGTTACGAGGAACATCATTTGCTAGAGAAACAGGAATTTATATTGTTTCATCTGATGGTGGAAAACCACAACTTGTTTCAGAAGATGGCTCAAGTCCCCTTTTTAATTCTTTGGGAGATAGAATTTATTTAAAATCTTATGATCAAGATAAACTTTCATTAATCAGCTTTGATCTTTATGGAACAAAAAAACAAGTTCATTTTATTTCCGAAAATGCGCAAGAAATTACCCCCTCTCCAGATGATGAATATTTAAGTTTTGTTGAAAGATTTAATGTTTACGTCTCCCCTTTCCCAAGAACTGGACAAGCAATTAATATGAATATGAATTCAAATGAATATCCTGTTAAAAAAGTTTCAACTGAATCTGGTTATAATTTGCAATGGTCAAATGATAATAACAATTTATATTGGTCGCTCGGCGCAAATTTATTTACAAAAAATATTCAAAATGTTTTTACAGATACTTCAAAAAATAATTTGATTATAAATTCAATTGGTTTTTCCACAAAAACTGATGTTCCAAATTATATAATTGCAATTACTGGTGCAACAATTATTAGTATGAATAAGAATGAAGTTATTCAGAGTGGAACAATTTTAATCGAAAAAAATAAAATAACTTCAATTGGTAAATCTGATGAAATAGAAATTCCAAAATCAGCAAAAATTATAAACGCAAATGGAAAATTTATAATTCCAGGAATGATTGATGCGCACGCACATCTTGGTCATGGCTCAAATGGTATTCTACCGCAACAAAACTGGGGGCATTTTGCAAATCTTGCTTATGGTGTAACAACAACTCACGATCCATCAAACGGAACTGAAATGGTATTTACAGCTTCCGAAATGCAAAAAGCTGGATTAATTACTGGTCCGAGAATTTTTTCAACTGGAACAATACTTTACGGCGCAGAAGGAAGTTTTAAAGCTGTTGTAAATAATTTAGAGGACGCTGAATCTCATCTAAAAAGATTAAAAGCTTTCGGTGCATTTTCCGTTAAAAGTTACAATCAACCTCGTCGCGATCAACGTCAACAAATTATTGAAGCTGCACGAAAACTTGAAATGTTAGTTGTGCCCGAAGGAGGCGCTACATTTTTTTGGAATATGACTCACATTTTAGATGGCCATACAGGAATTGAACATTCAATTTCAATTTCTCCTCTTTATAAAGATGTTTTAACTTTGTACGAAAATAGTAAATCTGGTTACACACCAACACTTCTAGTTTCTTATGGTGGATTATCGGGAGAATATTATTGGTTTCAACACAGCGAGGTTTGGAAAAATAAAAAATTACTAAACTTCTTTCCTGAAAATTTAATTAATTCACGTTCAAGACGTAGAACAATGGTTGCCGAAGATGATTTTAACCACATCGAAAACTCAAAAGTTTGTAAAGATTTAGTTGATAGAAATGTTTCTGTTCAAATTGGTGGGCATGGTCAACTTCAAGGTTTAGGTCCACATTGGGAATTGTGGAGTTTAGCTCAAGGTGGGATGACAAACCATCAAGCATTGCAATGTGCAACAATTAATGGTGCAAAATATTTAGGATTGGATAACGATCTCGGCTCTCTTGAAAAAGGAAAACTTGCAGATTTAATTATTCTTGAAAAAAATCCTCTTGAAAATATTCAAAACACAAATACAATTACTCATGTAATGTTAAATGGAAGATTGTATGATGGAAATACTTTAATTGAAGTTGATTCTAAAAAAGAAAGAAAGAAATTTTATTTTGAAACTGAGGGCGTTTCTTCCGGTATTGAAGTTAGTGTTGGCGCAGAATGCAACCATTAATTATGGAGCTAATCTTTCAATAATCCATTTCTTATTTTTTTTGGAATATTGAATTCTGTCGTGCAAACGTGAATCTCTTCCCTGCCAGAATTCAAATAAATTTGGAATAACTTTATATCCTCCCCAATATTTTGGACGAGGCACTTTTTTTCCAAATTTTTTAGCAGATTCATTATATCGATCTTCTAAAAATTTTCTGTTTTTTACAATACTACTTTGTAATGAAACCCAAGTGCTAATTTGTGATTCAATTGGTCTTGATTGAAAATATTCATCATTTTCTTTTTCAGAAAGTTTTTCAATTCTCCCTTCAATTCTAATTTGTCGTTCTAATTCAGCCCAATAAAAAAGTAAAGCTACATTCGGATTTGCAGAAATTTCTTTTCCTTTTTTACTTTCATAATTTGTATAAAAACTAAAACCACTTTCATCATATCCTTTTAAAAGCACCATTCTTGAAGATGGTTTATTATTTTCAGAAGTAGAAATTGACATTGCAGTTGCATCAATAAGGTCAGCTTTGATTGCTTCATCAATCCATTTTGCAAAGTGTTTAAACGGACTTAGGTCGGCATCTTTTTTATTAAGCGAGGCTCGTTTATAATCTCTTCGGATTTTATCTATTGTCATATATTAATTTAATAAAATTTCTCAAATTTTATTGATAGAAACATCATTCTTTAATATATTTGTTGAAATTTTTACAATCAATTATTCACAAATTCAATCAATAATTTAGAATTTAATTTAATTCTTTAACTATGAAAAAACGATTATCGTTAATACTCGGTTTCTTAATCTCGTTGGCAACTCCTTTATTTGCTAGCGAAGCTGATTTAAAAATTCCTGCAGCAATCAAAAATGAGACTATACTATATTATGGTTTCATAGTTTGTATTCTTGGATTGCTTTTTGGTTACTATCAATTTACAAAAGTAAAAAAACTTCCCGCACACAAATCAATGTTGGATATTGCTGATGTAATCTATCAAACTTGTAAAGCATATTTAAAACAACAAGGCAAGTTTTTGGCAATTTTATTTTTATTCATCGGTTCAACTGTAGGTTTTTATTTCGGATTTCTTGCAAAAGATCATGATGGAATTGCTTTATTTGGAATCGCTGAAGTTCTTTTAATTTTAGGATGGACAGTTGTTGGAATTCTTGGTTCGTATGCAGTTGCTGCATTTGGTATTCGTATGAATACTTTGGCAAACTCAAGAATGGCTTTTGCAAGTTTAAAAAGAAATCCACTAAACTTACTTACAATTCCTTTGAATGCCGGAATGAGTATTGGAGTTGTTTTAATTTGCGTTGAATTAATAATGATGCTGATTATTCTTTTACTTATGCCTGGCGAATTAGCCGGAGCTTGTTTCATCGGTTTTGCAATTGGTGAATCACTCGGTGCATCAGCACTTAGAATTGCTGGCGGAATTTTTACAAAAATCGCAGACATCGGTTCTGATTTAATGAAAGTTGTTTTTAAAATTGGCGAAGACGATCCTCGCAATCCAGGTGTTATTGCAGATTGTACCGGCGATAATGCAGGCGATAGTGTTGGTCCAACTGCCGATGGATTTGAAACTTACGGTGTCACTGGTGTCGCTTTAATTTCTTTTATTCTTCTTGCCGTTACAGGTGGCGAACCAATTCAAACAAAACTTTTAGTTTGGATCTTTGCAATGCGCATTCTAATGATTATAACTTCCGTAGTTGCTTTCTGGTTTAATGGATTTATAAGTAATGCTAAGTATGATAAAAAAGAAGATATTGATTTTGAAAAACCTTTAACAAATTTAGTTTGGATTACTTCTATTTTTTCTATCATTGTAACATATATCGCAAGTTATGTTTTAATTCCAGATATAAATGGAAACAGAGAAATGTGGTGGATTCTTTCAACAATAATAAGTTGCGGAACTTTAGGTGCTGCGCTTATTCCTGAATTCACAAAAATATTTACATCACCAAAATCTGCTCACGTACAAGAAATTGTAAGTGCAGGAAAAGAAGGTGGTGCATCTTTAACAATTCTTTCCGGTTTAGTTGCAGGTAATTTTAGTGCGTTTTGGAAAGGAATGGTTTTCTTCGTTCTTATGTTCACTGCATATTATTCAAGCACTTTTGGTTTAGAAGGATTTATGATTTATCCTTCCATTTTTGCTTTCGGTTTAGTTGCATTTGGAATGTTGGGAATGGGACCAGTAACAATTGCTGTTGATAGTTATGGACCAGTTACCGATAACGCACAATCAATTTATGAATTGTCTTTGATTGAAACTATTCCAAATATTGATTCTGAAATTGAAAAAGATTTTGGATTCAAACCAGATTGGAAAAAATCAAAATATTATTTAGAAGCAAATGATGGCGCTGGAAATACATTCAAAGCAACTGCAAAACCAGTTTTAATTGGTACTGCTGTTGTTGGCGCAACAACTATGATTTTCTCTTTAATCTTAATGATTAAAAGCACACTCGGAATCGAACCAGAAACAGTTCTTAGTTTATTAAATCCATATACACTTCTCGGATTCATTCTTGGTGGTTCAGTTATTTATTGGTTCACTGGAGCATCAATGCAAGCTGTTACAACTGGCGCTTACAGAGCTGTTGAGTATATTAAAAAGAATATCAATCTTGATCCAAATGCTCCAAAAAAAGCTGATACCGAAAAATCAGTTGAAGTTGTAAAAATTTGCACTCAATATGCACAAAAAGGAATGTTCAATATTTTTGTTGGAATTTTCTTTTTCGCATTAGCATTTGCTTGTATCTCTTCTCCATCAAGCATTGGTGGAAATAATGCAGTTGCATTATTTGTAAGTTATTTAATTGCAATTGCAGTATTTGGATTGTTTCAAGCAATCTTTATGGCAAATGCTGGTGGCGCTTGGGATAATGCAAAAAAAGTTGTTGAAGTAGAATTAAAAATGAAAGGCACTCCATTACACGATGCAACAATTGTTGGAGATACAGTTGGTGATCCATTTAAAGATACATCGTCAGTTGCATTAAATCCAATAATTAAGTTTACCACTTTGTTTGGTTTGCTCGCAATGGAAATTGCAATTTCAGAAACTTTTAGAGATGTAGCTCCATATTTTGGATTACTATTTCTTGCGATTGCATTAGTTTTTGTTTGGCGCTCGTTTTATAAAATGAGAATTGAATAATGATTACGTTAGCACTATCCCAATAATTTATTTAATTTTGTAAAGAAGTACCGGGACAGGTAGCTCAGTTGGTAGAGCAATGGACTGAAAATCCATGTGTCGGGGGTTCAATTCCCTCCCTGTCCACTAAATTTTAGTTTGCACTCCTTCCCCTTTCTATCTAATTTTAATTAAATGAAAATTAAAATATTTGTAACTGGCGGTACATTTGATAAAGAATATAACGAGCTTACTGGAAATTTATTTTTCAACAAAACACATTTAAATGAAATGATTTCTCTTGCGCGCTCTCGTGTTAAAGTGGATATCAAAACATTAATGATGAAAGATAGTTTAGATTTAATTGATGTAGATCGTCAAAAAATTGTTGCAGAGTGTCTTTCTACAAAAGAAAATAAAATAATAATCACACACGGAACCGATACAATTGTCGAAACTGCAAAAGCAATTGCAAAAAATATTAAAGGAAAAACAATTGTTTTAACTGGCGCAATGGTGCCATATAAATTTGGTAGCTCTGATGGATTATTTAATTTAGGAAGCGCAATTGCATTTGTTCAAACACTTCCAGCAAATGTTTATATTGTAATGAATGGACATTATTTTATGTGGAATAATGTTCGTAAAAATAGAATTGCTGGCGAATTTGAAAAAATAAAAAAATAATGTTTACAAATTTAGAAACTAATTTACTTTCAAAAATAAAAGTTAACACTCCCGCAGTGCGTCAAAGATTGGCAACAATGTTCACGCGCCGCGCAATTAAACAGGGCTCACAAATTGCATATTACATAAAGGCAATTGAGTCAATTGATTTAACAACTTTACAAGCTGATGATACTGAAACAAACGTTCGCCGTTTGTGCGAAAAAGCAATTAATCCAGTAAATCCAAAATTTTTAAATCAACTTGGTTTTGATAAAAAAATAAAAGTTGGCGCAGTTTGTGTTTATGAAAGGATGATTCCATACGCAAAAGAAGTTTTAATAAATTCTGAGATTCCAATTGCAGCAGTTTCAACCGACTTCCCTGCCGGACAAACAAGTTTAGATAATCGTCTTTCACAAATTGAACATGCTGTTAAACTTGGCGCTAATGAAATTGATGTTGTGATAAATCGTGAGTTACTTTTAACAAATCAATACAAAAAATTATTTGATGAAATTAAAGAGATGAAAAAATCATGCGGTAATACACATATGAAAGTAATTTTAGGAACCGGTCAACTCGGTACACTTGAAACTGTTTGGCGTGGTAGCGAAGTTGCAATGCAAGCAGGGGCCGATTTTATTAAAACATCAACTGGTTTTGAACAAATCAATGCAACTTTTTCTGTTGGTTTAACAATGATAAGAGCAATCAGAAATTTTTATGAGAGAACTGGTAAAAAAATTGGATTTAAACCTGCCGGTGGAATTAAAACTGCCGCTGATAGTTTAAAATGGTTGACCTTAATAAAAGAAGAATTAGGTGACGAATGGTTAAATCCAAAATTATTTAGAATTGGTGCCAGCACTTTACTTGCTGATATTGAAAGGCAATTACAACATTTCGCAACTGGTGGATATGGATCAAACAGATATAATCCAATTTCTTAAAAATTATTGAATATGAAAATAAATAAATCCCCAAAATCATCTATGGATGCAAAATGGTTTTATGAAAATCCCGATACACTTTCCCCCGCTCCTGAATCTATTCCAAAAAGTGTTGGAGAATTAATTGACCCAAAATATAATTTATTTATCGGTGGAAAATTTGTTGCGCCACATTCAAAAAAATATTTTGAAACAATAAATCCTTCAAACGGAAAAAAACTTTCTTCAATTGCTTTAGCTGATGAAGTTGATGTCGATAATGCTGTTCAATCTGCAAAAAAAGGATTTAAAGTTTGGCAAAACTTTTCTCCTTCAGAACGTTCAAAATATTTGTATTCTCTCGCAAGAATAATTCAGCGAAACAGTCGTCAACTTGCAATTATTGAAACTTTGGATAATGGAAAACCAATTCGGGAAACACGCGATATTGATATTCCACTTGCTGCCAGACATTTTTATCACCATGCAGGTTGGGCAACATGTTGGCAAGAATCATTTCCAAATTATACTGCACTCGGAGTAATCGGCCAGATTATTCCATGGAATTTTCCGTTACTAATGCTTTCATGGAAAATTGCACCAGCACTTGCTGCCGGGAATACTGTAGTTTTAAAACCTGCAGAATTTACTCCACTTACTGCTTTATATTTTGCAAAATTGTTAGAGCAAATAAATTTTCCAAAAGGAGTAATTAATATTATTACTGGCGATGGTTCAACGGGAAGTTATTTGGTAAATCACAATGAAGTTGCTAAAATTGCTTTTACTGGTTCAACTGAAGTTGGTAAAAAAATTATTACTGCAACAAGCGCAACCCATAAAAAATTATCAATGGAGCTTGGTGGCAAATCAGCTTTTATTGTTTTTGATTCTGCTTCACTAGATGATGCAATTGAAGGTGTTGTTGATGGAATTTATTTTAATCAAGGACAAGTTTGTTGCGCTGGTTCCCGATTAATTTTACAAGAAAATATTTATGATCAGTTTATCCAAAAGTTAAAAATTAGAATGTCAAAACTTGTAATTGGTGACCCAATGGATAAAGCTGTTGATATGGGAGCAATAAATTCTCCGCAGCAACTTTCAAAAATTACTGAAATGATTTCAAAAGGAAAATCTGAAGGGGCAAAAATTTGGAATCCAAAATGGGCTTGCCCAAAAGATGGATATTGGTATCCACCAACTTTAGTTGAAAATGCAACACCATCAAATATTTTAGTTCGCGAAGAAATTTTTGGGCCAGTTTTAGTTGCAATAAAATTCCGAACTCCACAAGAAGCAATTCAAATTGCAAATAACACACCATTTGGTCTTGCGGCAAGTATTTGGACAGAGCAAGTTCAACTTGGATATGAAATTGCAAAAAAACTTTTAGCAGGCACAATTTGGTGGAATTGTACAAATCAGTTTGACGCTTCTGCTCCATTTGGTGGATTTAAAGAAAGCGGATTTGGAAGAGAAGGTGGTAGAATTGGAATGTTTGAATATTTAATTCCGATTAAAAAGAAATTTAAAACTTCAGCAATTCATAATCCAAAAAAAATAAAAAGTAATTCATCAACTTCAATTGATCAAACTATAAAACAATTTATTGGCGGAAAAGAAGTTCGCCCTGATGGCGGAATGAGTGTTTCTGTAAAAAATTTTGATGGAAAAATTATTGGTGAAGTTCCACTTGGAAATAGAAAAGATATTCGCAATGCAGTTGAAGCTGCACGCAATAATCACGAAAGCTGGAAAAACACGACATCATTTAACCGAATGCAACTTTTAATGTTTTTGGCTGAAAGATTAAATGAAAGAGAAATAGAAATTTCAGAAAAATTATCTTTAATGACTGGAAGATCTTTAAAAAGTACTCAGCTTGAAACTAAAAAAGCAATTGAAAGATTAATGTATTGGGGTGGAAGAGCTGATAAATTAACTGGCGAAATTGAATCAACAAATAGCTCGCAAATTGTTCAAACATTTAGAGAATCAATTGGTGTAATCGGATTAACAATGCCAAATGAATTTCCATTTTTATCTTTTATTTCAAGAATTGCTCCAGCAATTTGTTACGGCAACTCGATAGTTGTAATTCCATCAGAAAAATATCCACTTTCAGTTTCAACTTTTATTGAAATTATTCGTGCTGGTGATATTCCAGCTGGAGTAATACAAATTGTTTTTGGAAAGAAAATGGAATTAGCGCAAGTTTTAGCACAACATGCAGATATTGATGGAATAAATTTTTACGGAACTGAAGAAGAAAGTTTTACAATTCGCAAGCTTTCAGCTGAAACCGTAAAACGTGTAACTGTAAATTTTGGAAATGAAGTTAATTGGTTTGATGATTCAATTTTACATGGAGAAAGAATTCAGCACGAATTTTGCGAACCAAAAACTTTATGGATTCCTTATGGAGTTGGGATTTCTTAATAAGTTGTAGTTAACGAAATGTAATGCACATTTTTTAATCTACCAAAATCTGCAAAGGCATAATCCAAACTAATATAAATTACACTTGAAAGTGGATAATTAATTCCAATCCCCCAAGTCAAACTTTCTTCTGATTCATCAAGTAAAAGAGATTTAAAACCAACTCTTCCGAAAAACATTTTATCGTAACTAATTTCGGTTCCGACATTTAAATATTCTTTGTTATCATTCGGATGAATTGCATCAATTGCTAAAGTTGCTTTTAAATTTTCTACTTCCAAATAATCAATTGCTAAACCAACTCTAAATAATAAGGGAATATCGAACTCATCAGTTTGATAAAGTGAATTTACATTTTGCGGACCTTGATTTACAATATTCCCTGGTTCATTTGAATAATTAAGATCAGAACCATTTAATTTTAATTTAGTTCCAAAATTAGAAATTGATGAACCAATTCTTAAATCATTCCAATCTGTTCTATAAATAGTTCCGATATCAAATGCATAACCAGTTGCTTTCTCATTCCAGATTGATTCATTTATATATTTTAAAGTTCCACCTATTGCAAATTTATCTGTAAGAAGTCTTGCATAAGTTATTCCAAGTGCAAGCGATTGAGCTTTCCATTTTCTTCCATCACCAAATGGATTATTTTCTGTTCGAACAATATCTTCAGGTGTTGAAAGTGATGTAAACGAAAAACCAATTATCCCAATATTTTCCAAATTTAAAATCGATGCAGCATAATCATAATTTACATCAGCAATCCACTCTGCATGAGTAAATGCGGAAGAACCTGTAGTTTGATTATTTACAATTAAACTTGGATTCCAATAAAGAGAATAAACATCTCCTTCAACCGCAACAGAACTTGAGCCCATTGCAATCGCACGTGCGCCTGAACCGATTTTTAAAAATTGCGCAGCTGTCGTTCCAACTTTTGTTGTTGATCTAAAAAGTTGAGAATGTGAAATATTAAAAATTAAAAATAATAAAATAATTAACTTCTTCATTTTATTACTCCAAATCTGCCAATTGTTGTTGCGCCTTCAGCTTCAACCTGATAAACATAAACTCCGTAACTTGTTCTTGCGCTTTCGGATGTAAGTAAATCCCAACTTAAATAATCTGTTTCATCATTTTTTTCTAAAGTGCGAATTAACTCTCCAGTAATTGTATAAATTCTAATTAGGCATTTTTTTGGAAGATTCCTGAATTGCAATGCTCTATCCCCTCGCAAATCTGGTTTATTTGCAGGTTGTTCAAATTGGCTTGAAATAACATATGGATTTGGAACTACAAAAATATTTTTTAATTCATTTTTTATTTTTGAAGCATCGTATGCAACTTTTGAAGTTGTAAATTTATATTCTTCTGTTGCGACAAATGGCTTTGTGGTTTTCCCTGTAAAAAATTCTCCTCCATTAATATTTACAATTAAATCACTCGGAAGATTAAAATTAACTTCCATCATTGTTGCAGCGCTTGAACCTTGGTCGTATGGCGCTGGTGTTCTTATAATTATTTTATCACCAAATTTCCATTTAGTAATTGTAGTTCCTGTTTTACCAACAAAATATCTGATTTCGGTATTATCAGTTGAGTTTGAAATTTTAAAAGGTGCAATTAAATATTTTCCATTTGGATTAGATTGAGTCCCTAAAGTATCTCCTGGATATTTATAACTTCCATCAGCAAGAGTATCAAGTTTGTTAAATGTTACTCGTATATCAAAAGGGGCAACTCTTACCGTTCCAATTGTTGGTGCTTTTATAGAACCAATAATTTTTGTAGTAGGAACATTAAATGAACTTCCCTTTAAATCTAATGCAAGCGGATCGTCAGTTAAAAATAATCTAAATCCATCAAAAGTTTGATTTGCATCTTGCCCACTTAAGTTGCGGCTATTTACAATCGGATAATATTGATATTGAATTATATACTTTGATCCTTTTATTAATATTCCTGTTCTTTTTGCTTTAATCAATCCACCAACTGAATCAACTGTAATTTGTGAGACATCAACAATTTGTCCTGCTTCTGTTTTAATTACAACTGATGATTTGACAATATTTATATTTAATAAACTTACAAATAAAGTTTCTTTACCATAAAAATTTTCTTCAAATAAAGTTTCACGTAAAATTGAATAAGCTAAAACTGTATCAGTTCCAATTTTTATTTTTTTAAATGAAAGTTTGTAAGAATTATTCCCGAGTGAGATAGGATCTAAAACTTGTAATTTTACTTTTCCAGTTGCAACTCCAGAAGTATGTTGTAAAGTTTTACCAATATTAATTGTATCACTCGGATTAATTATATCAGTTGCATAAGCAGATGGTGTTACTTTTGAAGTATTCACATCAAATCTGAATTCCTGAGTAACAGCGTCTCGTTGAATTATGGCTTGAGTTTCAGTTGGTGGTAATTTTAAACTATCAGTATAAACTCCACGATCGAATGCAACAACAGCATAAAAATATGTTTTTCCATTTGTTACAGTTGAATCAATATATTGGTGCCGCAAACCACTATTATCATTTGGATCGCCCATATAATATTTTACTGAACGCCCTAAATATTCTGTTGGATGATATCCATTTACATACAAACTTTTTTCTGAGCTTGACCAAGGATTATGATAAATTGCTGATTTTTGTGCACGATCATCGTATAAAGCTTTTCCTAAAAATGGATAACCAGCGCCATCAGTAATTGAAAAAACATCCGAAAAAGTATAATCTTCACTTCGATAGATTTTATATCCCATAAAATCATTTTCATTTGTCAACGGATCTTTTGCGTTTTCAGAATCTGTGTTCCAATACAAAGTAACTCTTCCATTACCAGCAACTGAACGAACAACTGGTTTTGGTGGGGGTTGAGCAAATCTATAATTTGCTTCTAAAATTCTTTGAGCAATTTCAGAATTCAAAAGTAAATCATTTAAATCGCTCCCCATTAAAAGTGCAATTGAAAATCTTTGTCGACCTCCTTGCCTTAAAGCAAATGGTCCTGAACCATAAAGAAAAATATTATCACCTTGAGTTGGTGGATAAAGTAAACTTACATCACTGGTATCGGATGAAATTTTATCATACATCAAAATATCATTTTTCGGTCTGTTTGATCCTCCCCATTCCAAAGCCCAAAAACTTTTTAAACCAATTTGATCTGATTCATTAACATCACGAAAACCAAAATTTGGTTCCGAGCCCATCCAAGTTCCATCACTACTAAATAATTGATCAGGCATTCCATTACCTTCTCCAAAATCAGGAGCATTAGGATTTAAAATTCCATCAACACCAACATCATCTCGATTTAGGTCCCAATCTCCATCTTCATCTCCACTCCATCGAGCTTTTGGTTTTCCATAAGCGCGAATATATTTATTTGTATCGGCAATTCCTGTATAAGCTTGTGATTGGTCAAGAAAAACTCCGCGACCTCCAAATGGATCTTCATCAATTATTCCATCATCATCATTATCCAAATTATCAATACTATTATTTGGGCTTTCAAGAAATTTATATCCAAAATATCCTGGCGCCATATTTGGGACATCACTTTTTTGATCTGGATCCCATGCATAAACTAAATTTCTACTTCTTTGAGAAGTTAAAACACCATTTATAATTGTTAAATCATTTCCATCTTTAAAAACAGTTCCTTCGCGCGATGGGATAAATGAAGCTGCATCATCAGAATAATTTCTATCTCCACCGACATGCGGATCACCAAACATTCCGAAATAAACTTTCGGTAAAGTTTTAGGACTACTATTTTCTGCAGTGTAAACTAAAAAAATAATATCTTCAGCAAGTGGATTTGAAAATTGAAAAGTTCGAACTTCGAGATTTAATCCTAAACCACGTTTACTTGAATCATCGGCAAAAGGATAATAATCAAATTCTTTTTTTGTGTAATCATCAACAACATAATAAAGCTCTTCATCTGGAACAGTTGAATTGCCACCTAAAAATGAAGGATAAACATATTGATTTAATCCAGCATTGTACCAACTTTCGGGCCATGATGGAGGACGAAGTCTTAAATCGTTATTAACTTTTGCACGAGCTCCCCAACTTGCAACATCAGGTTGACCAGATGCTGAGTAACCAACTTTTGGAAGCCATCCCCATTTTAAACCATCAGGACCATATTCTCCATCTGACGGAGAATCAAATCCTTCAGTAACAATTTTTAAAGTGTCAGTTAATTCTTTTTTTGCCTTTGGGACTTTTGCACCAACAAGTGGACCAAATTCATAACCATATCCAAGTCCATTCCAAACTAAATCTAAAACGTTGCCTGTAATCCCGGGACGACTGATTGAACCAGTGTTGTAAAGAATTGTTTTAATTTTATTGCCTTGAATTACTAAACTTTTTATTTCGGAACGATAACCAATTGATTTTCGCAATCGTGAAATAAATGATTTACGAGAATTTTCATATTCACGTAATTCGGATTCTGATAAACCTTTTACATCAGTTGTAAGAAAATCTATTTTTTTATTTTGTTGAGAAAATATTCCAACTGATAAAGAAATAAATAAAAATAAAAATTTAAAGTTCATTAATTTTAAAATTAAAAATAGTACATAAATCCAATTCGGACTAATCTTGGACGACTAACATTTATAGGATCAATAAAATAATTTGTGATAGCTTCCATCGGTATTAATCCATTGTGCCCTTTATTTATACGGCTTGTAATTTGATTGAATTGAGTTGGATTAGCAATTACATCTGCATTATATAAAGCTCTTCCACTATTTGAATAAACATCAAGTTCATTTTGAATATCAAACAAATTATCAATTTGAGCTGAAATTTTTAAAGTATTCCCTGTAAATTTTAAAGTTTTTTCAATTTTTAAATCTGTTGAATATTGAAATGGTTTTAGTGCACTATTTTGGACAAATGTTGTTTGTTGTAAAGATAAACTTGCAGGTATTGATGGCGTGTAAGGTGAACCAGATTGTAATCTAAAAATTACACTAGCAGAATAATCATTTGGTTCAGTAAAACTGAAAGTTGTATTTAAAATATGAGATCTATCAAAACTTAATGGAACTAAAAATGTTTCTGCACTTTTCCCAGATTTTTCGCTATAAAAGAAATCTTCGCGAGGTTCGGTTCTATTTCCTTCGGCAACAGAAAAAGTATAATCAACGGTGGAATTAAAATTACTGCCAGCAACTCTGCGTTGATAAAGTGAAATTGTCAATCCACGAGTATTTGCATAATCCAAATTTGTTAAAACCTCGTAACTTATATCTCCTTTTGAAGTGATTACAATTTGTCGAAAAATATAATCTCGAACATCTTTTTGGAAACCAACAACTTCAAGTCGTAAATCGGGAGTTAAACCTTGCTGCAAACCAATTTCGTATTGAACACTTCTTTGAGGTTTTACATTTGCATTTCCAAAAATTGGACGCACACCATCTGGTGCTCTAAAATTTGGATTTGTATAAACTGATGAAAGATTTCCGAATTGATAAAAATGTCCGTACGAAAATCTAATCACACCTTGATCAGTAATTGGATAAGCAATGCTTAAACGAGGACTAATATTTATTTTTGGTTTTGTATCAGTTAAATCTTTTATGAGAAATAAAGTATCACGATTTGAAAGAGCATCACTCAAATTTGGATTATGTTTTGCGGCTGGATCTTCATACTCAACACGAACGCCACCATTTAAAATTAAAGATTGCCAAAGTTCAATTTTATCTTGCAGATAAGCAGAAATTTGAATTGGCTCACGAGTATAAGAAGTGTATCCAGAGGCTACATCTGGTATTCGAGCAATATATTTTATGCTATCATTATAAATATCATGAAAATTTGTAATAATTTTTTCTGGATTTGATTTGTCAATAAATTGAAGAGTATAACTTTCAAGTTTAAGTTTATGTTTTCGGAATTCAATTCCTGTTTTAATTTCATTAATTCCTGTTTGCGCAACTAAATCAAATTTAAAACCGAGTGTTGAAGAATTTACAAAAGTTCTGCCATTATAAGTTCCACCTGTTAAAAAACTTGTTGATGGTAAAGAAGTTTGATAAAAACCGGGCAAATAATCGGGATGATCAATATCTTTACGAAAATAAGTTTTATCACTAGCATCAATATAAGAAGCCTTTAAAGTGTAAAATATTTCGTTGGTCAGAGTTTGTGTAAAATCAAGTGACTGAATTATTGATTTGGAATAATTTGTAGGTCTTCCATTCGGATTAAATCTGTAAGAATAATAAAACGCATCTTGACTTTCTCCCTGATCTGTGATTATTTCATATTTTAATTTTGAAGTTGATGAAAGATTGTATGAAATATTTGCTTGCCAATTTAAACTTGTAAACCAATTTAATGGAACGAGTGAATTATCTCCACTTGGCAAACTATTTAATTTAGAAGTATCATTTGAAATCGGATCAAAATAAAATGGACCATTTAAATTACCAAGTCGGGGATCGGAATAATAAATATAATTTCCACCTGCATCTCGCAAAGGAGTTCCATTTGCATCATATTTAATTTCCTGCCAATTCAAATCGGAAGCATAAACATAAAAATCTTTTGGATTATAAATTCTATCACCATACAACCACCCATTTTCTCTGCGATGAACTGCAGATGTATAAAATTTTAATCCATCAATAAATAGTGGCCCCCCAAATGTAACTTCATATCTTTGTTTGTTAAATGGATCAACTTTATCAATGTGTGGATAAATATCTTTTTTTGAACTTACATAATCACCATTTAATGTTCTGAAACTTCCTGAATATTTTTCGGATCCTTCTTTTGTTACATAATTAACAACACCACTTAAAGCGTTTCCATATTCTGCACTAAAAGTTCCAGTTGAAATTGAAACTTCTTGTAAAGCGTTTGTTGCAACATCAATATTACTTTGATTGTTATATGGATTATTAAGCGACACTCCATTTAATGCAAAAGATATTTCATTACTTCTTCCACCGCGAACATGAATTCCTCCACCATCATCAACAACAATCCCAGCTTGCAAACCAATAACTTCGGAAACACTATTAACAGGAAGTGCTTCAAAATCTTCTGCAGAAATTGAAACAACAGGATTAGTTTGATCTTGTTTGATTAATGGTCGCTGACTTTGGATTACAACTTCACCCATTTCTACAGATTCTTCCTTCAATTTTATATTTTGAATTGTAGTAAAATCAGCAGAAATTTTTACATTTATTATTTTAATTTGATGATAACCGATTAAATTTATTGTTAAAGCATATGTATTTGGAGGTAAATTTAAAATTATAAAATTACCTTCAATATCAGTTACTGCTCCAAGTGATGTTCCTTCAACTCTTACAATTGCAGAAACAAGTGCTTCGCCAGTTTTTTCGGATGTAATTTTTCCAACAATTTTGCCTGTAACACCAGCATTTAATTGAATAGTACAAATAAATAAAATCGTTACAATTTTAATTGAAAATAATTTTGAAATGCGTATTAATTGCATTTTTGAATTAATTTGTTTTATATATTTAAGAAGTTGTAACATTTTTTTTAATATATAAAATGAATTAATTTAATACAAAAGGAATTCTTAAAATGAAAAATAAAATTTTTTGTAATCTTTTTTTAATTTTTTTCTTTTCACTTGATTTATTTTCACAGACACAATGGACATCTAAATGGAAAGAAGTTTATGCAACGTACGATGATGAATCAAATGGAACTGGTGATAAAACTGCTTCAGTTGCAGTTTTTAAAGAAAATAAATTTATTGCTGTTGTTACTTCTAGAAATTCGTTAAGTTTTTTAATACCGTATGTTAATGCCGATTCCGGATTGGGTAGAAAAATGAGTTACGGATATAATCCAACAACAGTTGGTGTTTATTTAAAATGGTTTGTTGGCTTTGATGAAGTTTATTTAAAAAATACTTGGCAGGTTGCAATTGGTCCTGATTCTTTAATTTATGTTGCAAATAATGATGATGCACATAACATTCTTGTTTTTGCTTTAAAGGATACAATCGAGCCGGTTGATTTTAGAACTGAGACAGGAACAAATGGAATACATTCTCTTCATGTTGATAAAAATGGATACGTTTATGTTTTAAATGATACATCAATTGGAAAAACTGATGACTTAAAAATATTCCCTCCAAAAAATCAATGGAGTTCTGATCGTAAAACTCAACCGATTAAAACTTTAGATTTGCCGGATGGAATTTATAAAGGTGTTGTAACAAGTAAAGATGGAAAAGTTTTATTTATAAGTGATTATACAAATAGAAAAGTTTATAGATATGATGGTTCACCAACATCTGGTTATACCAAAATAAATACTTTTAAATTTGATGTATTAAAAGATACAGTTCAACTTGCTACAACTATGGATACAGCCACAGTTTTGGGTTTAGGTTTTAATGATTCAAAAGGATTATTATTTGTTGCATGTTCAAAACTTTTTGGATTTACACCATGGTATAAATATGGAAGGATTTATATGTTGAGTGCAAAAACTGGAGATGTTTTAGATACAATTGATCAAGCATATTGGAATTATTTTTGGACTGGTGGTTATAACAAAAGAACAAATGGTACTTCACCAGGAAATGTTTCAGGATATACATCCACTTATGATGTTGATGTTGATGAAAAAGGAAATATTTATTCACAATCATATTATGGTTGGACTGTTGAAAAATGGAAATATGATGGGACTTTGCCAACTATAACAAAAATCGAAAAAGTTGAAAATACAATTCCAATTGGATTTGAATTAGAACAAAATTATCCAAATCCATTTAATCCATCTACAACAATTAATTTTTCCATAATGGAAGATGGACAAACTAAACTTATTATTTATAATTCACTCGGAGAATTTGTTCAAGAAGTTATAAATGATTTTCTTACAAAAGGAAGTTATAAAATAAGTTTTAATTCAAATATTAAAGGAAAACAAATTTCAAGTGGAATTTATTTTTATAAATTAACATCGAACAAAAAAAGTATTACAAAGAAGATGGTTCTTTTAAAATAAATTTATTCTTTATTTTTTAACCAAGTATAAACTTGTTTAAAAGTTGGACGTTTGCCAGTTAATAAAATTCCAATTCTAAATATTTTACCTGCAATAATTGTCATATAATATCCTGAAATAATTAAAACTAGTAATGACATTAATATTTCTAAATAAGATGGGGTTTGAAAATTTATTCTCATTATCATTATTGATGGTGTAAATAATGGAATAAACGAAAGAATTTTTACAAATAATGCATTTGGTGTTTGCATGACAGGGACCAACAACAAAAGTGGAACTACAAATATGAAACTTAAGTAACCTGTAATTTGTTGCGCATCTTGTTCGGATGATGTTAGTGAACCGATTGCAATAAAAAATGAAGAATATAAAAAATAACCTGAAATCAAAAATAAGGATGATAAAAATAAATTTACTGTTTCAAAAGATACAATTGATTGAGTTGAAACAATACTTGCTAAAAGAAATAAAATAATCCAAAAAATAATAATTGATAAACCGAGTAAACTTAATCCGATTATTTTACCAGATAATAATTCTTTTGATGAGCAAGAACTTAAAAGAACTTCCACTAATTTATTTGATTTTTCTTCCACTAAACTACGAACCATCATTTGACCAGTTGTAAAAACTAAGATTAAAAGCATAATGTTTAATAAATATCCAGAAAAAAATACTTGTAATGGTCCTTGATTGTTAGAATCTTCTTCCGAAGTAATTTTAATGGCATTTAAATCAATATTCGGTTTAAGCTTTGTTACTTCAGCATAATTATAGCCCTTTTTTTCCAATTGAAATGTGAAAAGAATTTCTTCAACCTCATTTTTTAATCTTTCCTGATCTTGAAGAATAAATATATTTTTACTTCCAAATTCAATTTTTACTTTATGACTAGATAATGCATTTCTTGGAATAAATATGTAACCATCAATTTCTTCATTTAAAACTTTATTTATTGCAATAGATTTTTGTACTGGAAAATTATTACCAAATTCATCCAATTCTAATATTTTATAAAATGGCATTTTTGATTCAAGTTTATATTTTTCTGATAATTTGGAATTTAAAATTGGTTTTACGATTTCTGTTTCATCAATAATTACAAATACTTTTTGTTTATCTCCCTCTTTATCAGAGAAATAAGCAGGGATTAAAAATGAACCTAAAAGAAATAATGGTGTTAAAAGTAAACTTGCTATAAAAGATTTCTTTTTAACTTTCTCGAGATACTCCCAGCGGGCAATTGCATAAATTTTATTCATTTGCCTGAACCTCACTTTTAGCGACTGAAGTCATAAATATTTTTTCTAGCGATGGTTCAACGAATTCAAATTTTTTAATTGAAATAGTATCGGGTATCGAGTTTAAGAATTGCTTTGTTGAAATATTATTTTTGAGTTCACACTCCAAATAGTTTTCAAATAAATTTAGTTTAATGATGTTTTCATTTTTTTCTAAGTTGCTGCTTTCGCCATCAAACTCAAGCCGAATTGTTTTATCACCAAAATCTTTTTTTATTTTTGAAAGTTCTCCTTGAACTACAACTTTGCCGTTGTTAATTATAGAAATTGAATCACAAAGTTTTTCGGCGGCTTCCATTTGATGAGTCGAAAATATTATTACTTTCCCTTGTTCTTTTAGTTCATTAATTATTTCTTTCAATAAAATTTGATTTATTGGATCAAGCCCGCTAAATGGTTCATCTAAAATTATATAATCAGGATTATGTAGGATGGAAATAATAAATTGTACTTTTTGCTGATTCCCTTTTGAAAGTTCCCTTATTTGTTTTTTTGCATAAGTAATTAAATCGAATCTTCCCAACAATTTTAGGGCAACTTTATTTGATTCAGAAATATTCATTCCTTTTAAGGAAGCAAAATAATTTAATACATCGATTAAATTATTTTTTTGATAAACTCCTCTTTCTTCGGGCAAATAACCTACTTTATTTCTTATCGCATCATTAAAAGAAATTTCATCATAAGTAATTTTTCCACTGTCGGGTAATAGTATAGATAGCAACATTCTGATTGTTGTGCTTTTACCAGCACCATTTGGACCGAGAAGTCCAAAAATTTCTCCCCGCTTTACATTAAATGAAAGATTATTTACAGCAGTAATTCCTTCAAAAGTTTTGACGAGATTTTGAGCAACTATCATAACTTATTTTTGGGCTACAAGATGATGATATTCTAATTGCCCTGTATTAAAAGAATTATAAACACGAGTATTTTTTACCCCTGCAAAATCTTTAAAAGTAGAACGAATTATTTTGGGGACAAAATTATTTATTGCGGTTTCTTTAGTCTCAGTAATTTCGTCAAGTGCTTTTAAAACATTCAAAGTAATATTTTCAGAATAAATTATTTTAAAATTATTTTCCTTTACAAATTGTACAACTTCTTCCAATTCATTAACAGTGCATAAATCTGCCCAACAAAAATATCCAGTATTTTTCAATACGCGACAAACTTCAGATGTAAATTTTTTTCGTGAACCATAACAATGAGATGATTCAATATTGTAAACAACATCGAATTCATTTTCAGAAAATGGAATATTTTCGGAATCTCCAAATTTAAAATTTAAATTTTCCAATTGATTATTGTTGTTGCAAAGTTGAACTGCATTTAAAGAAATATCAATTCCGATTAATTCTTTTGGTTTTAAATATTTTGCGACATAATTAGCACCACCACCACGCCCCGAACCAACTTCTAAAACTTTTTTGTTTTGGATTGAAACTTTTGACAAAACTTTATCATACAGTTGTATAAAAACCCTGTTCGATTCATCAAATTTATCTAAAGTTGGATTAATGCCATTTATAAAACCATAATTCATGAAAGTAAAATTTGGCAATCTATTTTTTTTGGAAATTAACTGATACCAATTTTTCCAAATTAATCTTTTTGCAAAACTAGAATTACTTGAAAGTAATCTATAAAATTCGACTAACATTTTTTAAGGAGTTATTCTATGAATCATTCTCGGGAATGGTGATGATTCGCGAATATGTTCCAATCCGCAAACCCACGCGACTGTTCGTTCTAATCCTAGACCAAATCCTGAATGAGGAACTGTACCATATTTTCTCAAATCCAAATACCAATTAAAAGCTTCCATCGGTAATTTATGTTCCTCGATTCTTTTTAGTAAAAGATTAAGATCGTCTTCTCTCTGACTTCCACCAATAATTTCTCCATAACCTTCCGGCGCTAAAACATCCAATGCAAGTGCAAGTTTTTCATTTTCAGGATCACGCTTCATATAAAATGCTTTTACTACAGATGGATAACGATGAATTAAAACTGGTCTATCAAATGCCTGCGAAATTATTGTTTCATCAGCACCGCCAAAATCATTTCCCCATTCAAATGGAATATTTTTTTTATGAAGAATTTTTACTGCATCATCATAACTAATTCTTGGAAAAGGTTTTTTTACTTTTTCCAAAAAGGAAGTATTTCTTTCTAAAATTTCGAGTTCAGATTTTTTATTTTTTAAAGTTCGTTGAATAATATATTCCAAAAAATCTTCTGCCAAATCCATATTGTCATTTAAGTCAGCAAATGCAACTTCAGGTTCAATCATCCAAAATTCTGTCAAATGTCTTCTTGTTTTGGATTTTTCCGCACGAAAAGTTGGACCGAATGAATAAACTTTTCCATGCGCCATTGCAGAGGCTTCTGCATAAAGTTGACTTGATTGAGTTAAATATGCTTTTCCCAAATCAAAATATTCTGTTTCAAATAACGTTGAAGTTCCCTCGCAAGCAGCTGGTGTTAAAATTGGACCATCAATAAGTGTAAAACCATTATTATCAAAATAATCACGCATAGAACGGATTAGTTCGTGACGGATTTTGAGAATTGCATGTTGACGTGATGAACGCAACCACAGATGTCGATTCTCAGAAAGAAAATCGATTCCATGATCTTTTGGAGAAATTGGATATGGTTCTGCAATTTGTATGATTTCAAATTTTTCGATTTCAACTTCGAATCCACCAGGAGAACGTTTTTCCTCTTTTACTTTTCCGGTAATGATAATTGAAGATTCTTGAGTGAGTTGTAATGATTTTTGAAATACTTCATCACCAACATTAGGTTTAAATAAAACGCACTGGCAAAGGCCTGTACCATCACGAATAATAATAAAATTTAATTTTCCTTTATTTGTTGAATTGTAAACCCATCCTTTTAAAACAACGGATAATCCAACATGTTTTGAAAGCTCCTTAATATAAGTTTGTGGCATAATTTGTGAAGATATTGATTATTAAATAAAGTTGGAAATAAAATATATTTTTAACTCAACGCCAACATTTTATCAATCGGGATTCTTGCTTTAGAAATGATTTCTTCTGAAAGAATAATTTCAGGCGAACGATTCTTCATGCAAAGATATAATTTCTCAAGTGTATTTTTTTTCATATGCGGACATTCATTACAAGCGCAGTTTGCTTCAGGAGGAGCAGCAATAAATTCTTTTTCAGGAGCAAATTTAATCATTTGATGAATTATTCCGACTTCGGTTGCTACTATAAATTTTTTATTTGGACTTTGTTGAACAAATTTTAATAAAGCGCTTGTTGAACCAATAAAATTTGCTTTATCTAAAATATGATCTTCGCATTCGGGATGTGCAATCAAAATCGCATCGGGATTTTCTAACATCAAATTAATTATTTTGCGTTCGCTAAATGCTTCGTGAACAATGCAACTACCATTCCACAAAGTCATTTTACGACCAGTTTTTTTCATCAAATAGGCTCCTAAATTTCTATCTGGTGAAAACAAAATTTCTTTTTCTAATGGAATTGAATTAATTAATTTCTCCGCATTACTCGAAGTGCAAATCAAATCACTCATTGCTTTTACTTCTGCAGTGCAATTAATATATGTAATTGCAAAATGATTAGGATTATTTTTTCTAAAATTTTTAAAATCTTCTGCAGGACAATCATCAGCCAAAGAGCAACCGGCTTCTAAATCAGGCAACAAAACTAATTTATTCGGATTTAAAATTTTTGCAGTTTCGGCCATAAAATGAACTCCCGCAAAAACAATTACATCAGCTTTTGTGGTTGAAGCGCGACGAGCTAATTCCAAACTATCTCCAACAAAATCTGCTAAATCTTGAATTTCAGATTCTTGATAATAATGAGCTAAAATAACGGCATTAAGTTCATTTTTTAAACTTAATATTTCGTTAGTCAGATTTTTTGAATCAATTTGATTTATTTTTTCTGAAGTTTCTATTAACATTGTAAGTAAATTTAGTCAGCAATTGCAAATATATCAATTAATCATTTTGCAGCTTTTTCAATTCCGTTAATAATTTGATCAACAGTGATCGATGTTATTAAATGATCATTTGCTCTTAAAGCGATGTGTCTTTTATTTATTGGTTTCCATTCTTTTGGATCGTTTTTTGCATGGAAAGATAAAGTTGGAATTCTTTGTGATGACGCAATATGCAAAGTTCCAGTGTCGTTGCATAAAAATAAATCCAGATTTTTTATGAATGCTGAAAACACTCTTAATGGCATAAGTGGCGCAACTAAGATTTTAGTATTTAAAGATTTGTTCATTTCGTTTAACAATTCAATCTCGTTTTTACTTACAATCAGAATAAATAAATATTTTTTCTTTGTTAGAATATAATTAATTGCAGCAGCCAACTTATCTAAAGGCAATCGCCGAGAAATATCCAATGTGCCGAAATGAACACCAATTAATTTTTTTTTATTTTTTCCAATTAAATTTTTAAATATTGTATTACCTTCTTCAATTTCATTTTCAGAAAGTATTAAATCGTACTCTCTGCCGTTTGGAATTACTTTTAAAGGTTTTAGAATTTCTAAATTGAGATTAATTTGATGGATGTGTTTTTCACTATTTTCTGAAAGTAAATTGTAAATTAATTCATTTTTAGTTTTTCTTAATATTGGAATATTTGGACCTAAAATAATCTTTGGTTTTGCTAATAGTGATATAATATCTGAACTTACAGAACGAGAAATTGTATTTAATAAAATAACTGTATCATAATTTTCTCGAATATCTTTCCATAATTTTATTGCATATTTAAAACTCCACCGATTTATTTTTTCTCGAAAAATAATAATTTTATTTAAATGTGGATTTAATTTTATAACTGGTTCTGTATATTCTCTAACTAAAATTGAAATAAATGCATTTGGATATTTTTTTCGAAGTGCTCTAATTGCAGGCGTTGTTAGCAACAAATCTCCAAGTTGATCATGCTGACGAATTATTAAAATTCGCTTTATAGTATCGAGATTTAAATTTTTTATTGGAAATGGAGAAAAGAAAAAAGAAACTATATTTAATAAAATCTTTTTAACAAAAAGCTCAATAAACTTCATTCGCAAAATTACTTTTTATCTGAAATATCTTCAAAATCTGCATCTTCAATATTTTTATAATCTTTTTTATTCTTTTTTTTAATAACGTTGATTGCCTTCCCTTTAGAAGAGAACTGCGCAATTAGCAAATTAATTAATGTTACAATAATTTTAATTGAAACATAAATTATCAGCATGTATAAAAGTAATCGTATCATTTATTTTTCTGGATTAAAATATTCTACAGGTGAACGGCGTGGTGTTGTAATTTTATCAATTAACAATTTTAAATCTTTCCGATTATTTACAAAATCAATTTCAGAAGAATTTACAACTAAAAGTGGAGCAGCTTTATATCGAAAAAAATAATAATTATACGCTTCACTCAATTCAGAAATATATTTTTCAGAAATTTGAGATTCAAAAGAACGACCACGAGTTTGAATATTTTTCATTAATCGCGAAACATTTGATTGAAGATATACGACTAAATCAGGAGGTTGAATTTTTTTTTCTAAAGAGGTTATCAACGTTTCGTAAAGTGCAAGTTCATCGTTTTGAAGATTCAAATAAGCAAAAATTTTATCTTTATCAAAAATATAATCCGAAATTACTGATTGTTGAAATAAATCTATTTGGGAAATCTCCTGTTGCTGCTTAAAGCGGCTGAGTGTAAAAAATAGTTGTGTTTGGAATGCATACCTTTTTTGATCAGCATAAAATCTTTCAAGAAAGGGATTTTCATCAAACTTTTCTAAAACTAGTTTTGCATTTAATTGAGTTGATAATATTTGTGCAAGTCTTGTTTTGCCTGCTCCAATTACTCCTTCGATTGCAATATATCGTAAATTGTTCATTAGATAATTACTTCTTCCAATTTCTTAACATAACCTGAATCGGAACAGATTTCAAGAACTTGTAATATATTTTTTTCAATTCCAGGAATTATTAAATTGCTATCTATCTCAGCTAGTGGGATTAAAACAAACTTCCTAAAAACTATTTTCTTGTGCGGGATAGATAATATTTGTGTTTCAATAATTTCATCTCCAAATAAAAGAATATCGATATCAATAATTCTTGGGCCATATTTAAAAGTCGGAATTCTGCCCAATTCATTTTCAATATTTTTTAATTTAATAAAAAGTTCTTCTGGCTTTAAACTTGATTTTATTTTTACAACTGCATTTATAAAGTTTTCTTGTTCAGCAAACTCTCTCGGTTCAGTTTCGTAAAAGGATGAATATTTTTCAATTACAGTATTCTCAATTGAAGCAATTTTATTATTTGCACTTTTAATATTTGCAATTTTTTCTTCAATATTTGAACCAAGTCCCAAATATATATTTTTATTTAAATTCATTATTTTCGTTCTTTAATAATTTCAACTTCAACTGAATTTAGGTTTTCCATTTTTACTGGATTCATTTTTCGTAAAATTAATTTTACTTTTAAGACATTAATAAAATTATTTAGAATTTCAACCGCAAGTTGATCTGAGAGTGCTTCTAATAAATTAAACTTCTTAATATTAAACTTTTCTAAAATTAGTTTGTAGACTTCTTCATAATTAATTGTGTCTATCAAATTATCAGTTGATTTTGAATTTTGAATCTTACAAAATAATTCCAAATCTATTTCAAAATTATTTCCATTTTGCTTTTCAAATTCGTGCACGCCATGAAAACCAAATAATTTTAATTTATTAAATCGAATTATTGTTTCACTCATTAAAGTTATAATTTTTCTAAACCAAACTTCATTCGTGATAAAACCTTTTGTTTGCCAATTAATTCTGCAATATGGAAAACCGATGGACCAACATTAGTTCCTGAAATTAATAATCTAAATGGATTAATTAATACGCCAATTTTAATATTTAATTTAATTGAAAGTTGTTTTAGAGTGTCTTCTATTTTCAATAAACTAAAATCCTCTAAATTTTCATATTCAATCAATAATTTTTTCATTAATTCTTTTGAATCTGGTTTCCAATTTTTTGATACTGCCTCATCTGAATAATTTTTTGGATCTTCAAAAAAATATGTACTATTATTTATAAAATCAGTTAAATGTAATACTCTCTCTTTTAAAAGTTCAATTGTTTTTAAAATATACTCTTTTGAAAAATTTGAACGTACTTTATCAAAATCAGTTTTTAATAATTCAAATATTTTTTCATTCTTTAATTTTCTTATATGCTGTTGATTCAACCAAATTAGTTTTTCAACATTAAAAATTGCACCAGATTTTCCAACACGTTCGAGTGTAAATTCATTTTTTAATTCTTCCATAGAAAATATTTCTCTATCATAACTTGGATGCCAACCTAAAAGAGCAATAAAATTATTTAAACTTTCTTGTAGAAATCCTTTTTTCATATAATCCTCAACTGCAACATCACCTTGACGCTTGCTTAATTTACTTTTATCTGCATTTAATAAAAGTGGCAAATGAGCAAATTTTGGAATTTCCCATCCAAAATAATTGTAGAGTAAAATATGTTTTGGAGTACTCGGCAACCACTCTTCGCCACGAATAACATGTGAAATTTCCATTAAATGATCATCAACAACAACAGCCAAATGATAAGTTGGAAACCCATCCGATTTTAAAATTACTTGATCATCCAAAATTTTATTTACAAAAGAAACTTTTCCTCGCACGATATCTTCAATTAAAATTTCACCCGAGAGTGGGATTTTCATCCTGATTACATGTGGTTCATTATTTTTTAATTTTTCATCAACTTGATCTTTGCTTAATTGTCTGCATAATCTATCGTAAGATGGAGGCAAATGAAGTTCAATTTGTTTTGCGCGAATTTGTCCCAATCTTTCATGCGAGCAAAAACAATAATATGCATTTTCGTTTTCAATTAGTTTTTCAGCATGAGTTTTATAAATTTTTAATCTTTGCGATTGGATATATGGACCATATGCACCAATTTTATTTGGCCCTTCATCATATTCAATCCCAGCCCAATGTAAAGTTGAAATTAAATTTTCAATTGCACCTTCAACCAATCTATTTTGATCGGTATCTTCAATTCGTAAAATAAAATCACCATTATTTTTTTTAGCAAATAAATAATTATAAAGCGCAGTTCGTAAACCACCAACGTGTAAAAAACCAGTGGGGCTTGGTGCAAAACGAGTTCTAATTTTGTCCATTTATTTAAAAGAAAATACAAAAAAATGTATTGGATTTACTATCCCCTTAAAACTGATATTAAATGGAATTTAAAAGATGATTCTTCTAAAAATTAAATTGAAAAGTAACTCGTACAATTAAATTTGAATTTTTTTCGGAACTGTTTGGGTCTTTTGCTTTATTCATTAATACCCACAAATTTGGTATAAAATGAATATTTTTATTAGGTGCATAATCCAAACCGAGAATAATTAGATTTTCAGAATAACCAATATTTTTGACTTTAGTGTCGAGATCAAAATAATCAAATCTGCCGACTAGAGTTAAATTTTTTTCGGATGGAATTTTATATTTTCCATAAACCGAAAGTGAAGCCGGAATTACTTTTGCAAGAGTTGTAACATTTTTAGTTTGTAAAGCATAGTCCATACCAGTCGAAAATTGTTCTGTTTGATAAACTAATAATCCTTTAATTAAATACGAACTTAGTTTCGGTGAGTTTTCTTCAAAATCTGCATAAACTTCTGCAGTTAAATTTTGTATTGGAGAAAAATTAATTGCACCATAAACTTTTTTCTGTCTATTTTTTTCTGATGTAAAACCACTTCCATTTCCGTAGGTAAAAACATAATTGACATTCATTTGTTCACTCAATTTTCCTCTGAGCGATATTCCAAAATCTGTTGGTGAACCAAACCCTCTTAAATCTGGACTTGATTTTTCAATTGAGCGATATCCCCATGCTTTTTCAGAATATCCCCATACCCAAGTCGGAGTTGGAACTAAACCAATTGCAATATTATGATTTGGTAAATAATTTTTCCATTCCAAAAATGCATTTTTAAGATAAAAACCCAATCTGGTTTTTGAATCAAGAGTTCCATCATTAGCTTCAATTAAAAAATTGAGAGTATATTCTTCTGATATATCATTTTGATAAATTAAATTAAATCTACGGATTTCAAAAGCATTGTAATCTGATGGCTCATCAGCATATTGTGTTGTACTAGAAATAGTTGGACCTTTTTGTTTGTAAAAGTAATCTCCAAATATTACACCTCTAAAATTACTTGTAGATTGTGTTTGTGAAAATATTTCTACAAAAGAAATTAAAAGAATAACTGATAATTTTTTATAGTACATGGCCAACTCCTTTATGACAATCAAAACAATAATTTGAATTTTTCGCAAAATAAATTAGTGAAACTATAAATGCATGGTATTTTATACAATCATTGTGCACAACTTTTTTACTTTCATCAAAATTACAAATTAATTGGTGAAAAATAAATTCTGCATTCGTGAAGAACACGTTTTGCATTCTAATTTATCACAATCAATTGATATGCTCAACATAAACTAATTACTACTCATTTTGATATCTCTTTCATTCTAAAAGTTATTACTTTAAGTTATTAATAATTTTAAATGAAAACATTAGATTTGCACGGCGTAAAACATGAGGATGTTGAAAAACTAGTTGAAAACTTTATTTTTTTAAACGAAAATCCTCTTAAAATAATTACTGGTTCGAGCAACAAAATGAAGAAGTTAGTATATCAGATTTTAAATAAACACAAATTTAACTACAACTATTTTGATGATTATAATCTTGGCGAAGTTATAATTACAAAGTAAATTAATTTTTTACAACTAATCTATTCTCTTTCGCATTTTTAGATTTAACATCTCTACAAAAAGCGAAAATGCCATTGCAAAGTAAACATATCCTTTTGGAATATGCACATCAAAAGCTTCTACGACTAACAAAACTCCAATCATTAGTAAAAAAGCTAAAGCCAATATTTTTACAGTTGGGTGATTATTCACAAACTCACTCACTACTTTAGAAAATAGCATCATAAAAATAATCGAAGCAATTACTGCTATAATCATAATTGCAATGTTTTGTACTAACCCAATTGCAGTTAAAATTGAATCGAATGAGAAAACTAGATCAAGAATAATTATTTGCAAAACTACAAGTGTAAAAATATTTTTTTTCTTATCATATTCTGCTTTTTTTTCTTCTCCCTCAATTTTAGTGTGGATTTCAGTTGTACTTTTCGCCATTAAAAATAATCCACCAAAAAGTAAAATTAAATCTCTTCCACTAAAATTAATATCACCGATTGAAAATAAATTTTGATTTAATCCAATTATTAAAGTAATTAAGAAAAGCAACATAATTCTAAAAATAAGTGCAAGCCACAAACCAATAATACGAGCTTTGTTTTGTTTTTGTTTGGGAAGTTTTTCTGCAATAATCGAAATAAAAACTATATTATCTATCCCAAGAACTAGTTCAAGTAAAAACAGAGTTGAAAAACTAATAAACCCTTCGATTGTAAAAATTTGTTGAATATTTGTAAAGTTCATAAGTGATAAATTAAATAAATTTAAAAAAAACAACTGCAACAAAGGTAGGAATTAATGCGGATAAAAATAAACCAACTGCGCTAATTGAATTATCTTCAAAATTATTTTTAAGAAGTGAAAATCCCGCGGGGTTTGGTGCATTTGCAATTACAGTTAATCCGCCACCTGTAATCGCACCAGAAACAATTGCATATTTAAATTCATCAGTCAATCCATTTACAAGCGAAGCCAAATATGTGATTGCTGCATTATCTGCAATTGATGTTAATGCAATGGCGCAATAATAAATTTGGTCAACGGTTAAAATTGATAAAATGTATTGCAACCACCATTGTTGTTTTCCACCGAGAACAACTAGTCCTGCAAGAAAAAAAGCAACCAATAATCCCTCACGAATTAATAATTTATTTTGATTTAATTGATAAGCAGTTGTGATGCCGATAAAAAATAATAGTAGCGATAGAAATATTACAGGGTGGTGTGAAAAATAAACTATTCCAAAAAGAAAAAGTAAATTAACTAAAATTGAACCATTTGAATACGATGAAAACTCTGAAATCTTTTTCTCAGAAATTTTGTTTAATTCACTTTTATAAATAAAACTTACAAGGATTGAATTTACTAAAACAATTAATATTGCTCTCCAACCAAAATTTGACATCATAAAATATAAATCCCAGTTCCATTTACCTGCAACCATTAAAACAGGTGGTGCGGCAAATGGAGTTAAAACTCCACCGACCGATATATTTACAAATAAAACTCCAAGTGTTGCATATTTTAAATTTTTTGAAATTTTTTGCGAATAAAATAATTCTCTTAAAATTAATGCTGCAAGTGTCATTGCCCCCGGTTCTGTAATTAATGACCCAAAAAGTGGAACTAAAAATAGTGTTATAAAATAAATTGATTGCATCTCTTTTAGAGGTAGAATCTTCGAAACTTTTTTTATTATTGCTGTAACAAATTGTAAAATTTGTTTTGTTCCGGCTACAACCATTATCGCAAAAATAAAAAGTGGTTCGGTAAAACTTCTTGAATCAATGTAATTTAAAGCTTGTATTCCCCCTTCAAAATAATAGATAAGAAGTAATAAGATCGCACTCCAAAATCCGAAAACAACTTCAATTTCTGCAAGTAAATTCCATAAACCGGAATGATTTTTACTTTTGTGCGCTATTTTCTCAAAAGCTTTTGTTGAGAAAGTATGTAAAACTGCAAGTAAAAAAATAACCAAATAAATATATTCAGATCTCATTAAAATTATTTTAAATAATCAGGGATTTTTATTTTTGGATTTAATTTAGGATCAGAAATTGCTTTTCCTCTAATTGTTGAAATCGGGATTACTCCCGCCCAATATTTTGAATTGTAATCTGCTTCCTCATCAATTGGTGGCCCGGTTCTGATTTTTGCAGAAGAATATTCAATCGGAAATGCAATAATTTTTGTTGCCAATATTTCTTTTTTATTAACTGGTCTAACATTTTCCCATCTTTGTGGATGAACTCGATTTGTTAATTGTAATAATACTTTCATTCTAATTAATTTCTATACTTTATTTTTAGGGTAATTGTTATTTCCGACGAAAGGGGTTTTTTAAAACTAGTTTCTTTTTCTTCATTTGTCGGTTTTAAGTATAATTATAGTACAATATAGGAAATAAACTCTTTTCTATATAAACTTGAATAAACAAATTGTCGTATTTTATATTAAACTTTACTTAATAGAAGGCACTATAATTAAAAATATAAAATTAAAAATATTGCAAATTGGTTTCCTAATTTTCATAACAACTGTTTCCTACGGGCAATGGCAGCAATGCTCCGGAACCGAAGCTCTAAATATGCAATCCCTTTTGACAAAAGGAAATTATAATTTTGCAGGTGGTCAAACCGGGGCTTACCTTTCAACTAACAGTGGCGCGAGCTATTCGTTATCTAATAGTGGTAATGATGCGGTTGGTCCGACTCGTGGGTTTGCAAGTGACAATAATTATATTTATACCTGTACAAGTCAGGGGGTTTTTAGAAGTGCAGATAATGGCGCGACTTGGATTTCAAAAAACACCGGATTAACAAACTTGCTAACTAGTGGAATTATTAAAGTGGGTTCATATTTATTTGTAGTTGGTCCAACCGGAGTTTCAAAATCAAATAATCAAGGAGAAAGTTGGAGCACTGCTGGATTATCAGCAACTGATGTACGATGTATTGCTGCAATCCAAGACACGTTGTTTGTTGGAACAAATGGTTCAGGAATTTATAAAAGTATTGATTTTGGAATAAACTGGATTCCAATAAATAATGGTTTGACTTCAACAAATTTTAGAGCTATAGAAAGTAAGGGAAATATACTTTTTTCTGGTGGACAAATTGGTACCGGGGTTTTTCGTTCAACAGATTTTGGTGCGAGTTGGACTTTGCTTTCAGGTGGACTTTCGTCAGGATCTTACAGAGGTTTTGCAAGTAACGGTCAGTTAATTATTGCGGGATCTTTTGGAGGAGGTGTTTTTTATTCGACAGACAACGGAAATAATTGGACAGCAATTAATACTGGTTTAACCGATTTAACTATTTTTGATTTAGAGCTTAACAGTACTCATATAATTGCGGCAACTAATACTCAAGGCGTTTTTCGATTTCCATTATCGAGTTTAAATTTATCAACTGGTATTCAAAAATCTTTAAATGAAAATGATTTTACTTTTTATCCAAATCCATTTAACAATTCTGTAACTGTAGAAATTAATTTAATTTCTAACAAACAAGTATCATTGTTAATTTATAATTCGATTGGACAACTCGTTGAAACCACATTAAATAATTTGGAATTGCCAGCTGGAACCTATAAACACAAACTTGGTTTCTCTTCATTGCCAAGTGGGTTTTATACTGCAGTTTTGAAAACCAACAAAGAAGTTGTTACAAAAAAAATGATGTATTTAAAATAAGCTGTCTATCAATTTCTTATTGATAATTCCTTCATCAGTTTCTATTAGGTAGTGATAAAGCTCTTTTAGTTTGGTGCCAAGAAATTAATTTTCCATCAGCAATTTGGTACCATTCTTCAAAAACTCCTGAGGGGCCAGTAAATCTAGCATTAACATATTCACCTCTATCTGCGTTGGTTGGTTTTGTAGCGAAAGCATAATTAATTGTCCATCCCCACTCTTGTTTTTTTGCAAGAGTTTCTTGATAGTCTTTTTCAATATAATCAGCAAAAGCTTGAGGACCTACAAAAACTTCTCCTTTTTCATTT
>JAQCAB010000033.1 GCA_027622375.1 Bacteroidota bacterium
ATATTTTTTGGGAAAAAAAGTGATTCTGGAATTATAATCTCTAAAGTCGGTTTATCTAAATTATTTGTTGAAAATGCAGTGGATTTATTAAAATTGCATAAAGGTAAAATATTTTATAATTCTAAAATTGAAATATTAAAAATAAATAAGAATAAAGTTAAAGAAGTAATTTTAGATGATGGTAAAATTCTTAAAACAAAAGCAATAATTTCTACGATTCCATATTTTGCGATTGAAAAATCGCCTTTCAAGAATTACTATCCAAAAATAAATTATGATAACAAATTTGAATCATCTTCAATAATTACAATTCATTTATGGTTTGATAAAATCTGGTTTAATGAAAATTTTGTTGCTCTGGTTGATTCGCCAATACAATGGATATTTAATCATAATAAAATAAAAGATAATTATTCATCTGATAGACAATATATTTCTCTTGTAATTAGTGGAGCAAATAAATTAATTAATAAAACTAAAATAGAAATATTAATAATCGCAACTGAAGAGTTAAAAAAATATTATCCTAAAGTTGTTGATTCAAAATTAATTGAATCAACAATTATCAAAGAAAAAAGAGCAACTTTTAAACCGAAAATTGGAATTCAAAAATATCGCCCAAAAACAGAAACAAAATTAAAAAATCTTTTTCTTGCTGGCGATTGGACTTCTACGGATTTGCCTGCAACAATTGAAGGCGCAATTAAAAGTGGGTATGGAGCAGCTAATTTGGTTGAAGAAAACTTATTAAAAATCTAAAATTATATTTTTATGTAATGCTAAAAGATTTCTAACTCGCTTAATTTGATCATTTGCAATTTTAGCTGATAAGATTATTTTTTCTTCGGTATATTTTTGGTTTGTGATTTGAGCAAGGGAATAAATTTTACCTAAAATATTTTGTTCATTTAATGGGATGTGAATTATAACTTCAGTAAATGTGGAATTAATTGAATCAGCAATCATTTTTTGAAGCGCATTTAAATTAATAGATCTTGAGGCAGAAATTGATATTGATGGAGAATAAGTTCGCTGAAATTCTTTTAACAATGATCTATCATCCATTTTATCAATTTTATTAAAAATATAAATTAGAGGTTTCTTGTAAATTTCTAAATCGTGCAATGTTTCATTTACAGTTGTAATTTGATCAACTGCTTGTTCGTTTGCAGAATCGATCACATGTAAAACAATATCTGCTTCACGTACTTCCTCTAAAGTACTTTGAAATGATGCCACAAGATGATGAGGCAATTTGCGAATAAATCCGACTGTGTCGGTTAATAAAATTACTCGATTCGGTTCAAGTTTTACCGAACGGGTGGTTGTATCAAGAGTTGCAAATAATCTATTTTCCACAAAAACATCAGCATTTGAAAGGGCATTTAATAATGTAGATTTGCCCGCGTTTGTATAACCAACGAGTGCAACTTTAATTTTATCGGCTCTTCTTTTTCGTTGAGTAGAACGCTGCGCTTTAATTTGAACCAACTTTTTTTTGAGAATTGAAATTCTTTCTCTGGCAAGTCTTCTGTCAGTTTCAATTTGTGTTTCGCCAGGTCCTTTTGTTCCGATGCCACCAAATTGTTTTGATAAGTGAGTCCATAATCTTGTTAATCGGGGAAGTAGATATTCAAGCTGTGCAAGTTCAACTTGTGTTCTAGATTCACTCGATCTTGCACGCTTTGCAAAGATATCCAAAATTAATCCACTTCGATCTATAACTTTTATTTCAAGTTCTTTTTCTAAATTACTTGCTTGTCCTGGTGAAAGATCGTCATCAATAATAATTAACTGAATATTTTCTTCATCAGCTATTTTTTTTATTTCCGCAACTTTTCCTTTTCCAACATAAGTCGCAGTATCAAATTTATCACGTTCTTGAATTACATTTTTAATTATATCCGCTCCCGCAGTATCAGCAAGTAAAGCCAATTCTTCCAAATGTTCTTTAACAACTTTTATTGGATTATGATATGTTGCAACTCCAACTGCAATTGCGCGCTCGCGAGTTGATTGAACTATATCAATTAATTTTCTCATTCAACTCAATTTTTTATTTTTGGATACAAAGCTTTCTGTGAATAATAAAAGTATTGCAAAAATAATACATTCTTTCCAAAGCTCTTTCCCATTTCTTTTTTCGGAAATAAAAGATGCCAACTTTTTATCTTCTGAAATAATATTGATTTTATTTTTATCAACACCCAAATTAGTAAATAAATTTACTACATCCTCATCAGTTGATATTTTAGTATCTGATTCTAGCTTATTAATATTTGCAGAAATTAAACCAATTTGTTTTTCACCACTTTCAATTTTATAAAATCCTGGCTTATCAACTACTTCTTTTTTTACCTCAACTAAAATATTATTCAATTTTGATTGTGATAAATTATTAATTTTTATTTTTTCTTGATCTATCTTAATCCATAAATCATTTAAATTAATTTGTTCATTTGTAGAAATCTTAATTACATGGTTACTTGCAGCGTTTATTGATGCAAATTGATTTAAATTAGAAGAAGCTGCATAAAAGCAGCTTTGTAAAAATAGTGGTACAAATAATGGCTTTAAAGTTAAATCTGTAAATTCTTCGTTAATCGGAGATGCAAATATTAACAATTTTCCTTTTTGATTTTTAATTTCAGATAAAAATGGTGTTCCTGTTTGAAGTTGTACAATTGGAAATACTGCAGATTGGCTTTGAATTGGGAAAAAATAATCAAATTCAGGTGACTCAAAATTATTAATGTTGTTATAATTTTCAGATTCAAACATTCCATTTATAATTGGATGACTATTATCAATCGTTAAAAATTTTGTTCTACTTGCAAGCATTATTGGTGGCAATGAGTTTATCTTAAAATTTTTAAGAAATTCCAAAAATATTTGGTTGTTTTCTTTATTTGATGATGGAATAATTATTATTCCTTTTCCTGCTTCAATAAAATTTTGGATTGCTGCAATTTGATTTATCAATAATTTATTATCCGCAACTAAAATTAATACATCAGCTTTACTAAGTTGGTTTAAATCTAAATTTGAAGAAAAACTTTTATCAAAATTAATTGGTCTCTTTCCATCCAAAGTTGAAGTTGCTAAAGCTTTTGGAATTATATTATTTTCATTCGAAATGTATAAAACGTTTGTAGCTCTGGGGATGTTAATTGTAAAATTATATTCATCATCTGCTTCAAACCGGTCATTTTCAATTTCAACTTTTGCTTGTAAAAAACCTGCGCTTGTTGGTGTGAATGTAAAATTCGATTTAACATTTTTATTTTCTGGGATTGTGATTAATTCTTGCTGAACTCGATTTCCATTTATCGATAAGTATGTAACAATTTGCGATGGAGAATTTGCTCCATAATTTTTAATTGTTGCTTCAATTTTTACTGGTTTATTTGGTTGAAGAATTGAATTATTAATTATTACAGTATCAATCGAATTATTTGCGATTTGATTATTATTGATTGGGAAATAAAAAAAGTAAGTTTTGTTATTAAAAAGTTTTTCATTTGTTGTAAAACTTTTCGTTAAAGTTGACAATTGATTATCCGAAATGATGTAAACTTCATTTATTGAATTTGAATTATCGGACAATAATTTTGCTGTAACTCTAAAAGCCTCATCAATAGTTGCGTGATTATATTTTGGAATTGTTCTGTTTATCAATTCTTTCAATCTTTTTTTATCATAAACAAAACTTGGAGTTGTTGTGTTTGGTAATTCAGAAAGCCGAATAATTAATGCGCCATCATTTTCACGCATTTCGTCTACAACTTCTAGTGCTTTAAATTTTGCTTGTTTTAAAAATTCTCCATTATTATTAACAATTGACATGCTAAAAGTGTCATCAATAATTATTACAATTTTTGCAGATGTTTCGCTGCCAAAAAGGGAATAGCTCCCTTTTAAAGTTGGTTGAGAAAAAGCAAGCACAATAAAAATTATTATCAGAATTCTGATTAACAACAGAATTAACTGTTTCAATTTTATTTTTTGAATTGCAGTTCTCTGTAATTCTTTTAAAAACCTGAGAGTGCTAAATTTAACTTCGTTAGGTTTTTGAAGATTTATTAAATGAAGAATAATTGGAATTGAAATTGCCAATAATCCAAATAAAGCAATGGGATTTAAAAAGGTCATCTAAATAATTATCAAGTGCCGAGAGGGGGACTCGAACCCCCACGTCTTTTGGACACTAGCTCCTAAGGCTAGCGTGTCTGCCAATTCCACCATCTCGGCAAAATTTTTCTAAAATAATTAAAGTTAGTTAAAATAAAAAAAGCCGTTTTCACGGCTTTCCTTATTTTTGAAAAATCTATTTTTATAAAGTGTACTTTACACCAGCAATTGAAAATCTACCAATTATAGGTGCGCCGATATATTGTCGTTGCATTTTGTTCAACACATTTGTTATTTGTAAAAAGAATCTAAAATTTTCATTTAGCAAATATCCTGTATCAATATCAATATTGTATTGTTCTGCAACACCACCATTCTCTGCTTCTCTCTCTCGATTAATTAAATATGGTCTTTCGTTAGTTCCAACATAAGCCCCATTTTCAACTTCGAAATCACCTACATATCTAAATTTAGAATTAAAATCAAATCCTAAATCACGATCGCTATAACTAAATCCTAAAGTATATTTATGTTTTGGAGCTGCTGCATAAACTCGGAGATTTGGATTACCACCTATATTTAATTGTTTATTTGCACTATTAAATGAATAATTTCCAGTTAATTTAATTTGATCAGTTAAGAGATAATCCAATACAATCTCTGCACCCCATAAATCAATTCCAGTTTTAATATTACGATAAGTTACAAGAGCTGAATTTTTATAAAATTGTCCTTCAGCAGAAACTACACCAAGTGGTGCCCTAGAGCCAATTCCATTTGCGTACGTCATGATGGTCGCACTATCTGCACCAATTTTATCTTTATGTTTTAATAAATAATTACCAAATGTTGTTGCATTTATAAAAACAAATGGTGATTCCATTTTTAACGATCCACCGAGATTGTATTGATAATCATAATGTATATCAACTGATGCCATTATTCTTTCATTAATAATTCCTTTGTAACCTACTTCGAAAGTTGTGTATTGAGTATTTTCATAAGGAGCAATATCAACTGGATTACCCGTCGTTAGTTCAAAACCTCGAGTAGTTAAATTTAATTGTTTTAAATCAAATTCAACTTTATCAGCAGAAGTTGGCATAGGGACATTAGTAAGTGGAACTCTACCACCAGATGCTAAATTAAAAATGGCTTTTATATAATTCCAAGTTGCAGCATCGTACATGCTAGCAACATGTCTAACATAATTTCCGCTTCCATCTTTATTAGCTAAATAAAAATAAGGAGTTGTTGTGTTTGGTACATAATTCCAAAAAAATCCTTTATCTTTCGGAATTCCTTGAACTCTGACTTCATAATTAAATGGGAAAGTTGACAGAGGCCCACGTGAAAGATCTAAAAAGTATTCTAAACTTGAAGGTGTTGAATATGCTTGACTTGCAGTTACTCTAAAAGTATTTTGTGGATTCATTTTATAGATAAGTGCGAGTTTTGGAGATATACCAATATCTTTGACCATAGAATGCTTGTCAGCCCTAATTGCAAAAATCATATCAGTATTATCTAATAAAGCATATTTAGCTTGAAAAAAACTACCAGCAATGTAATAATTATCCATTCCTTCATAATTTCCATTGATAGTTCCTTGAGTCATTGGAGTAACTTTTTGATAATCAATTCCAAAAGTAGATGTCGCGCCAAATAAATTTGTTGTGTATTGACCTTGGACTACAAACATTTCAGAATTATCTGATTGTTCAAACCCATCATCAACTCTATATGTGTCACCTGAATTAGATTTATTAATAAAAGTTTGTAAAAATAAATCTTTATAATTCATTCTTAACTGACCAAAGATATATTTCCAGTTTTGGGTAATTCCCATTCCAATACCTGTCATTTCTAAATGAGACATTTCACCTAAAGCAACATTGGTAATAATAGTCATATCCTCAATTGGTTTGTAATCGAATCTTAAATCAAAATTTTGTTTTTTAACTTGATAATTTCTAACACCGACATGTGTTGATTTAAAAAGAAGTGTTTTTTCATAATCTGATAAACTTTCTTCGCCTTCATTATCAATTTTTGATTTTATTGATTGCCACTCAATTGATGATTTTAGAAAAATCTCTTTATTTATAACTTCACTTCTTCTAAGTGGTTCAGTTTTCCAATACCATTCTGATTTTAAACTATCAGGAGCTGCCGGGTTAAAATCATTTACAGTCCATTTATCAGAATAATCTTCGACTTCCCAATCATGTAATTGCAACGAACTTGCAGAAATTTTAAATGCAAAATCATCTCCTAAAGTTTGAGCATGTCGAATTTCTAATTTTTTATAAGCTCTTTCGCCGCCAGATATTGAAACGGTAGTCCCTTGATGATTAAAAGGAGACTTCGTAATTAAATGTAAAACTCCACGATGAGAGTTTGGTCCATAAAGCGCAGCAGAAGGACCTAAAACTAATTCTATTTGTTCGATATCATCCATTTGTTGTGGAAGAAAATGCAATGCATTTAAATTTAAAGATGGAACTCTAGCAATTCTATAATCTGTAAGTACAAGCATTGCTCCACTAAAAATTGAATTATATCCACGAGTATTAACTGATTTTGCAAAAGCACCTTGAGAAAAAATTTCAACACCTGGTAATCCAGTTAAAGCATCAGCAAGTGTTGTTGTCCCAATCATATTTTGTAAATCTTTTGTTTGCAAAACATGAATTGCTGCTGGCGCTTCGCTTAATTTTTCAGCAGTTTTAGAAGCAGTAATAACTACTGGGTTTAAATTAACATCGTCGGTACTTAAAATAAAATTCACTTTTAAATCACCATCATTCACTTCAATTGATTTCTTTTCTTCAGTATATCCAACTAATCTTGCAACCAATTTATATTTTCCACTTGGAACATTTAACAAAGTATATAGTCCAAGAGCATCTGTCGAAGTGCCAATAGTTATTTTATCATTCTTATCAATCAAAATCACATTTGCGCCAGCAAGCTCTAATCTGTTTTTATCATACACGGAACCTGAAATTGTACCAGTTTGTGCAAATATTATATTTGAAAAAAATAGAATGTTAAAAAGAAAAAAAATAATTTTATTGTTGTAGTTTTTCATTTGATTAATTTCCTTATAAGCAAAAAAAAAATCCTGCCGTTTGTGGCAGGATTTTTTTAAGTGAATATTACTTATTCAAAATCATTTTATTGGTTTGAGTAAACTTCTTATTGGAAGTTAATCCCTCAGCATTGATTTGATAAAAATAAATTCCCGAGGTGAGACCATTTGCAACAAATGGAATTTCATATTTTCCAGTCTCAAGAGTTGATTTTACTAATGTAGTAATTTCTTTTCCAAGCACATCAAAAATTTTAACATTGACCAATGATTTTTCTGGCAAATTAAATTTGATTGTTGTTGATGGGTTAAATGGATTTGGATAATTTTGGGTTAATTCAAATTTATCTGCAATAAGTTCTTTACGTAATGGCACATTTGTAACTGCACCTACTAAAGTACCAATTTGACCATTATTAGTTCCATCTCCATGGATTATAATTTTAACAATACCAAACTTTGGAGCAACCCAAAGTGTATATGTATTGCGCGCTGCCACTGTTGGTGCAGTTGCTTTAAATTCTACTTTGTAAACTTGATGTGTTCCACCAACTGAACTTGTAAAATTTTCTGCTGCCGACAGTGTTGCAGTAATTTTAATTGGAACACTACCAAGTGCTCCCGCAAAAGTTGAGTCAAAAGCCAACCAAGTTGTTGGAGCAGTAACGCCTTCTTTCCAAAGTTGAATCCAAATATATGGGAAAACTGATGTATGACCTATAGCTGCGAAAGTAGAAGTCATATCTCTAAGTAAATAAACGCTTCCTGAAATATTTGTTGCTCTTTTAATTGGAAGAATAACTAAAGTATCTAAATAAGTTGTTGCTCCTGTAATAATCCTAGTTGAATCCCAAATAAAATGTGTTGGTTTTGCATATCTCAAACCTCTAAGTGCTGCTACATATGTAAATGTAAAACCCGAATCCAATACAGTATATTTTTTTGTAATCGGAGCTGCAAGATTTGAATCAGTAGTTTTATCTCTTACCCAACCAGCATATGATAACTTTCTGCCCGGAATTAATGGGAATATATCTCCCGTCTGAGAAAATAAATCAATACTGAAAATCATTACAACAGTAAATATGGTAAAAATTTTTTTCATTAAGCCTCCATTGTTTGTTAATAAGTAAGAACAAGTTATTTAAAGATATAGGTGAAGTTACTATTACAATAAATATAAGTCAAGTATTTAATATTTATTTGTTTTTAATTTTATTTAAAATCGATTCAGCCTCATTTTTAAAGGCCTCATCATCTTCATCCTCTTTTTGTAAAGTGGGGATTTTGTGTAGTAAAATTTTAGCTTTATGATACTCATCAATTTCAATATAAGCTTTTGCTGCATCCAAATTATACATTATAAAATTTGGCCTAAGTTGTAATGCTTTTTCATATTTTGAAATTGATTCACTCATATTTGCCCAACCGATACCAAGTGGAATTCTAATAAATTTAGGTTTTTCACAAAGTTTTGCATGTGTTCTTGCCAGAATATAATAAGCTCCTGGGTTAGCTTTATCGAGTTGAATTGATTTTTCCAAGTCCGATTTTATTTTGCCGACTAAATCAAGAGATTCCCACACACCTTTGAATAATGCAACTTTGCCAACCGCCGCTGCTCTACGCATATAACCCATTGAACCTTGTGGATTTGCTTTTATTGCTAGTTCCGAAAAGGAAAGAGATTTTTCATAAATAGAAAGTTGTTTTGATTCTTCCGAATGTTCACCAATATCTAAATATGTTCTTGCCAATCGCCACAAAACTTCGTAATTATTTTTTTCAAGATTATTTGCTTTCTCAAAATATTGTAGCGCAAGTTGGTTATTGAATTTTATTGTGGATGCCTCTTCTCCCAAAGAAATTAATTCATTTATTGATTGTGATAATATTGATTGAAAAAGGAAAATTAATGTTAAAATTATTTTATTCATTTAAACTCCATTTAATTTTTATTTACTTGACAATAGTTACAATATTTAACAAATTCAAACAAACGATTTATATAAATAAATTTTTAATGGGATAATTTTTTTTTAAATATCTAGTAGCGAGATGTTTACTTTTAACAATCTTATTCCATTTGATTCCAAGATTACTTTTAAAAAAAATCACACAAAATACAAGCTAAAAATCTATGCAGTTTCAAACTAAAACGTTCTCTTCAATTAAATCAAATACTGCACATGAATAAATCTTTGAAAGTTGGTCTTTTTTTTATAGCTCTTGTATTTATTACCTACCTCTATCTAAAACAAGACTTTGACAAAGCGCCTCCTACCTTATATAAAAATGGAAATATCATAACGCTAAATCAACAAGAACCATTTGCAGAAGCAATGTATGTTGTTGAGGGTAAGATTTTGGAAATAGGAACAAGTAAATTACTAGAAAAGAATAAATCAGATAACATAACAATAGTAGACTTAAAAGGTGCTACTGTTTTACCAGGTTTTGTAGATGGGCACACTCATTTTTCCCTTAGTATGTTTTTATCAGAAATGCATGACTTATCTGGATTTAGGTTTAGTTCAAACCAAGAAATTTGGAATGAATTTGAAAACATAGTCGGGAACTCAAAAAAAGGGGAATGGATTATTTGTAAAGGTATTGACCCTGTATTAGTCAGTGATTTAGTACCTCCTTCAATATCATATTTAGATAAAATTGCACCTGATAATCCTACACTTTTTTTCAGTCAAAGTCTACATAATTACTGGGCAAACTCTAAAGCTTTTCAAATTGCTGGAATAACAAATCGAACATCTAACCCTTCTAATCATAGCTATTACGGAAAAGATAGTGATGGAAATCTTAATGGAATAATAGTAGAACAAGAAGCTATTAAACCTTTTTTTAACATCTTACAATCTGAAATTTTAACGCCGAAGAAGTTAAGCAATGCGGGAGCTAAAGTAATGTCTGGATACGCAAAAAATGGAAATACGACCATCGTGTCAGTAGGAATTACTATACAAGATGAAAAACCTTTGTTGTTGTTTAAACATCTCTCAAATAGTACACCTACCATATTAGGAAACTTTTTAGAGAAAATA
>JAQCAB010000011.1 GCA_027622375.1 Bacteroidota bacterium
CATTAACACCAACAGCAGCTGGAGCAGTAACAATAAATATTGCAGCAGGTACATTTACAGATGCAGCAGGAAATAATAATACAGCAGCAACACAATATAGTTGGACATATGATAATGTATCACCAACAATTGCAATCACAGCAGCAACAAGTAGTGGAACAGCAGTTGCAAGTGGTAGCACAACTAACAATGCAACTTTAACTTTAACATTTACCGCAAGCGAAGCTACAACAGATTTTGTTGTTGAAGATATTACAGTATCAAATGGAGCGTTAAGTAGTTTTGCAGCAACAAGTTCTACAGTTTACACAGTTACTGTTGCTTCTGCCGGTGGTGGAAATAGATATTTTATTAATGGAGTTCAACAAGCCAGTCTAAGTTTTACTCGTGGTTCAACTTATACATTTGATCAATCGGCTGCCTCTAGCGGCAACCATCCATTATTGTTCTCAACCACGCAAGATGGAACTACTTATAGCACTGGAGTAACAACTTATGGAACACCAGGTTCTGCTGGTGCATACACACAAATTGTTGTTGATGCTAGCGCACCAAGCACTTTGTATTATAAGTGCGGTGTTCATGGCGGGATGGGTGGATCTATTTCGGTAACGGAACCAAATATTTACACAGCAACATTAACACCAACAGCAGCTGGAGCAGTGACAATAAATATTGCAGCAGGTATATTTACAGATGCAGTAGGAAATAATAATACAGCAGCAACACAATATAGTTGGACATATTCACCAGCAGCAGCACAACCAACAATCTCAAACCTATCGCCAACAAGTGGTGCAATTGGAACTACGGTTACAATTACAGGAAATAATTTTAGCACAACTGCCACAAATAATATTGTTTGGTTTGGTGGAGTAAAAGCAACAGTAACAACTGCAACTGCAACCAGTTTAAGTGTAACAGTACCAACCGGCGCAGGTAACCCGATTAGAGTTTTTGTGAATAGTTTAATGGCAGAAAGCCCAAAAAGTTTTAATGTAACTTTTACCGGTGGTGGAAGTATCACATCATCAAGCTTTGCAACTAAAGTAGATTTTGCAACTGGAGGTAGCCCAAATACTGTTTCCTTTGGAGATATAGATGGAGATGGTAAATTAGATATGGCTGTAGCGAATCAGGGTTCAAATACAGTTTCACTGTTTAGAAATATATCAACAAGTGGAAGTATAACAACAGGAAGTTTTGCAACAAAAGTAGATTTTGCAACTGGATCTAACCCAGAAGGTGTTTCACTTGGAGATATAGATGGAGATGGTAAATTAGATATGGTTGTAGCAAATCGAGAAGAAAAGACAGTTTCGGTATTTAGAAATATATCAACAAGTGGAACTATAACAACAGGAAGTTTTGCAACAAAAGTAGATTTTGCAACTGGGACTAGACCGTATGGAATTTCACTTGGAGATTTGGATGGAGATGGTAAATTAGATTTGGCTGTAGCGAAGGCTGAATCCAATACAGCTTCAGTCTTTAGAAACATATCAACAAGTGGAAGTATAACAACAGGAAGTTTTGCAACTAAAGTAGATTTTGCAACTGGAACTGGTCCAATCACTGTTTCAATTGGAGATATAGATGGAGATGGAAAGTTAGATATGGCTGTAGCGAATCCGAATTCAAGTACGATTTCAGTTTTAAGAAACATATCAACAAGTGGAACTATAACAACAGGAAGTTTTGCTGGCAAAGTAGATTTTGCAACTGGAAATCAGCCATATAGTGTTTCAATTGGAGATATAGATGGAGATGGTAAATTAGATATGGCTGTAGCGAATATTAATTCAAATACAGTTTCGGTATTTAGAAATATATCAACAAGTGGAAGTATAACAACAGGAAGTTTTGCAACAAAAATAGATTTTGCAACTGGATCTAACCCACAAAGTGTTTCACTTGGAGATATAGATGGAGATGGAAAGTTAGATATGGCTGTAGCGAATCCGAATTCAAGTACGATTTCAGTTTTAAGAAACATATCAACAAGTGGAATTATAACAACAGGAAGTTTTGCAACAAAAGTAGATTTTGCAACTAGTAATACCGCATTTTTTGGTGAGATTGGAGATATAGATGGAGATGGAAAATTAGATTTGGCTGTAGTTAATTCGGGTTCAACAAATACAGTTTCAGTTTTTAGAAATGCAATTATATCACCACCAATCATTTCTCAATTCTATCCAACAATTGCAAAACAGAATGAAACAGTAAATATATTTGGTCAAAATTTTACTGGCGCAACTCAAGTTAAATTTGGTGGTACAAATGCGCAATCATTTGTTGTTACAAACGACACTTTAATAAAAGCAGTTGTTGGTATTGGAACTGCAGGTGAAATTTCTGTTACTACAAGTTTAGGCACTGCAAAAATAATGGGATTTTTAATGCCACCAATTACTCAAAATTACAGCTGGACTAAACTACCTGGCCCAACTGGTGCTGGGTGGTTTCATAAAATTTCGAATTTAGGTAACACTATTTATGCGCAAACTCCTGATAATTTATTTAGAAGTGGTGATTTCGGAAATAATTGGTATCCAGTAAACTATCACGAATATGAAAACCCAAGAAATTTTCTAATTTTAGGTAATAAAATAATTTCAACATCAAGCACACAGGGTAGTATATTTTTCTCGTATGATGCAGGAGTAAATTGGATTAAAAAAAATATAAGTGGTGATTTGTACTTCCATAATATTGCAACAACATCAAGCAATACAACTATTTTAGGTTTGCAAGGAGAATTCTATTATGTATCAAGTGATACAGGAAATACTTGGGGAACAAAAAAGAATTCACCATCAGGTTATATTAATAATGTAGCATCGAATAGTAGATTAACATTGATGAGAACAAATGATGGAATTTACAAATCAACAGATTTTGGTAATACTTTCGTAACTACAAATTTCCCATTTGGTGGTTGGGGTTCTATGTTGGAATCAATAAATGATAAATTTTATGCAAATGTTAATAATAAATTATATATCTATAATGAAGCATTAAATAATTGGGAAGAAAAAAATAATAATTTTAATACTAATAATTTAACAGGTACTCAAGATGGTTCAAAGTTTTATTCATACTTTGCAGATGGGCTTTATGAGTCAACAAATGATGGTGCAAGTTGGATAAAAGTTACAACAACGGGCACGATACCCAAAATTAATTCTTATGATGAAGTACGTGAGTTATTTTATTATAACTCAGATGTATATGTTGGAACACCATTAGGAATTTATAAATACTCGCTTAAAAACAATACATCCAATTTTGCTACAAATGGAATAGCTGCTGGAATGCATGAAGCGCTTCATCATAATGGTACATCTTTATATGCAACAACATCTGGTGCTGGATTATTAAAATCAAATGATGGTGGAATTAATTGGAGTAGTGTGGTTTTAGGTTCTACTGATGATATTTATCCAAAACAAATTATTTCAAAAAATAATTCTATTTTTATTTTGGGTGGTGAATTAACAATCTCAACAGATAATGGCAATAGTTGGCAAACTAAAACTAGCTTAGTTTCTACTAATTCATATAATGTCTCTATTGATACAAGCGGAAATAATTTATATGTATTTAAGGGTGATTCAACAATATTTAAATCAACAGATAATGGAAATACATTTACAAAATTACTCGGAGTAACATATCCAAATCAAAATCCAAAAAGGTTTGAAGTTGTAGGAAGCTCCATTTATTCAATGGTTTGGAATGAGCCATTACGAGTTTCAAAAGATGAAGGCAAAACCTGGCAAAAGATTTTAAATATTGGCACATCTTATAATGTAAGAGATGGCTTGTTTGAAAATGTATTAATAGTTGTTAGTACGGATAATAATGGAATTTATTTTTCAAAAGATGATGGAAACTCTTGGACAAAAAGTAATACCACAAATATAAATTCATTTGAAAGAATATTTAGAGTTAAAAATTTACTTATTGGTACAACTTGGGGACAAGTTTGGGTCTCGCAAGATAATGGTTTGAATTGGAATGATGTAACAGGAATTAAAAATTTTAATCATTATGCCAACTCATTAACATTTGATCAGACAAACATTTATCTAGCAATAATTAATAATGGAATTTGGAAACGACCAATTTCAGAATTAACTGCACCAACCTCAACAATTACAGTTACTAAACCTAATGGTGGCGAAGATTGGAAAATTTTAACTGGCGAAACAATTTCTTGGTCATCAACTATTTCTACAACTTTTCAAATTTATTACTCAACCAATAATGGTACAAATTGGGATTTAATTACGACAACACCGACTGCAGCAACAGGAGGTACATATTTTTGGTCAATTCCAAATATTGCACCATCAACGCAAGCAAAAATTAAAATTGTAGATGCAAATAATGTTAATAATTTTGATATAAGCGATAATGTATTTACAATTTCACAAGTAGCTTCTCCTTCTTCAGGAATTGTAACTCAGTGGGATTTTAATCAGGGAAATAATATTAGTCCGGCAGTTGGACAAGGAATTGCTTCTACAATTGGCGGAACAGCTGCCTCTATAATAGAGTCGGGAGTTTCATTTGGAAGTTTAACAGATGGACAAGCTTATTCATTAAATACTTTCCCAAATCAAGGAATAAATAATGGACAAGCAGGAGTAAAATTTACAGTAAGTACAGCAGGGCAAGAAAGTATCGGTGTTCATGTAGATTGGTATCCGAAATCAGGTTCACCAAATAAAATAAAATTTGAATACACAGCTGATGGAAATAGCTGGATGGAATTTGCAAATGTAACTGCAAATAATACAAATTGGTTTGTAATAGATTATAAATTTGGGATTTCTCAAGGAGTAAATAACAATCCAAACTTTGGGATAAGAGCAGTTGCTGTTTTTGATGGTGCAAATTATACCGGTGTTTTGGGAACTTATAATCAAACTTCAGCTTGGAAATTTGATAATGTAACTATTTTTGGAAAGAGAGTTGGAGGTACTGGAGGATTTGCAACAATAACTTCATTCACACCAACGCAGGGAAATGTAGGAACTCCTGTAACAATAAATGGAACAGGATTTAACAACGTTAGTCAAGTAAATTTTGCTGGAGATTTATCTGTTTCGCTCACTTCTACTTACGCAGCTAAAATAGTTAGCGTATCGGCATCAGGGGGTGATGTTGTTATTTATGGAAGAGATGACAATAAAGTTGAAGTTTTTAGTCTATCTCAAAAAATAATTTTAAATTCATATCCAATTGCAACAGGGAATATTACAAGTGTTGTTTTGGCAAATGATGGAATGACATTCATGGTTGGAAGAGATAATGGTTATGTAGCATATTATTCAACTTCAACGGGATTTATACGAGATGTATTTAGTATTGGTACTGGTTCACTAAAAGTTGTTGCACTTGCGACAGGTGGTTTCTCAACTAACCTCAAACTAGCAGTTGCCACAAGTAACTTTGATGTAAGAATTTTTGATATTTCAACAGGAACTTTTAGTAAATCAATTGGACTTCCATCAAAACCACTTTCAATTGATCTCTCGATGGATGGAGATATTCTAATTGTCGGAATGGAAAATAATAATATTCAATCTTATAACACAAATTTTAACTCATTAGAAAAAACTTTTAGTAACCATACTGCCAGTGTAAGTGCAGTTGCACTTAGTTGGGACAAACAATTTATTATTTCCGGAGGTAAAGATAAATCTGTTAAGATATGGAAATACAGCGATGGATCATTGATTAAAACATTAACGAATGCAAATTGGCAGGAAATTAAAAATGTAGGAATACTTATTAGTAACTCTGTTTTTTATTCAACAAACGGAAAGGAAATTACTTTCTGGGATTATCCAAGTGGAAATCAGAAGGGAAATTATTTTAATCATACATTAGACATAACTTCTGCAACAAGATCATTTGACGGAAGAACAGTAATTACCGGTAGCGATGACAAAAATTTAAAATTCTTGCGTACAGGAGTTGATGCAGTATTTAATAGAAAGAGTGAAACAGAAATCAGTGCGACTGTTCCACAATATGCAAGCATAGGAAGGATTTGGATAAATTTACAAGGTGGACCACCTGTAATTAGTAGTACAGATTTCGTGGTAAAAATAGTTCAACCAGCCCCAAATTTATTTTTACCATTAAATAATACAACTAATTTAATTTTACCAAGTACTTTCAGTTGGTCGAAGAATTTAAACTTTGATAAATATGAATTACAAGTTTTAGATACAATAACTGCAGTAACTCAGCAACTTTATGCAATAACTAGTGATACGTTTTATACAGCAGTAGCTGGATCGTTTTTACAGAATAAAAAGTTTTGGTGGAAGGTTCGAGGAATAAAAGGAACTGATACTTCTGCATATTCAGAAGTTAGGAACTTCACAACTAAGAAAATTTATAGTGGTCCACTTGTAAAGGTCTTATCAGTTGTATCAAAAATTCATTCGGGAAATATTAATATCAATTATCTATTAGAAGGAGATACTTCACATAAAGTTAATTTGCACTTCTATTATAGTGATACAAAAGGAATAAGCTGGAAAAAATTAACTGGATTAAATAAAACTTTAGTAAATATCTCTCCAATTAAAAATCCAGTTACAGATACAGTAATTTGGAATTCTAGAATTGATGCTCCGCAAGTTGAAGGAGATAGCATATTTATTGGAACGAGAGTTACATTTGGAAGTGATACAAGTGACGGAGTCAGTTCAAATTTATTCTCACTTGATAACCGTGCACCAATATTTAGTGGAGTTACACAAGCAATTTCAGATTCAAATGGTGGAAAAATATTAATTAAATGGAATAAAGCAGTTGAGAAATTTGGTCCGGTAACTTATTCGGTTTATGTAAATAAAGGAGACTCGACTAATTTGTATTCGGTTGCACCAGTTAATACAATTGATACAACTTATACAGCAATTGATCTTACAAACTTTAATGCATATTATTTTGCAGTAAGAGTAAAAGACAATATTGGAAATAGTGATTCAAATAAAGTTATTAAAAAAGGAATTCCTGGAGGAACTGCGAAAATGATTAGTACTCTTGTAACAAATAATTTCAATAAGGACTCAGTAAAGTTTTCATATAAAATTGATTTATTGGCACTTGATACAGCAAACTTAAAAGTTGAATTTTCAAAAGATAGTGGTTCAACTTGGACTGTAATGAAAAACATTGTTGGCAAAACAACTAACTTGGCAAAAGCAGATTCAGAAGCAACATTAATTTGGTTAAGTGGAAAAGAAATTCCAAATACTGAAACTGATAAAATGATTTTGAGAACTTCTATTACAGGATTAAATGGATTAGCATCTGCAAATCAGCTTTCACAATTATTTACAATTGATTTAAAAGCACCGGTATTTAATGGAATAACAAGTGCAACACCGAATGCAAATGGAAGCGCAATAAATTTAAAATGGAATTCTGCAACTGATAAATTTGGTCCGATTACATATTCAGTTTATATAAGTAAATCTGATTCAATAAATATTTACAATAAGACGCCAATAGAAATAACAGATACAACTTACAACGCAACTAACTTAGAAAATTTTGTACCATATTATTTTGCAGTTCGTTCACGTGATTTATTAGCAAATAGAGATTCAAATAAAGTAATTTTAAAATCTGTTGCCGGAAAAGTTGTTGTAATGAAAACTGTATCAGTTCAGAAAAAATTTAATAAAGATACAGTTATATTTAATTATAATTATTCAGCTGCAATTGGAGATTCAGTTGGTACAACTTGGAATAAAGTAAATAGTATTCAAGGCAAAATCTCTGGCCTCGCAGGTGCTGATTCATCAGCAAATTTAGTCTGGTTATGTGGTAAAGATGTAGGCCAAATTGAATCAAATAAAATGTTGTTAAGAGTTACTGCAACAGGATTAACAGGTAATAGTTTGCCTGTGGCATCGGATACATTTACAATTGATAAAAAAGGTCCAACATTTAGTGGATTGCAAGTTGTATTGAATAATTCAAAAAATATTTCTGGCTCTGCAATTTTATCATGGACACCTGCAACTGATATTTCGATGCCGATTACTTACAAAGTATTTAAGTCGGAAGTAAGTGGCAATTACAATTTTGCTACACCAGTTGCAACAACAACCTCTGATACAACTCTTGTAAAAAATTTACAAAAAGCAACTTTCTATTATTTTAATGTTTGGGCAATTGATGCTGCTGGTAATATTGATAGTAGTAAAGTTGAGAAAGTTTATTTAACAGAATTTTTGGGTGACTTTACTTATGACGGATATATAACTTTACAAGATCTCGCAATATTTGCACAAGCATGGAAAGCACGAGATACAAAAGTTGCAGATATCGGTCCAGTAACTGGAACAATTCCAAAAGTTACCCCAACGTATGATGGAAAAATAAATATTGAAGATTTATCAATGTTCATTTTAATGTGGAACTGGGCATTTGATAATGGAAGAAGTGGTAATCAAGTAATTGCTGGTTTAACTAAAAAACAAAATTCAGAAATTTCAAATTATCGTTTGAATGAAACAAATGAATTTATAATTAAACGTGGAGAAAAGAGAGCGATACCATTTAAAGTATCTGGCTTAAAGAATATAGATGCGATAAGTTTATCATTAAAATTTGATCCTGAGTTTATAAAGATTGATTCAATTGTTCCAGGTTCAGTTTATGGAAATAGAAAAAATATTTTACTCTTAAACAGAAGTAAAGAAGAAACTGGATTAGTTGATGCTGCAATAGCAAACTTTGGTGAAAATATAAATGGTGAAAATGAATCATCGCTTTTGATGGTTTATATAACTGCATTAAAACAAGTTCGCAATAAAACTGTAAATGGATTTATTCAAGCATTTGATATATCAAATAATAATTCACTCGATGCAAAAGTTGAATTTAGTTTAAGTGACAGACCAAAAATACCGACAGAATTTACAATTTCACAAAATTATCCAAATCCATTTAATCCAACTACAACAATAGAATTTCAATTAGCGGAACCCTCAATTGTAAAATTAAAAGTTTATGATCAACTTGGTCGCGAAGTTGAAGAGCTTGTAAACTCTGAAAAATCAACAGGTTACCATACTATAAATTGGAATTCTAATCTTCCATCTGGTGTTTACTATTATATATTGCATTCGCAAGGCTTAAAGGGGAATAATTTGAGAAGTAAAGCGCGAAAAATGGTAATATTAAAATAATAAAGATTTAAAAATATTTATTGCAGTTAAATTTCAATTTTTCTATTTTGAATTTCTTAATTAATAAGACAAATAAGTTTATATAAAAATCAAATAATAAAGGAGTTAATTTAGAATGAAGCAGAATTCATTTAACACAATTATAATACTTGTTGCTTTTGCTGTTGGTTTCGCTATTTACTTTTTAATTTTTGGAACTGCTCCAGATAAAACATTGATGCATGATCTTTATCAAGGTGGTCCATTTGTTGCAGTTCTAATGGCATTGTCAATTTTAGTAGTTACTTACATTATTGAGAGAATGTTGTCTATTAAAAAAGCACAGGGCACAGGAGATACAACAACATTTCTGAAAAAAGTAGTTAAAAATGTCAGCGAAAGTAATTATGATGAAGCAGTTAAAACTTGCAACACTCAGCGTGGATCAATGGCAAATATTATTAAATCTGGTATTGCTCGCTATTCTGAATTGAATGGAACAAAGTCGATTGATAAAAAAGAAAAAATAAGCGAAGTCAAACGTGTGTTTGAAGAAACCACCATGCTCGAGATGCCTGTGCTTGAAAAAAACTTAGTTTCTATTTCAACAATTGCTTCTATAGCAACAATGGTTGGTCTGCTTGGAACAGTTATGGGAATGATTCGTGCATTCTCTGCACTTGCCAAAGCAGGGGCTGCTGATGCTGTCGGGCTATCACGTGGAATTTCTGAAGCATTGTTTAATACAGCAGGTGGAATTGCAGTTGCAATTATCGCAATAGTTGCTTACAACTTCTTTACTACAAAAATCGACAACATAACTTATGTTATTGATGAAGCAACAAAAGGTTTGCTTGAGAACTTAAATTCAAAAAATTAATCAATTAAATTTAAAATTATTAATTTAAAATATTATGGCTAAAAGAGTCGGTATAGCGATGGATATGACTCCTATGGTGGACGTAGGATTTTTGCTACTCACCTTTTTTATGTTGACCACTCAATTTAAACCTGAAGAAGCTGTTGATGTCACATTACCTGAATCACACTCGGTTATTAAATTACCTGATGTTGATGTTGCTACAATTCTAGTTTCAAAAAATGGAGAATTATTTTTGGGATTTGATTCTCAAATTATGAGAGGTAATATTTTTGGAGCTGAGAATATGATGAAATCAGGAATAGAAGTAACAGTTAGGGAGCTTGGTGGGCTACTTACAAAAGCAAGAATGAAAAATCCAAAACTTAGGACAGTCATTAAATCTGATAAAGATGCAGAATTTGGATTAATTGAAGATGTAATGAAAATATTACAAGAAGTAAATGTGACCAGATTTAATTTAGTAACTAATACAGAAAAATAAACTTAGGTAAAATAAATGTCAGACGTACAAGTTCGCGAGTCACGCGGAAAATCGAAAAATACTAAAAAGAAAAAAAGACGATTAGGTATTAGAATTGACATGACACCTATGGTGGACATTGCATTCTTACTTTTAACTTTTTTTATGCTCACAACAACAATGAGCAAACCACAAACGATGGAAATAAATCTCCCACCGGGAGAATCTCAAGTTGAAGTTGCAGCATCAAATTTAATTACTTTAAGAATTACTGAGAATTTTACAATTTATTGGAATGTAGGATCTGAAAAACCTGAAAAAATTAAATTTGTAGAGCTTGCAAAATTGTTGGGTACTAAAAGTAAAGCTAATCCAAGATTAATCACATTAATCAAAGTTGATAGAAAAGCTAAATATGTAACTATGGTTGATATTATTGATGAACTAAATATTAATAATATTACAAGATTTAGTTTAGCGCCAATGACTGATGATGATAAAAAATTAATTGAGAAGATTTAGGAAAACAAATGACTAATCAAGTTTCAGCAATTAAATTAACATACGGATATTTAGAATTAAGAGAATACTATTATAAGGCAGCCAAGCGTGCAGTAACTTTTGCAGTTTCGGCTCATCTTTTAGCAATCTCATCTTATTTTATTTCTCAATTTTTATTTCAGGAAGATGAACCTGTTTACACTGTTCGAATCATGAAGTATAGTGATTTAGGACCGCCACCATCAATTGAAAATGCAGAAGCTGCACCTCGTGTAAATATTGCTGAACCAAGTGCAAAACCAACAGTTGGTATTCCAATTCCTGTACCTGATGCAGATATAAATCCAGAAGCTACAATTGCGACACAAGAAGAATTAGCAGCTGTTTCTAATGATGCTGTAGCAGAAGGAGTTGGTAGCGGAGAAATAATAATCGAAGATGAAGGGCCTCCAGCAGATTTTGTTCCTGTTGAAAAAAATCCAGTTCCTGTAAAACAAGTTTCACCCGCATATCCCGAAATTGCAAGACGAGCAGGAGTTGAGGGAACAGTTTGGGTAAAAATTTGGGTTGATAAAGAAGGAAAAGCAAAGAAAGCTCAAGTAATTAAATCGGATGCAGAATTATTTAATCAACCTTCAATTGATGCTGCAATGAAATGGATTTTTACACCAGCGATTATGAATAATGGTCCAGTTGCAGTTTGGGTTTCGATTCCGTTTAAATTTAAATTAAATCAGGGTAGATAAAAACTTTGTTTCTATGCAACAAGTATTGTATTACCTCCGCGGTATACTTGCATTAGTTTATATTTTAATAAGCGTTTTAATTTTAACTGATGTACTGCAACTTAAATTTGCTCTCGGAAATATAAAAATTCCTTTTGCGTTAGTTTTACTTGCTTACGGGGTCTTCAGAATATATCGCGTTGTTAAAGATTTTAAAAAGTGAAAATTAAATATTTATTTTTTTTAATCTTCACATTCCTTTTTTTTAATTGCGAATACAAGCCATCAATTCATCCGACTCGTGGCAAAACACATGTTTTAATTTCTGAAGATATTTCACCTGTTTTTATAAAACAAATAAATGAATTTGAAAGGTATTATTCTGAAGCAAAAATAAGTTACGGTATTTGTTCAGCACGCGAGGCAGTGGTTCAACTTTTAAATGACAGTGTAAAATTAATTGCAATTCCACGCGAATTAAATCAAGATGAATGGGAAGTTGTAAAAAAATATAACCTCTATATTGACACATTTAATATTGCTTTTGATGGAGTAGTTGTAATTCAAAATAAATTTCAAAATAAAACTGAATATTCCACAGACGACTTAAAAGAAATTTTGAATGGACAAAAACAAAATTGGAGTGATGGTTCAAAATTAATTGTTGCAATGGAAAATCAAAATAGTGGAGTTTACAATTTTTTAACAAAGAATTTCTTGCAAAAAAACAAAATTGGTGCTATTATCTATCCTTGCTCAACATCAACTCAAGTAGTTGATATTGTAGAAAAGAATAAATCTGTGTTAGGTTTTATTGCATCAAGTTGGAATAAAGATTTCCAAAATAATATCAAAATAGTATCGATTGGAGATAAAAATTTTCAACGTGATACAACTGGCAAAATGGAATATTTTGAACCGCACCCTGCACATATTTATAGAAATTATTATCCACTAAAAAGGAAGATATATTTAGTGGGGCGAAGTTTAAGTGGTGGTGTTGAAGATGGATTTATAACTTTTGTTTCAAGCGTTAATGGACAAAAAATTTTTGTAAATAATAATCTTGTACCGGCAACTATGCCAGTCAGATTAATCAGTTTAACATCGGAGTAATAATGCAGAAAAAGGTTTTATTAATTTTAGTATCATTGTTTTTAACCAGTGATTTATTTTCACAAACGGATTATGAGTTAGCAAAAAAAGCTTTTCAACAATATAAATACAATGAAGTTATAAAAATTCTTTCTAAAAATACCAAGTTTAAAAATCTAAATAAAAAAAAAGATAAACTTGAAGCAAATTATATGTTGGGAAAATCATATTTGATTCAAGAAAACTATTCATCTGCCCAAAAATATCTTTTAATCGCAAAAGATATTGATGATGAACATATTAAAACATTGGTTTCTCTTGGAACAGTTTATGCAAAACAAAATCAATGGCAAAAAAGTTTAAAAGAATTTACTACTGCAGAAAAAGAAGACAAAAAAAATCCAGATGTTCCTCTTGCTCGTGCATTTATCTATTTGGATTTAGATTCAATTGATAAAGCGACAGAATATTTTACCAAAGCGAGCGTTTTAAATGATCAAATGCCAGAAATATTTATTGGTTTAGGTGATAGTTATGCAGAGCAAAATGTATATGAGTATGCAATTGAAAAATATAATCAAGCAAAAGTACTCGATCCAAAAAATCCACAAATATTAATTAAAATTGGTCTTGCTTATACAAAATTGAAAAAAGGAAAAGAAGCCGCACAAGCTTTAAAAGATGCAGTCGATCTTGATCCAAGCAACACTCAGGTTTTACTTGATTTAGGAAAAATGTATTACAAAAGTGGAATTTATAAAGAGGCCGCAATTTATTATCAAAAATATATTAATCTAGTTCCAAATGATTTTGAAATTTTAAATCGATATGCAAAATCACTCTTTAAGATTAAAAATTATAATGAAGCAATACCTGTTTATAGTAAACTCTTTTCTATTAATCCTCAAATTGATTATAAAAGACAAATTGCAAATTGTAATTATGAATTAGAAAATGTTCAAAACGCGATTTCAGTTTTGAGTGAGATACCACTTGATTCGATGAATTATAAAGACTTTATCAAAAAAGGCAAAGCATATTTAAAATTGCAGGATACTTTAAATGCAATTTCAAATTATAGATTAGCATATACACGAGATAGTTTATCTTCGGAAGTTTCTGGAGAAATGGCTGCAATTTTTGTTGCGCAAAAAAAGTTTGATGAGTCTGAAAATGAATACAATAGAATTTTAAAAAACGAACCGAATAATTTTAGTGCTCTTTTTTATGGTGGATTTTCGAGTTTTATGCTAGAAAAGTTTGAAGATGCAAAGCAAAAATTTAAACAAGTCGTTGTACTTCGTCCTGAATATTTACAAGGAAAAATGTTTTTGGCAAGAATGTATCAGGCTCAAGATTCGTTTGCAGTTGCAAAAGAAATGTTTAGCAAAATTCTTTTATCGTTAGATACAAATAAAATCACAGATTCGGTACAAATCGCAAAAAATAATTCAAGTAAAACTGAAATTTATAATGCACTTGCTGTCATTGCATACAAATCAAAAAATTATTTAGGTGCAATAGATGAATTAAAGAAAGCAATTCTACTTGAATCAAAAGAAATAAAAAAGAAAAATGAAGGAATGCATTTATTCCTTGCACAGATGTATAACGTATCAAGAGTTGATAAAAAAATGAATTCTAAAACAAAAGATAGTATGAAAAAGAAAGCTGTTGATGAATATAAATTTGTATTAAAAATAAATCCAAATAATTTAACAGCAAAAAAAGAATTAGATCAACTTAAATAAATGAGGCCATTTATGAAAAAATCATTAGTTATAAATTTTATTATTGTAATAAGTTTATTCATTACATCATGTGGTGGAAAAGTTGAAACTCCTGTTGTAACTAGCTGGAAAGTTTATCATGACAGATTTTTTGGTACAGAGTTAAAATATCCTGAAAACTGGATGTTTAGCACAGATTCAAAAAAAATAAAAATTTATTCTTCGCAAGATGTTGCAGATAAATTTTATGAATTATATTCTGTCGGTTCAGTTTCAGGAACTCCAACTGGAGTTGAAATTGAATATGGATCGTCAACATTCAAAGATTCAAAAATTTCAACATTAGATGAATATAAATCTAGCGAAGCAGCATCATGGGCAGGAATAACATTCTCGGAAAATAAAAAAGCATATTTAGAAAAAAAAGATGCAATTGAATTTACTTTTCAAGCGCAAGCTGGACAAAATGCAAAGTTACAAGTGAGACAAATTATTTGTGTAAGCGATAGTACGTTTTACTATTTAAAATATTCAGGTTTTAATGATTATTATGAAGCTTATACATCGATATTTGATTCAATTGTAAGCTCTGTAATTTTGCCAAGACCAAAAATTAAAGGGAAAGAAATTGATGAATCTTTGCCATCAGAATATTTTACAACTTATGATGATGAATATTTTAACTTATCACATCCTGATAATTTCCAACCTAATTTTCCAACAAAAAAGGGAGAAACAATTTATTCAGTAGAATTAATTGGATATAGGCAAGATTGTACAATTTTACTTGATGTACTTCCTGCAAAAGATTTAACACTTGAAAAAGTTTTTGATCAAAATAAAAATAAATACAATACAACTAGTTCAAGTGAAATTACAATTGGTGGAAATAATGCAAAAGTTTTAACTTATTCACCTGTAAAAAATATTGAACGTAAAGTTTATTTTATTGTTAAGAATAATAAATTTTATAGAATTTTTGTAACATGGTTTAAACCGATGTCAAAAGATTTTGTACCAGCATTTGATAAGTCAATAAAATCTTTGACAATTAAATAAAAAATATTTGTGATAATGGTGTTTGTGCCCGAGGGGAGAGTTGAACTCCCATGCTCTTTCGAGCGCCGCCTCCTGAAGACGGTGTGTCTGCCATTTCACCACTCGGGCTAAGTGTAAAAATAAGAACATAAATTTGAATTTCAATTCTTAGAAAATATTTATTAATAGGATTATCTTTTTTGTAAATTAAATTTTATATGCCAATAAAACGCGCAATTGTTTGGACAATATTTTGGGTTTCAAGTTCATTTATATTTAATGTACTAATTTATTTTTATTGGGATACTTGGTTCCCTGAAAGTACATTGACAAACTGGGATGCAGCACTTGCATATTTTACAGGATATATAATTGAAAAATCTTTAAGTATTGATAATCTTTTTGTTTTTCTATATATCTTCACATTTTTTAAAATTAAATCTCATGCACAACGTAAAATTTTAAATTATGGAATTTTAGGTGTAATAATTTTAAGAGGAATTTTTATTGTTATCGGTGTTAATATGATTCGTGAGTTTGAGTGGGTGCTGTATATTTTTGGATTAATTTTAATTTATACAGGTTACACAATGGCGTTTGGAAAAGAAAAAGAAATTCATCCCGAAAAAAATGTATTACTGAAAATGTTTAAAAAAATAATGCCACTTAAAACAGAATTTGATGGCGAAAAATTTTTTACAAAAGAAAATGGAAAACTATTTGCAACACCAATGGTTGTTATTCTGATAATTGTTGAATCAACAGATTTAGTTTTTGCGATCGATTCAATCCCAGCAATATTTGCAATTACAACAGATCCATTTATAATTATGACATCTAATTTAATGGCAGTAATCGGTCTACGTTCGCTCTATTTTGTTTTAGAAAAAATCCAATCTGCATTTATTTATGTAAAATATGGTGTTGGAATTGTACTTGCTTTTGTAGGTCTAAAAATGCTACTTGGCTATTTTGATGAACATATTGACACATTAATTTCTTTATATATTATCCTCACAATACTTTCGACATCAGTAATATTTTCAATAGTTGCTTCAAAGCATAAAAAAGAGAATAAATGAAATTTATAAAATTAAGTATTGTAATATTATTTGTAAATATTACAATACATTCTCAAACAGTATATTTGCATTCTAGTCACAAAGTTTATCAATTTTTAAAAAGAGCTGAATCAAAAGGCTTGCTTAAAAATTATAGGGATGCTGTAAAACCTATTTCAAGAAATAATATTGCTTTATTTATTACAACAATTAATTCACAAAAACATTTATTATCTCAAGTTGATAAAGATAATTTACAATTTTATAAAGAAGAATTTTATCAAGAATTAAAAAATCAAAATTTACTTTCTGTAGATGATTCAATTTATTTGAGCGAAAGATGGAATTTATATTCTTATAAAAGTGATGGAACGATTGTAAATGGAAATTTTGTCGGTGGTTACACATATCGTGATTGGCCTTTTAAAAAACTAACTCGAACAAGATCAAATGGTTTAATTACTTATGGATATTTAGGTTCAAGTATTGGTGGATATCTTTATTTTAGAGATCATCAACAAGGTGGATCTTATCAAGATCCAAATTTTAAATTTTCATCTGAACAAGGACAAATACCAATTAGATCAACAAGTAAAAATGTTGAATATGATTTTGCAGATGCACAATTAAATTTTGATCTACCATATGTTACATTATCAATTGAAAAAATGAATAATGTTTGGGGAGCAGGAAATCGTGGAAATATTATTTTATCAACCAAGGCGCCTTCATATCCACAAATTAAAATCAGTGCAAAGTTAGGAGAAAAAGTAAATTTTACTTACATCCATTCATCACTTCACTCTGAAATTACTGATTCTGTAAATTCTTATTTAACTCCATACGGTTCCTCAAATAGTATTTATAGAAAAATATATCGCCAAAAATATATGGCTTCACACATTTTAGAGTTTACTCCAATTACTGGAATTGATATTGCAATTGGTGAATCAAATATTTATGGAAATAGAAATCCTGAATTACTTTTTTTATTACCAACTATGTTTATTAAAGCATCAGAGCATTACACAGTTGATTTAGATAATAATCAAATGTTTGGCTCATTTGATATTAATTTAATCCCAAATTATAATTTTTATGGAAGCTTATTTATAGATGAATTTTCAACAGAAGAATTTCTTCGAGAAGATAGGCAACGAAATCAAATTGGATTTACACTTGGCACACATATTTATGATTTGGTATATGAAAATACCAATATTCTTTTTGAATATACCAGATTAAATCCGTGGGTTTACAATCATAAATTTCAAGATGCAACTTATCAAAGCCATAATTTTGATTTAGGCCATTGGGTTGGTCAAAATGGAGATTTGTTTTATACCGGAATAACTTACAATCCAATTTATAATCTTCAACTTACATTTGAATATGAAAAAATTCGCAAAGGTGGAAAAAAAGAAAATACTTTTCAATACCAAATTCCAACACCTGAATTTTTATATTCTCCTTTACTCACTCAAAGTTACGTTGGTTTAAATGTTAAATATGAACCAATCCGAGATTTAATTGTTGATTTTCATTTAAGAAGTGCAAGTTATTCTCAAGAGGCTTCAATCCCACAAATCGAAAGTATGCCAAGAATTAGTGATGATTATTCATCTAAAATTGACTTATTTCTCGGGATTCGATATAATTATCAATAAAAATTAAACTTTTTAATACAATTAGTTGTCAATAGATTATCTGGATGAGTGCACAAGATGACTCTGAATTAATAAAACAGTTTTTAGCTGGAGATGAGAAAGCATTCAACTTGCTGGTTTATAGATATCAAGAACGAGTATATTGGCTTGTAAGAAGAATTGTTGTTGATCATGATTCTGCAAATGATGTTGTGCAAGATGTATTTATTAAAGTTCATTCTAGTTTAAAAGGATTTAAAGGTGAATCAAGTTTATACACATGGCTTTATAGAATTGCTCTTAATTTTAGTTTTAATGAGTTACGCAAAAGAAAAATTAGACAAAGCTTTTCAATTGAACAAGATGAAATTGATATTGAATCGGAAGATGAGTCACCTGAAAAATTTGTAATATCAAATGAATATAAAAAAATTATTGAAGAGGCAATTAAGACATTACCAGAAAAACAAAGAAAAGTTTTTATTTTAAGATATTATGAAGAAATGCCATTTAATGAAATTTCAAAATTACTTAAAACTAGTGTTGGCGGATTGAAAGCAAATTATTTTCATGCATTAAAAAAAATTGGAAAATATGTTAAATCGAAGATGTAATAAAATAGAATCTCTCTTAATTGAATACCTTGAGGGATCTTTAACTATTGATAATTCAAAATTAGTTGAAGAGCATATTATAAATTGCAGTTCTTGCAATAATGTTTATCAAGATTGTAAATTAACTTTTGAGGTGTTAAAAAAAGAAAGTTCATATTCAATCCCACAAAATTATTTTTCTAATTTACCAGCTCTAATCCAAAATAAAATATCAACTAAAAAAATAAAGTTTACTTTCCCCATATTTAGTTTTAGATTTTCAGAATCAATTGCTGCAATATTCGTCATCGGTTTGATTCCAGGTTTATATTTTCTTTTAAATGATTCTAATTTTGAAATCAATAATAATCAATTTAACTCTGAAGCAATTACAGAGGTTGAATTAAATGAAAATCATTACTCAATAAATTTAAATAATGAATATTATTTCACAGAAAAAGACAAAACAGTTGAGTCTAAACTTTATTTACAAATATTAATTCCAAAAGATTCCCATAAGGAAGAAATGGCTTTAGAATTAAATGATGTAATATTAGATTATTTATTGAATGATCTGAAAACAAAATCGGAGTATGAATATATTGCATCGGTTTATTAATGAAAGGATAATTATGAAACTAATGATACCACTTTTTATTTTATTAATTTTAGGAATTGATCTTTCTGCGCAAGCTCATAAGCATAAAGAAAGAATGCAAAGTCGGCTTGAAAGTTATAGAAAAGTCAGATTGATGGAAGATTTAAATATGAGTGAAGATCAATCGATACAATTTTTTTCCCGCTTTAATAAACAGAGAGAAAATATAAGTGAAATAGTTCGTGAGAGAGGTAAAATATTATCAAAATTACGTAATCAAATAAAAAGTAATTCAAACCAAACTGAACTTGAAAATTCTGTAAAACAATATACTGATTTGAATAATAAAATTATTGAGCAAGAAGTTAAATTTTTAGATGAGTTGAAAATTGTTTTAACCCCTCAGCAAGTTGCAGAATATGTTGTTTTTCAGCAAGACTTTCGTGATGACTTGAAAACAATAATGCAAGTTTTACCGAATCAAAAAGGATTTCGGCCTCAAAGAGAAAAATAATTTATTTTCCTTTCCTTTTTAGTTAACCACTAACTAATTATTTTAGTTGTTAGATGAAAAATATTTATCTCGATTACGCATCGACTACTCCACTTGATCCAAAAGTAAAATTGTTAATGGATTCATATTTAACTGAAAATTTTGGGAATCCAAGTTCAATTCATTCTTTTGGACGTAAAAGCAAAGTTGATTTAGAAATTTATAGACAAACAATTGCGGAAATTATTGGTGCTGAACCAAGTGAAATAAATTTTACTAGTGGTGGAAGTGAATCAGATAGTCAAGCGATTATTGGGACTGCATTAGCTTCAAAAAGGAAATCTGATAAAAATCATTTAATTATTTCTTCAATTGAGCATCATGCAGTTTTACATTCTGCGGAATATTTAAAAAATCTTGGTTTCGAGATTTCAATTGTTAATGTTGATTCAAATGGCTTCGTGCATGTTGATGAATTAAAAAAGTTAATCAACTCAAAAACATTATTAATTAGCATTATGTTTGTTAATAATGAAACAGGAATAATCCAAAATATTATTGAATTAGGAAATATTGCAAAAGAAAATAAAGTTTTATTTCATACTGATGCTGTTCAAGCTTTTGGTAAAATAAAAATCTCAACAAAAGATTTGCCAATTGATATAATGTCAATATCATCACATAAAATTTATGGTCCAAAAGGGATTGGTGTAACTTTTATTAGAAAAGGAATTCAAGTCGATTCATTAATACATGGCGGTTCACAAGAAAGAGGCAAGCGTGCAGGAACTGAAAGTTTATCACTTATTGCTGGATTTGTTGAAGCGGCAAAAATTTGTTACTCGCAGTTAGAAAAAGAAAGTTCACAAATAAAAAAATTACAAAATGAATTAATAAAAAAACTTAATCCAATTATAAAATATATAATAATAAATAGTGATATAAAAAATTCAATTCCAAATATTTTGAATATATCTTTTGATTCGCAAAAAATTAATATTGATGGGGAATCTCTTTTGTTAAATTTAGACTTGCAAGGGTTTGCATTATCAAATGGGTCAGCATGTTCATCTGGAAGTATTAAGCCATCGCATGTTTTATTAGCCATGGGAAGAAGCTCACAAACAGCACTTGCAGCTTTGAGAATTTCAATTGGTCGTTTTACAACTATTGATGAGATAAAAGATTTTGCTTCGACATTAATTAGAATAGTGGAAAAGATTAGAAAATAGTTTTTTTAGCCACGTTTAATGCGATTCCATAACGAAGCCCTTTTGTACTTACATAAATATTTTCAATCGCAAAAAATTTTGCAATTTCTTGTAAAATTAATGCACCCGCTAAAATTATATCACTCCTTTGAATATTTATTGATTTTATTTTCTGAATTTCCGAGAGAGATAGATTTTTTAAATTATCAACCAACTTTTTGATTGAAGATGGCTTTAAATTGTAATTTTCAATTAACTCAAAATTAAACTCGACTAAATTTTGGTCATATTTGGCAAGCGTAGTTGCAGTACCTGCAGTTGCGATAATCTTAGAGTTATTAAAAATTGTAACAGATAAATCTTTAATTTCACTTTGTATAAAATTAATTGCGTTTTGTAAATCTATTTTAGAAGGGGGAAGATTTTTAAAGAATCTTTCAGTTACTCTAACTGCTCCAATATTTATACTTTTATGAAATTGCAAATCATTTATTTTTCCAAAACTTATTTCAGTACTTCCACCGCCGATATCAATAACAGTGTAGTTATTATTATCTTTCATATTTGATAAAGCACCTAAAAAAGTAAATTCAGCCTCTTCACTTCCGGAAAGAATATTAATATTTATTCCAGTCTCTTTATTTTGAAACTCGACAAATTCATATTTATTAATTGCATCTCTTAAAACACTTGTGCCGCAAGCAATAATATTTTGGCAAGTGTAATTATGCGCAAGTACTTTATACTCAAGTAAAATATTTTTGCAATCCATAAAAGCCTGCTTATTTATTTCGCGACTTGAATCAGTATTCCTTCCAATTCTCGGGATGTATTGTTTTTGTAAAATTGTATTTAAGGAATAAGCTGATTCTTTTTTAATTACATCACAAATCAATAATAGAATTGTATTTGTACCAATATCGATTGTTGCAATTCTCATATTTTAATAACTGTAATACAAGCCCACTCATTTTCAAAACTTTTATATTCTAATTTTAAATTTAAAACTTTTAAGTGGCGCAGTATTTCTTTTAAATCTTCTTTCAAAAATCCTGAAAAAATAATTCTTCCATTTACCTTTGTTAGTTTATTAATATCTGGCAGTAATTCTATAATTGTATTTTTAAAAATATTACAAACAATCAAATCAAATTTAGTCTTACTTTTTAAATTATTTATACTTCCCATGACCACTTTAATATTCTTTTTACAATTATTTATAGAAACATTTTCTACCGTATTTAAATATGACCACTCGTCAATATCGCATGCAATTATTTTATTAAATCCCAATTTAGATGTTGCTATAGCCAAAACACCAGTCCCAGTGCCGATATCTAAAACCGTTCCCTTAAAATTGGGAAGTGCCTCCAAATGTTTTAGAACTAATCTTGTAGTTTCGTGAAAACCAGTTCCAAATGCCATTTTGGGATCAATTGTAATTACAATTTTATTTTTATTTTTGATTTTATGCCAGGACGAAGTAATTAAAAATCTTTTTCCAACTTCAATTGGTTGAATTGATTTTTCCCAAATTTTGTTCCAGTTTTCAGTTTGAATCTCCTTAATATCGTGAAGTTGAACAATTGTATCAGAAAAATTATATAAAATATTTCTTAATTCTATTTTTTCTTTTTTTTTAAAATTGTTTTTATTTACATAAAAATAAAATTTATCAGATTCTTCTTTAATCCCCAAAAATTTAAAATCCATTAGAAGTGCAATTAATTTCCCTCTTAAGTCTTCATCAGGTGGAATGAAAATTGAAATTTCTAAGTAAATATCTTTTAGCAAATTTTAAATATTATGTGGAAATTTATAAATTATATTAAGAATAAGTTTTCCAACAGCATTTAAACTTTCTTTGCTACATTTATCAGGCGTATCATTTGTTGTGTGCCAAAATTCATAATCAAAATCTATAATATCAATTGTTGGAATTCCTTGCTCATTTAAGACAATGTGATCGTCATAAATCTCATATCTGGTTTCATTTTTAAATTGATGTAAATTTAAATTTGATGCACGCTTCCAAACTTCATTTGTGAGAGAAGGTGCAAATCTTGAAGAATATTTTTCTTTATAAATTTCTAAATTTTTATCTCCCACCATATCAAGTAAAATAGCAAACTGTGGTTGATAAGTCGCTGGTTTTTTTTTAATAAAATATTTTGCACCTAACGAATAAAATTTAAGATCCTGTTTTTTACCATAATCTTCACCATCAACAAATAAAATATCAACCCCAACTTCTGGAGGATTATTTTTTAAAATTCTTGCAACTTCCAATAATACAGCAACTCCACTAGCACCATCATTTGCCCCAATAATTGGGAAATTTTGTTTTTCAATTGAAACTTCTTCATCACTTCGTGGCCTTGTATCCCAATGTGCAAGTAGAAGAATTCTTTTTTTTAAATCTGGACGAAATGATGCAAAAATATTTGTTAAATATAAATTTTCATTATATCCAAATTGTTGAAATGGAAAAAGCTGAGTTGAATTAGAATATTGTTTTAATTCATTTTGCAAAAATAAAAGGCATCTTTGATGACCAATTGAATTTGGATTGCGAGGACCGAAACTTGTTTGTTTAATTAAATTATCCCAAGCTTTTTCTTTATCAAATAATAAGTGAATTGTATCAGCAAGTGTAGTTACTTTTGAATTTTGAATTGGTTTATTTTGATTCTCACAACTTATTAATACGAAAATTAGAATTGAGGAATAGAAAAATTTATTCATTTCGAAGTGTCAGATATTAAAGCAAGAACTTCACAAATTCTATCTTGTGCATTTCTATATTTTGATGCTGAACCGATAAAATTTTGCATCAATATTGAAAATGCTAGCATCTCATTTGAACGAGTTGTAACAAAGCCAGAAAGAGTACTTACACCACCAATACTTCCCGTTTTTGCCCGAACAATTTTAAATGCAGCATTATTTAAAAACCTATTTGAAAGTGTTCCGTCAATTCCTGCAATTGGCAACGAATTATAAATTAACGGGAAATTAATTTTATCATTATAAATTGATTTAAGAAGTTGTGTATATAAATTAGCTGTTATTAAATTATAGTGCGACATTCCAGAACCATCAACTAATAAAAATTTATTTGTATCAATCCCAATTTTATTTAGATAATTTTTTACAACTGAAATACCTGCAGTAGTTGAACCTGCATTATTCGTGGCATTATTCCCTATAACTTTTAAAAGATTCTCACCTGTTAAATTATCACTTACTTTATTAAAATTAATTATTACTGAATCAATCGATTGGGAGTGTGTGTAAATTAATTTTGCTTTTTCAGTTAGATTTGAAATAATAGGTTTTCCTTTTACTATAATTCCTTGATTTAATAATTCTTCGTAAAATAAATTAACAAAATATTTTTCGGGATAAAGAATTGTTAAAGTAGTTGTATCAGGTTTTGAATTATAATTTAAATTACCAGAAACAATTATATCATTCGTTCTTTCAAAAAATTTTCTGGTAATATTAAAATTTAAAGTAGAATCAGAAGTTGTTGCAAAGTTTTTAAGATTTACATAATTAGTTTTAGGAAAAGTTGAAATGTTGACTGCTTCTCCATTTTTGGATGGAGTTGCAATTATTTTAATACAATTATTATTTATTGTTAATGCAGAATTGAAAGCAGCATACATAAATGGCTCGTCATCCCACATCCAACCTTCACCCCATTGCAAAGTGTCAAATAACGAAACATCTCCAATTACATTCCCCTTTATTTCTTTAAAACCGAGATTTTTAATTTGATTGACGACTTTTTTTAAATCTGAAGATGAAAATATCGGATTTCCGCTACCTTTAACAAATATTGAAGATGTAGTAGAATCAAAATAAAAATTTGTTCTAAAATTAAATGTGTCTTTTAAAACCGAAATTGCAGTTGAGCTTGTTATCAATTTTAAATTTGATGCTGGCCGCATTAATAAATTTTCATTTTTTGAAAATAGTACACGATCATTTTTTAATGAAATAACCTTGATTGCAACTTGCGTGCCTTCAAAAATTGAATCATTTAATATTTTATTAATTTCATCTTTATAAGTTAACGGAATTGATTTTGGAGAAGTAGTTGCACAGCTTGAAAATAGATAACTAGTAACTAATAGTATAAAATTTAATTTTAATTTCATTTGTTCAATTTAAAAAAAAACTTAAAGTGCTACAAGATTATTACACTTATCTCAATAAATATTCTTTTTGTATATTTGGAAAGTGAAAAATAAAATTACAATTCTCGGCATCGAAACTTCTTGCGATGAAACCTCGGTAGCAATTCTGCAAGATGGAGAAATATTATCAAATGTAGTTTCATCTCAAGAATTTCATCACAATTATGGTGGAGTAGTTCCTGAATTGGCGTCTCGTGCGCATCTACAATTTATAAATCCAGTTTTAAAAAAAGCATATCTAAAAGCAAAAATTAATTCTTCTGATATTAGCGCAATCAGTTACACAAAGGGTCCAGGTTTAATGGGCTCGTTACTTGTTGGAGTTAATTTTGCAAAATTTTATGCTTACGGTTTAAATCTACCATCAATTGCAGTAAATCATATTGAAGCACATATTTATTCAAGTTTTATGGAAGAGGTTAAACCTGAATTTCCATTTTTAACTTTGATAATTTCTGGAGGACATACTCAACTTGTATTGATTGAATCAGAATTTAAATATAATGTAATTGGAGAAACAAAAGATGATGCTGTTGGTGAAGCATTTGATAAAGTTGCAAAATTATTAAAATTGCCTTATCCAGGAGGGCCGCAAATTGATAAACTTTCAAAATTAGGAGATTGTAATTCTATTAAATTTCCAATGGCATTTAAAAATGATGATACTTTTAATTTTAGTTTTAGCGGGATTAAAACTTCAGTTTTGTATTATTTAAAAGATAATTTTACAGATAAATCAGAAAAGCTTTCTGAAAAAAATATATATGATATTTGTGCAAGTTTTCAGAAATCTGTTGTTGATATTTTAATTCAAAAAACTTTTAAGGCATCAGAAAAATATAATATTAAAGATGTAGCAATTGCAGGAGGTGTTTCAGCAAATAGTGAATTGCGGAAAAAGTTATAAAATTGGGAAAGAAAAAAATAAAAATATATTTTTTCCAAAGATGGAATATTGTACTGATAATGCGGCAATGATTGCTTACGTTGGATACAGAAAATTTATTAATGGAATAGTCTCTTCAAAAACTATAACTGCAGATCCCGATTTACAATTGGTATGAAGATTTTTAACGAAAAAAGAAATTTATTTACTGCAATAATTGTTGTTGAGATTATTTTCTTTTTCTCCATTTTAATTTATTTGCTACTCTTTACGCCAAACTATCTTGATAGAAAATCAAAATATGTAAGTATAAATAAAAACGAAACTTTTCAAAAAGTGCTCGACCGCTGGATTGCGCAAGGTGTAATCAGTAAACCATTTTTCTTTAAATCGGCTGGAATTTTATTTGGATATCACGACGAAATTAAAATCGGGAGATATTTAATTAATGATGTTGAAAGTAATTTACAGATTCTTCAAAAAATTACAGATCCTTTTGGTGCCGAAAGTTCATCAGTTACAATTATTGAAGGGTTGCGTCTAAATGAAATTGCTAAACAATTAAAAATTCAAGTTGGAATTGACTCTGCAAGATTTATGGATTTATCTCAAAATACTTTGTTGATTGATTTGCCAATTAAATCTAAAAATTCTTTAGAAGGATTTTTAATGCCAGATACATACGAAATATTATGGCAAACTGATGAAGAAGAAATTATTCAAAGAATGGTTCGGGAGTTTTCTCGTTTTTTTAATGACAGTTTAAAAAAACGTGCTGCTCGTTTAAAAATGTCAATTACAGATGTTGTAACTCTTGCATCAATAATCGAAGGAGAAACAAATCTGCAAAATGAGCGTGGAATAGTTAGTGGAGTATATCACAACAGATTAAGAAAAAGAATGATGTTACAAGCCGATCCAACAATACAATATATTTTGCCCGAAGGACCACGTAAATTAAAATATAGCGATCTAAAAATTAATTCGCCTTACAATACTTATCTAAATTACGGGTTGCCCCCCGGACCAATTAATAATCCAGGCAGAGAAGCTATAATTGCGGCATTGTATCCAGCGAAACATAATTATTTTTATTTTGTAGCAACTGGCGCAGGTGGGCATAATTTTGCTCGTAATTGGGAAGAGCATTCACAAAATGTGATTCAATATCGAATTGCAAGAAAAAATAATAATTTAAATAAATAATTTTGACTTTTGAGCAGAGTAAAAATTCAATATATTTAACAAATAATTTTTAAGGATTTAAAATGAAAAAAGGAATTCACCCATCTTATAAACCTGCAAAAGTAATCTGTGTTTGTGGAAATACTTTTGAGACAAGAAGCACAGTCGGCAATATCCACGTTGATATTTGTTCCCAATGTCATCCATATTATACGGGCAAACAAAAATTACTTGATTCTGCAGGAAGAGTTGAACGATTTAAAAAGAAATACGCAAAAAAAGTAATTTAATTAAAACTTAATGCACCTTTTGAGAGCGGAATGATTTTTATAAGAACATTCTGTTTTTCGTTATATGGAAAATGCAACCAAACAATTAACTGATCTTTTTTCTGGAGTTCGGGGATCTGCGGTAAAAATTTTAAACCGCGTGGAACGCACTGATAGCTATCTTGATAAATTAGTTAATTATGAACTTCACGAAAATAAATTTAATGATTTAGATAAAAATTTATTGTTTGAAATTGTTCATGGTGTGTTACGATGGAAATTAAAATTAGATTGGATATTAACAGGTTTCTTCCATGGAAATTTTTCAAAGTCTGAAATTTCAATTCGTAATGCATTGCGTGTTGGTTTATATCAAATCATATTTCTTCAAAAAATTCCACACCACGCTTCTGTTAATGAAGCAGTTGAATTAATTAAACGTTTAAGGGGAGAAAAAGCTGCAAGTTTAGTTAATGCTGTACTTAGAAATATTATTAGAAATGTAAATGAAATTCATTATCCAAAACTAGAAGAAGATAAAATTCAATATTTATCTGTAATGTATTCTCATCCTTGGTGGATTGTAAAACGTTGGTTTGATCGATTTGGTTTTGATGAAACTGAAAAATTATTAATCGCAAATAATAGAATTCCTGATTTATCAATAAGAGTGAATTCAATTAAAATGGAAGCAGATAAGTTTGCTGAATTTTTAAAAACGAATAATGTAATTTTTTCTAGATCAGAATACTTACCAACTTTTTTTAAAACTTCTTCATTTCCAGATATTTTTGATACTGAACTTTTTAAACAAGGATTTATTTCCATTCAAGATGAAAGTGCGGGTATTGCGTGTCAGTTGTTATCTCCAAAAGAAAATGAATCAATAATTGATCTTTGTGCCGCTCCCGGTGGAAAATCTACATTTATGGCTGAGATGATGAAAAATAAAGGTAATATTATTGCAGTTGAAAAATATCAACAAAGAATAAATTTAGTAAATCAATCTGCGGCAAGATTAAATCTTTCAATAATTAAACCAATTACTGCGGATGGTTGTGAATTTACTCACGAAGAAGTTGATAAAGTTTTGGTGGATGCTCCATGTTCAGGTTTGGGAGTGATTGCGAAAAAGCCAGATATAAAATTAAAACGCGAGCCAAGTGATTTACAAAATTTATCAAATCTTCAAACTGAGTTGCTTAAAAATGCAGCAAAACTTGTAAAGAATGATGGAATTATTGTTTACAGCACTTGTACAATAGAGCCGGAAGAAAATATACTACTTGTTCAAAAATTTCTATCCGAAAATTCTAATTTTAAAATTGATTCTGCAGAGCAATTTTGCAATTCAAAAATCGTAAACCAAATGGGGATAGTGGAAACTTTTCCACATATTCATAATATGGATGGGTCATTCGCAGTAAGATTAAGGAGGACAGAATGAAGGCATTAGTTAAAACAAAACCAGTCGAGAATAAAAATTGGGAAAAAGGCTTCAAATATTTAGATGTTTCGACCCCCGAAATTAAATCTGAAAATGATGTTTTATTAAAAGTTTATGCAGGCGCAATATGCGGAACTGATGTTGGAATTTATAATTGTAAAGATTCGCTTCGAGTTGAGATGAGTAAATCTAAAGAAAAACAAATTATTGTTGGTCATGAGTTCAGTGGTTGGATAATTGATGCCGGAAAATCGGCAAGAAAAATTATTATCAATAATTTATTTTTAAATCAAAAAAGTAAATCAATAAAAAAATTACTTCAAAATTCAAAACCAACTGATTTTTACAATAAAGAAGACTTCAAGAAATTAATTGCAAATTTTAATGCAACTGCCGAAATGCACATTACTTGTGACAAATGTTTGCAATGTCTTAAAAATGAAAAACATGTTTGCCAAAAAACAAAAATAAAAGGCGTTCATGAAAATGGTGCGTTTGCTGAATTTATTGTTGTTCCTGTAAGTAATATTTTACTTTATCATAAAAACGATTTACCACTTGATATAATTGCTTTTATGGATGCTTTGGGAAATGCTACGCACACAGTTTTTTCTGCAGAAATTAAAAATGCAAATGTATTAATTTTGGGTTGTGGAGTTCAAGGTATTATGGCAACGGCAATAGCAAAATACGCAGGCGCAAAAAATATTTTTGTAACCGATATTTCAAGTGCAAATTTCTCTCACGAAAATTTAGTTAATAAAAGATTTAAACTTGCAAAAACATTTGGTGCAACTGAATGTTTTGATTTTGCAATAAAAAGTGATTTGGAGAAATTTTCAAAAATTATTAAATCCAAAACAAACTCAACAGGTGTTGATGTTGCATTAGATATGTCAGGAAGTTACAATGCTTATCAAACTGCATTTGAAAGTTTAAGAATGGGAGGAACTTTAAGTTTACTAGGAATTCCATCTGGTGCAATGCAAGTCAATTTTGCAAAAGAAATTATTTTTAAAGGTATCACTATAAAAGGAATAATTGGCAGAAAATTTTTTGAAACTTGGAATCAAATGGAAAAAATTTTAATGAAGGGGCTTGCAAAAAAAATTATCACTTCTGGATTTATTACTCACCAATTTCCACTTTCAGATTTTGAAAAAGCATTTGAAGCAATAGCAAAAGGTGAAGCAATCAAAATTTTATTAAAACCATGAATCAAGAATCAAACAAATATTATTTAGCTGAATTATTTTTACGTGTTTGGCTGGGAGCAGCTTTAATTTCGCATAGCATTTTCAAATTATTCAATCCCGAAATTATGTTGCAAATGAGTTTAACTGTTGAAAAACTTGGATTTCCATTTCAATTAATTTTTGCCTATTTAGCAAAAGGATCAGAATTTTTTGGAGGGATATTATTAATTCTCGGATTATTTACTCGTTTTGCTTCCTTTTTTATTTTTATTACAATGTTTGTTGCTTTTTATTCAGCACATAAACTAGAAATATTCGGTGATGGGGAATTAGCATTCACATATTTTATAATTTCAATTTATTTTTTAATAAATGGTTCAAAAAAATATAGCATCGATAATCATTTTAAAATGAAAGAATTACATGAATTATAAAAATATTTTTGAAGAAGAATTAAAGCGGATAGAAAATTCAAATACTTTTAAATATGAAACACCACTCGAAAGTGCACAAAGTGGTGAAGTAAAAGTAAATAAAAAAAATGTTGTGATGCTTGCATCAAATAATTATTTGGGAATGTCAAATAATAAATTTGTGAAAAAAGGTGCAATTAATGGAATTAAAAAATATGGTTATGGATTGGCTTCAGTCAGATTTTTATGTGGCACACAGACATTCCATTTAGAACTTGAAAAATTAATCGCCAATTTTATTGGCACAGAGGATGCAATTTTATTTTCTTCATGTTTTGCTGCAAACAATGCATTCTTTGCATCAATAACGAATGAAAAAATGGGATATGAAAATTATCGTGATGTGATTTATACTGATCAATTAAATCATGCAAGTATTATTGATGGACAAAGATTATGCAAACAGGAAACCACAGATAAAAAAATATATCGACATAATGATGTTGATCATTTAAATCAACTTTTAGAAGATGATAAAAATAAAGATTACAGATTTAGAATAATTGCAACTGATGGAGTTTTTAGTATGGAAGGAGAGATCGTTCATCTCGATAAAATAATTAATTTATCAAAAAAATTTAATGCAATATTATTTGTTGATGATTGTCATGGTTTGGGTGTTTGTGGAAAAACTGGAAGAGGTACTTCAGAACATTTTAATCTTTTAGGAAAAATTGATGTTATTAGCGGAACATTAGGAAAAGCAATTGGTGGCGCTTTGGGTGGATTTATTGGTGGTAAAAAAGAATTAATTACTTTTTTACGACAAAAAGCGAGACCATATATTTTTTCAAATTCAATTCCTCCCGCAGTTGTTGGCGGAAGTATTGCCGCACTAAATTTATTAAAAAAAGATAAATCTATTGTCAAAACGCTTCAAAAAAATACAAACTACTTCCGCAAAAAAATTAAAGAATTAGGATTTACAATAATTGATGGTATTCATCCAGTAGTACCTATAATGCTTGGCGAAGCAGAAATAGCTCAAAAAATGAGTCAGGAATTATTAAAACAAAAAGTTTATGTAAAAGGTTTATGGTTTCCTGTAGTTCCAAAAGGTGAAGCAAGATTACGGGTCCAAATTTCCGCGGCACATTCAAAAAAGAATTTAGATAATGCATTAAAAGCGTTTAAACTTGTTGGGAAAAAATTGAAACTCATTTAAAATTTTAATGAGATATTTTTTTATAGATATTTTTCGTTTTATAGCAATTATTTTAATGATTCAGGGGCATACATTTGATGCGCTTTTAGAGCAATCAGAACGCGCTTCAAGTTGGTTCCCAATGCATGATTACATACATGGATATGTTGCACCAATGTTTTTATTTGGCGCAGGTGTGGCATTTATAATTTCTACATTTAAAAAATGGGATTTATATACATCAATTACTTTTGAATCAAAAAAAAGGTTTTTCAGATATTTTGGATTAATTATTATCGGATATTTTTTACACCTCCCTCATTTTTCATTTGCTAAAGTTGCCTTTGGTTTAACAAATACTGAATATCTTAATTTTGTTCAATCAGATGTGTTGCAATGTATTGGGGTATCACTTTTTTTAACACAAGCATTAGTTTTATTTTCACAATCACAAAAATTAATTTTATATTTTTCAATAATTGTAGTTTTAATAACAATAATTCTCACTCCATTTTTTTGGAGCATCAAATTTGAAGAATTTTTACCAGTTTGGATTGCATCTTATTTTTCGTTTCAATTAAAATCTTGGTTTCCACTTTTCCCATGGGTTGGTTATTTGTTTTCAGGAATAATAATTGGGTATAGCTTTAATTACTTTAAAGAAATTAATTTAAAAAAATATTTTTCATGGATAAGTTTTATTTCTGTTGTATTAATTGTGCTTACTAAGTTGTTTGGCAAAAATGTAACTTCACTTTATCCACCTCACGATATATGGAAATCGGGATCTATTTATTTTATTGAACATGTTGCATACTTGATTTTAATTTTTACAATATTATATTTAGTAACTAAAAATATAAAATCAATTCCTGTAATCATCAAAATAGCTGCAGTACAATCATTATTAATTTATTTTATTCACTTAATGATTTTATATGGCTCCTCAATAACATCAGGATTAAATTTTTTATTTTATCGTGATTTAAGTTTAATTATTACACTTTTGGTTTTTGTTGGGTTGTTATTAATAATTTATTGGTTCTTAAAATTGTGGGATGCAGGCAAAAATAAATTTCCACTTGAAATGAGACAAATGGGATATATCGCAATATTTGCATTACTATTAGAATTTGTATTAAATAATATTCAATGATACCCTCAACTACTCGATATGGTTATATAGATTTATTTCGTGGATGGGCTGTAATTGTAATGATTGAAGTCCATGTTGTAAATGCTTTTTTAAATCCCTTTTATAGAGAAAATAAAATATTTGATATTGTTAATTTTATAAATGGAATAGTAGCACCTTCGTTTCTTTTTTTGGCTGGTTATTCATTTATGATTTTGCTTGATAGAAAAAGAGAAGAATTTACTTACTGGTCAAAATTAGTTCTAAAAAATATTTTAAGATTTATTGGAATATTGATTGTTGGATATATGCTAAGAATTCCATTTTACTCTTATCAAAGAATTTTTACTGAAGTTTCAGATAAATTAATTTCAAATTTTCTGAGAGTTGATATCCTACATTGTATTTCAATTACAATGTTGATATTAATTTTTATTTTTAGATTTATTAAAAATCAAAAAATATTTGTTTATCTACTTTCAGCATTGATTATATTGTTTGTTGGCTTCACAAATTTTATGTGGTCAACTGATTTTAATAACATTTTACCTTTGGGGATTGCAAATTATTTTAATCAAACTCAAGGTTCATTGTTTCCACTATTTCCATGGTCTTCATTTTTATTAACTGGCACGCTTACAAGTTACTTTTGGTTAAAATGGAGAAGTGATAAATACGAGCAGAAATACTTCCTCATACTTTTATTGATTGGATGTATTTTTGCAATTATTGGAATTACATATCAATACTTTTTAAAAGAAAATAGTGATCAGCTTTATTTACGAGTTTCACCTTTCTTTTTTATAACTCGTATCGGAGTTGTTTTTGTTTTGTTAAGTTTTATGTGGTTTTGGGAGCAAAAGTTTGGCACAAAAAAATCTGCAGTAGCCATTTCCGGAAAGGAATCTCTTTTAATTTATGTCTGTCATTTACTTGTAATTTATGGCATGTTTATTGATGAAAAGAGTTTAGCATTTATAATCAAAAAAACATTATTACCAAACGAAGTAACTATTTTTTCATTAATTTTGATATTAGCAATGGTCTCAATCGGATTAATTTGGAATAAAATTAAAATAGAAAGCAGCCGATTGACTTCAATCATAAAAATATTAACATTTACAATTGCAATAATTTATTTTTTTACAAATTAATATGGAAAATATAATTTTAATTATTCTGGCAATATTGGTAGTTTATCTTTTATTAAAACTAAATAACAAAGAAAACACAAATCCGAATGTTCAGGAACAATTTCTGAATCTTTCAAATAAAGTAATTGAGCAAATGCAAAGTCAAACTGCTTCAGTAAATACTCAAATACAATCCACACAGGATCAACAACAGCAATTTATACAAACTGTAAATAAATTAGTAAACGAATCATCAAAACAAGTATTAGGGATTTTGGAAAAACAAAATACTTCTCTTGATTCAAGATTGAATTCAACTAATTTAGTTTTAAATGATTTAAGGCAAGCGCAAGGAAGAATGGAACAAGCTGGCGAAGAAGTCCGAACTTTAGCTCAAAATTTTGTGAAGTTCGAAGATTTATTAAAAGCTCCAAAATTACGTGGTGGTTTGGGAGAGACTTTGCTTGAAGAAATATTGCGCCAAGTTTTGCCTCGTAATTCGTACGAAACACAATTCCAGTTTAAAGATGGAACCAAAGTTGATTCAATTATTCGTTTGTCGAATGGAATGTTGCCAATTGATGCAAAATTTCCGATGGAAAATTTTCGAAAATATTATTCTGCACAGGATGAAACAATTCGAAATCAATCTTATAAATTATTTATTACTGATGTTAAAAAACACATCACCGATATTTCAGATAAATATATTCGTCCAACTGAAAATACTTTTGATTTTGCTTTGATGTACATTCCCGCAGAAAATATATATTACGAAACTATAATTAAGTGGGAAAATAATTCTTCCACCGAAACTATAACTGATTATGCACGCAAAAAACGTGTTGTTCCTGTTTCTCCGAATACTTTTTATTCGCATCTGCAAATTATTGCAATGGGTTTTAAAGGATTAGAAGTTGAATCAAATGCAAAAATAATTCTTCAAACTTTAAATCAGTTAAAAGGAGATTTGGATAGATTTATTGATGATTACAATGTAATTGGCAAACATTTGCAAAATGCAAAAAGTAAATATGATGAAGCTGCTCGTGAGATTGATCGATTTAAAAATACACTTGATAAACCAACACAGCAATCACTTTTGCCGGAATAAATATTCTTATGACTTCAGGATCTAAAAGTATAATCCCTTCTGTCCAACTTTTGAACGCATATAAAATTGGATTATTTCCAATGGCGGATAGAAATGGGAAAATAAATTGGTTCGAACCAAAAGCGAGAGCAATTTTACCTTTTGAAAATTTGAAAATATCTAGAAGTTTAAAAGCCAAAATCAAAAAAAATATTTATGAAGTAACTATAGATAAATCTTTTAAGGATGTAGTTCAGAATTGTGCAAGTCGTAATGAAACTTGGATATCAGATGAAATTATTGAAAGCTATCAAAATTTATTTAAACTTGGATTTGCTCACAGTATTGAAACAAGATTTAATAATGAACTTGTTGGTGGATTATATGGTGTTTCAATTGGTGGTGCATTTTATGGTGAATCCATGTTTAGTAAATTAACTGATGCTTCAAAAATTGCACTGGTAAAATTAGTTGAACATTTAACGTTAAAAAAATTTATTTTACTTGATTGCCAATTTATAACACCTCATTTAAAATCGCTTGGCGCAATTGAGATCACAAAAAATGAATATATAATTCTGCTTAATAAAGCGATTAAACTTAAAACAAAATTTAATTAATATATGAATATCGTAACGCAAACAAATTTCTCAAATTTAAAATTAAAAAATCGTGGAAAAGTACGTGATATTTACGATCTTGATGAACATCTATTAATTGTTGCAACCGATAGAATTTCTGCATTCGATGTAATCATGAATGAAGGAATACCATTTAAAGGAAAAGTATTAAATCAAATTTCTATTTATTGGTTTGATTTTGTAAAAGATATTATTGAAAATCATATTGTTGCAATCGAAGTAGATGACTTTCCAAAAATTTGCCATCAGTATAAAGATCAATTAAAAGGGAGAAGTGTTCTTGTTAAAAAAGCAAATCCATTACCAGTTGAATGCATTGTGCGTGGTTATATTTCTGGTTCTGGTTGGAATGAATATTTAAAATCAAAATCAGTTTGTTCAATTCCACTCCCAGATGATTTGCAAGAATCTTCAAAATTACCCGAAACACTTTTTACGCCTTCAACAAAAGCTGAAATTGGTTTGCATGACGAAAATATTTCATTCGAAAAAATGGAAAAAATTGTTGGCAAAGATTTAGCGAGTGTATTAAAAAAATATTCAATTGCTATTTATGAAAAAGCTGTAAAATTTGCATTATCAAAAGGGATTATTATTGCTGATACTAAAATGGAATTTGGGATAATTGGTGATAAAATCATTATAATTGATGAACTTTTAACACCTGACTCTTCCAGATTTTGGCCATTATCTAAATATTCAATTGGTCGATCACAAGAAAGTTATGACAAGCAATTTGTTCGTGATTATTTACTTTCGATTAAATTTAATAAACAACCACCAGCACCTAAATTACCATCAGAAATTATTGAAAAAACATCTAATTTGTATTGTGAAGCATTAAAAAAATTAACCGAGAAAGAAGTGGAATAATAAAAAATGAAAAGTTTAAATCAACAAAATGTTTTAGAAGCATTAAAAATTGTCAAAGATCCAGATCTTCACAAAGATATTGTAACACTGCAATTTGTAAAAAATATTATAATCGATGATAATAATTTAAAATTGGATATCGAACTTACAACACCTGCTTGCCCTGTTAAAGAAGAATTAAAAGCTGAATCTGAAAAAGCAATTCGATCAACAATCGAAGTAAATAAAATTGAAATTAACATGACTTCAAATGTAACATCTCGTCAAGTTGCTGCGAGAGCACCAATTTTACCTGGAGTTAAAAATACAATCGCTGTTGCGAGTGGAAAAGGGGGAGTTGGCAAATCAACTGTTGCGGTAAATTTAGCAGTTGCTTTAAAAAATTCTGGAGCAAAAGTTGGTGTTGTTGATTGCGATATTTATGGGCCAAGTATTCCATTGATGTTTGATATAAAAGAAAAACCACAAATGCATAATCAAAAACTTATGCCAATTGAAAAATATGGAATTAAAGTTATGTCAATCGGATTTTTAGTTGATCCAATGCAAGCTGTTATTTGGCGTGGGCCAATGGCAAGTGGTGCTGTAAAACAATTTTTAACTGATGTTGATTGGGGAGAGTTGGATTATTTAATTTTTGATTTTCCACCAGGAACTGGTGATATTCAACTTACAATCGTTCAGCAAATTCCATTAACAGGTGCAGTAATTGTTACAACTCCACAGGAAATTTCGCTAGCTGATGCACGGAAAGGTTTAGTAATGTTTAATAAAGTCAATGTCCCTATTTTAGGAATAATTGAAAATATGAGTTACTACATTTGTTCGCATTGCGGAGAACGAGAAAATATTTTTGATTTTGGTGGTGGTGAGCGAGCGGCAACTCAAATGAAAGTTCCTTTTTTGGGTGAGATTCCAATTGATATAAAATTACGAATTGGTGGAGATAAAGGTATTCCACTTACAGAATCAGATATTGAATCACAGCAAAGTAAAATTATTTCAAAAATTGCACACAATCTTGCTGCACAAATCAGTATAAAAAATGCTGAATCGATGAATGCAACACCAATTTCTATTTCGCTTTAATATGAGTAATCCGATTGAAATAAAAATTCATACAGCTTTGCAAAAAATTAGACCATTTTTGCAATTGGATAATGGTGATGTTGAATTTGTTTCAATCGATGAATTTGGAATTGTAAAAGTAAAGTTTTTAGGCGCTTGTGTTACTTGTTCACTTTCGGGGATGACTTTACGAGCTGGAGTTGAAAGGACATTAATGCTCGAGTGTGAAGAAGTTAAACGTGTTGAACAAGTTTTAAATTGATTATTTTTTAAATTGTACCTCGGTTAGTTTTTTATCTTTTAACTGAAAAATTTTTCCGTCTGCTTTTTTCATCAAGTCATAATTGTGTGTTGCCATAAAAATTGCAGTTCCTCTTTTATTAATTTCTTTTAAAAGATTTAAAATATCCAATGAAGTTTGAGGATCTAAATTTCCTGTTGGTTCATCTGCAAGTAAAATAAATGGCTCATTAACAATTGCACGAGCTATTGCAATACGTTGTTGCTCACCACCTGAAAGTTGCTCGGGATAATAATTTCTTTTATGACTTAATCCAACAGAAGTAAGTGCATCCATAACTTTTTGTTGAATAGATTTATTATTTGAGTTTGTTACGTACAAAGCAAAAGCTACATTTTCGTATGCAGTTTTATCTTCTAAAAGTTTATAATCCTGAAAAATAATTCCAAGTTTTCGTCTTAAATAAGGAATCATTATTTGCGAAATTTGTGAAGATGAATAATTTATAACTGTTACGCTGCCCGAAGTTGGTAATAAATCAAAATATAAAAGTTTGAATAACGTTGTTTTACCACTTCCTGTAGAGCCGACAAGCGAAACAAATTGATGAGGTTGTAAATTAAAATTAATTTTGTCTAATATTACGTTTCCTTCAATCACAACTGAAACATTAGATAAATTTATCATTTCAATTTTTGTTTTTGGAAATATTTGCTGCTAGTTTAATTGCAGAAATCATACTTTTAAAATCAGCAATTCCTTTACCAGCAATAGGGAAGGCTGTTCCATGATCAGGAGAAGTTCTGATAATTTTCAACCCAGCAGAATAATTAACACCATCTTCAAAATTATTCATCTTAAATGGGATTAAGCCTTGATCATGGTACATTGCTAAAATTCCATCAAAATTATTTTTAAGATTTGATGCAAAAAAACCATCTGAGCTAAATGGTCCCGAAATATTTATTCCTTTTAAATTTAATTTTTGAATTGCTGGAATAATAATTTCAATTTCTTCTTTCCCAAGAACTCCATTTTCTCCTGCATGAGGATTTAAACCAAGCATTGCAATTTTAGGATTTTTGATTTTAAAATCATTTTGCAAAGAATTCCAAAATAATTCTGTTTTATCTAAAATTCTTTGATATGTAATTAATGATGCAACTTCTTTTATTGGCGTATGAACTGTTATTAATCCCACTTTCATTTTAGGCGAAGCTAAAATCATTATTACTTTATCAGAGCGACTCAACATTGCAATCATTTCTGTTTGCCCAGGAAAATTGTAACCAGCAAAATGTAGAGATTCTTTTGAAGTGGGGGAAGTTACAAAAGCATCAATTGATTTATTTAAACAAAACTTTACAGCTTCTTCGATAGATTTACCGGAGCAAATTCCTGAATCTGGTGATGGTTTGCCAATTTGTAATTGCTTTGAGCTCCCAGTGTAAACATCAACACAGGGAATGTTTTTACAATTTTTAGCATCTTCAATATTATTAAAACTAGTTATTTTAGCAGAGATCCCAAATAATTTAGCGTAATGTAAAAATATTTCTGCCGAGCCAATTAAAATTGGTTGGCAAATTTTTTTAACTTCAGTTAAGCAAACTGATTTTAATGCAACCTCGGGACCAATTCCATTAAAGTCGCCAATTGTAATTCCAATTATTGGCTTCATTTATTTTTATTCATCAAGTATTCAGTTAATAGTCGAACTCCAACTCCGCTTCCACCTTTTGGTGAATAATAACTTTTTTCTTCTAAAATTGCAGTTCCTGCGATATCAAGATGAACCCAATTGTATTTGCCAATAAATTTTTTTAGAAAAAGTCCGGCAGTAATTGCGCCAGCCCATCTACCGCCAACATTTTTTACATCAGCTACATCACTTTTAATTTGCGATTCATATTCTTCATAAAAAGGTAATTGCCAAACACGTTCGTAAGTTTCATCTCCAGCTTTTGAAAGTTCATTCATTGTATTTTGATCATTACCCATCATCCCTGTTGCGTGATGTCCGAGTGCAACAACGCAAGCACCAGTTAAAGTTGCAAGATCAATTACAACTTTTGGTTTATATTTTGAAGCATACGATAAAGAATCTGCCAAAATTAATCTACCTTCAGCATCTGTATTATCAACCTCAGAAGTTTTTTTATTGTGGTGGCGAATTATATCTCCAGGTTTTAAAGAATTTCCTCCCGGCATATTTTCAACCATCGGAATTAATCCAACAACGTGAGTTTTTAATTTTAAAGTTGCGATTGATTTAAATGTTCCAATTACAGCCGCGGCGCCACTCATATCCATTTTCATTTCGGACATACTTGCAGATGGTTTAATTGAAATCCCGCCAGAATCAAAAGTGACACCTTTACCAACTAAAACTGTTGTGCCAGATTTAATGAAATCTTTTCCATATTCGAGAATTGCAAAAAAAGGAGGCTTAGAACTTCCTTTACTTACTGCAATTATTCCTCCCATTCCAAGTTTTTCAATTTGATCTTTTTTTAGGATTGTTGCAGAAAAATTATAAAGTTTTGCAGAATTTTGAATTGCTTGAGCTAATGTTTCAGGATAAATTTCATTACCTGGTGCATTTGCAAGATCTCTTGCTAAAATTGTTGCAGATGAGATTTTTCTACCTATTTGACTTCCGATTAAAACTTCATTTTGAAATTTTTTATCAACTTTAAAAATTGTTTCCTGAATTGATGCTTTCTTTTTTGAAGTTTTATATTTGTTGTAATTATAAGTTCCGAGCATCACACCTTCAGTTATTGACTGCGAAATTTTTGAGACAAAATTTAGCTGTGTGTCGCTACTTAATAATTGTTTATTTAAATAAAAAGCAAGTTTAATTGATTTAAAATCTTGAGCTGTTTTTGCAGCAAGTGAAGCAGCGCGTCTTATAATTTCTGAATTAATATTTTTTGTTTCTCCCAAGCCAACAATTATTAATTTTTCAAATTTTGATTCATCAAATGTAAATAAAGATAATATCTCATTTGATTTTTCAGGAAGTTGTTTAGAAGATTTGAGTAGTTCGATTTTCTTTTTTAAAAATAATGGAAGATCTTGAAAGTAATCAATTTTACTTGAGTTAATTTTTGGTAAAAATAAAACCAATGCGTTTGCTTTTATATTTTTAATTTCTACCGAAGTTACAGTTAGCTTCATATTAAATCCTTTTTAAAGTGAATTAAAAATTTCATCTGTTTTTAATTTTAATAATTTTAAGACTTCATCAATCGAATTTGTTTTATACCGAGCACCTGCAGCATTTAAATGCCCACCTCCTCCAAAAAATTCTGCAATTTTATTTGCTGCAAAATTACCTTTAGAGCGGCAACTAATTTTATAGCTTTCAGTTAATTGTACAACCAAATATGAAACTTGCACACCTTTAATTGTAAAACCAAAATTGACAACATTGTCTAAATCTTCAACATTAGTTCCTGTTTCTTCAAAATCAGATTTATTAATTGTAATTACAGATACTTTTCCATTATTCCAAAGTTTTATACTTTGCAATGCTTTTCCGAGTAAATGTAATCTTTCAGTTGAACCCATTTCATAAATATTTTCGTAAATGTAATTTGGTGCTGCACCAGCATCAATTAATTTTGCAATAATTTCGTGTACAAGTGGTGATGTTCCTGAAAACCGAAATGAACCAGTATCAGTCATAATAGCTGCGTATAAACTTTCGGCAATTTGTTTTGTTAATTTAAAATCAGGAAAAATTGAAATTAAATTATAAACTAAAATTCCTGTTGCTGGAATTGTTGTGTCAACAAATTTATCATTAAATAAATTTTCAGATTTTGGATGATGATCAATACAAATTCTTTTTACATCTGTGTTTAACATCAATTCTGCAAAAGCTTCAAATTGATTACGATGACTTGTATCAAGAATAATTATTAAATCAGCATCTAAAGTTTTTAATTTTGAACTAACAGTTGAATAGCAGTTTTGTGGTAAATGTTTAATTAAAAATTCTAAATTAGCAGGATATCCACTTGAATTAATAATCTGAACATTTTTACCAAGTTGAGTTAATGCAAGCGCCATTGCAACTTCGCTCCCAATTGCATCAGCATCAGGCGAAACATGTGTTGAAATGATAATTTTATTTGAATTTAAAATTAAATCCAGAATGGAATTTACATTACTCACAAAATATTCAAGAAAGTTTGGATAGGAATGGAAACATTTTTGTTAACCAACTTGCGATTATTGTAAGTTTGTTTGTCATTATTAAAATCCCAACAAAGATTAATAAAATTCCACCAACTACTTCAATTGTGTGAAAATATTTTTTAATCTTATTAAAAAAATTAAAAAATAAATTTAAACTAATTGCAGTTAAGATAAATGGAATTCCCAATCCAAAAGAATAAAAACTTAGTAAAATTATCCCTTGATAAATTGATTCTTGTTGACTTGCAATAGTCAAAATTGTTGCAAGTATTGGTCCGATACAAGGAGTCCAACCAAAAGCAAAAGCGACTCCAACCAAAAACGAACCAAAAAGCCCATAAGATTTATCCTTGAAATGAAAGCGTTTTTCGTAATTCAAGGTGTTTATTTTTATAAGGCCGGTCATGTGGATTCCAAAAACGATTATTAATGCACCGCCAATTGTTGCAAGTAAATCTTTTTGGTCTAATAAAAGGTTTCCAATTTTTGTTGCGCCCGCACCCATCAAAATAAATACAATTGAAAATCCAAGTACAAATAAAATTGAATTCAGTAGCATGGTTTTTATACTTGATGATGTTTGATCTTTCATATCCTTAGCAGATAATCCAGAAATAAAAGATATATATCCCGGCACAATTGGAAGTACGCAAGGTGAAATAAATGAGAGTAATCCAAAAATAAAAGCTGTAAAAAATGAAATTTCGTTTGTCATAATCTGCTCAATATAACTTTGTTTTGAAAATATTTCAATTGATTACACAAGTTATATAAATAAATATTATTAATTTTGATGTATATTTGTTGATTAATGGAGAATAAAAATGGGTTTTAGTTGTGGTATTGTTGGATTACCAAATGTCGGAAAATCAACTTTGTTTAATGCAATTACATCTGCTAAAGTGGAAGCAGCAAATTATCCTTTTTGTACAATTGATCCAAATGTTGGAGTTGTTGCAATTCCAGATGAGAGAATTACAAAATTATCTGAAATTTACAATCCACCAAAAATAATTTATTCAACAATTGAGTTTGTTGATATTGCAGGACTTGTAAAAGGGGCAAGTAAAGGTGAAGGACTTGGAAATCAATTTCTTTCAACTATCAGAAATGTTGATGCAATTGCTCATGTTGTAAGATGTTTTGATGATGAAAATGTAATTCATGTTGATGGAAATGTACATCCAAAAAGAGATATTGAAATAATTGAAACTGAATTAATTTTAAAAGATTTAGATACCGTTGAAAAAAAATTATTTGAAGCAGAAAAAAAAACAAAAGGGGGAGATAAAAAAGGCATATCAGAATTCGAATTAATAAAAAATTTGAAACTGCATTTAGAATCTGGAAGATTGGCAAGATACTTTTCAACAAGAAATGAAGATGAAGCTACAATTGTTTACGAAATGCATTTACTTACAAATAAACCTGTGATGTATGTTTGTAATGTTCACGAAAAGAATTTGCTAGCTGAAAACAATTATATCCAGCAAGTTAAAGAAATTGCAGAAAAAGAAAATGCAAAAGTTGTTGTAATTAGCGCAGCAGTTGAAGCTGAAGTTTCTGAATTACCCGAATCGGAGCGGAAACCTTTTTTACAAAGTTTAGGACTTTCTGAATCTGGTTTAGATAAAGTTATTAAAGAGGGTTATGCGTTATTGAATTTAATTACATTTATTACAGCCGGCCCAAAAGAAGTTCATGCTTGGACTACTTTTAAAGGTGCAAAAGCGCCTCAAGCTGCTGGTGTAATCCATACAGATTTTGAAAAGGGATTTATTAGAGCTGAAATTATGAAGTGTGATGATTTAATTAAATTTAGAACAGAACAAAATGTAAAAGATGCCGGATTATTACATGTTGAGGGAAGAGATTATACAATTGAAGATGGAGATATAGTCCACTTTAGATTTAATCTTTAAATATTTTAAATGTGGAAAAAATAATTTCACATATCGATTTAGATAGTTTTTTTGTTTCAGTTGAAAGATTAAAAAATTCTGATTTAATCGGTAAGCCAGTAATTGTTGGGGGAGATCCATCAAAAAGAGGAGTAGTTGCTTCAGCATCTTATGAGGCGCGCAAATTCGGAGTTCACTCTGCAATGGCAACTTCTCAAGCATTAAGATTATGTCCAAATTTAATTATTGTTGGAGGAAGTCATAGTGAATATTCTAGAATTTCTAAATTAATTTATAACCGACTTTGCGACTTTGCACCTATAGTTGAAAAAGCTTCAATTGATGAAATGTATATGGATTTAACTGGTTGTGAAAAAATTTACAAAAATAATTGGATTAATTTTTTATCATTAATTCAAGAGATGATTTTAAAAGAGTTTAATTTGCCTTGTACAATTTCGATTGCTTCAAGTAAAACAATTGCAAAAATTGCAACTAATCGAGCAAAACCAAATGGCAAAATTATAATACAAAATGGAAATGAAAAAATTTTTCTTGCACCACTTGATATTAGCATAATTCCTGGAGTTGGAGAAAAAACTGAAAAACGATTAAAGTCTTTTGGTATTCACAAGATAGAGGATATACAAAATTCTACTAGTGAAATTATGAAATCTTTATTAGGTGAATATGGAGAATTAATTTTTGAAATCGCAAATGGAAATGGGAGTACTGAAGTTGCAAATTATTCCGAAAGAAAATCAATTAGTTCTGAAGAAACTTTTGAAGTTGATATAATTGATAAAAATAAATTGGAAGAGAAATTATTTACACTTGTTGAAAAAGTTGCATCAATTTTAAGAAAGAAAAAATTATTTACTGAGACTGTTAAATTAAAAATCAGATTTTCAGATTTTAGTACAACTACTAGAATGAAGGGAATCGAAAGAACTCACGACGACAAAATAATTTATAAAAATATAATTTCTTTATTTGAAAAGAATTTCAATCAAACTCAAGCCGTTCGACTTCTCGGTGCGGGAGTAACAAATCTTTCAAATGAAAGTGAAGAATATATTTCACTTTTTGAAGATAATAAAAGGGAAAAAGTTTTAAATGCAGTTGATGAAATTAAAAATAAATTTGGAGATGATCTTATACATACAGGAAGTATGTAAATTAAAATTCTGTTTATTTAATTTTTAATTTTAATTTTGCAGAATCTGACATCATCGAAGGATTCCAAGTCGGTTGCCAAACAAGTCTTACATCAGCATCACTAACTCCAGGAATCATTTTTACTCTATGTCGCACACTACTTATAATTACATTTTGCATTCCGCAACCAGGAGTTGTTAAAGTCATTTTTACGCCAACCCAATCATCAATAATTTTTACATCATAAACTAATCCCAATTCAACAATGCTGACTGGGAATTCTGGGTCATTGACTTCTTTTAATGCTTCAAGTACAACTTCTTTTGTTAATATTAAGTTTGAATTTTGATTTGTTTCCATAAGTTTAATTTAAAAATTAATTTATTTTGTTAGAAGTATTTAAAATTGTCAATACATATTTTTGAATTTTATTCACATCATTATCTGCTAATTTCATTTCTTTACTCATTTCATCAATTAATTCAATCCATTTTGATTCGTTAAAATCAGTAATTTTTGGCAACGAGTGACAACCAGAACAATTTTGAATGTACAAAGTTCTTCCCTCGGATAATTCATTTGTTGCAGTATTTGTCCAACGATTAGTAGCATACTCGACGTGGTTTTGATTGATGTATGATATTGCGCTTGTTGTACAAGAAATCAACAATACTGATAAAGATAAGATTAAAGAAAAAATTAAAAATTTATTTTTGTTCATTAAATATCGATACTAAAAAGTAATCTTGTTAAAAGTTTTTCATATTTACTAAAATCAAGTGATTGTCCACTTTTTAAATTTTTAATTTGTGGCAAAACAGAAAATACAAACCAACCAGATTTTGTTGCATACGAAATTGATGGTCCAAAAAATAAAGCTGAATTTGTATGTTTGTTGTCGATAATATAATTATGGTTGCGCATTTCTAATCCAAACGAATAATTCGGGCTTGGTGAATATGCGCCAGCTAAATCAAATTCAAATTCATCTTCATAAGTTGTTGTAAGTGATGAACCAACTTTCCACGCTCTTTCATAAACAGCATTGAAGGCAAATAAGTAATCTTCAACTTGTTTATCAAAAAATACTTTTCCTTCTAATTTTGAATTATCTATTCCAATTGTATATTCAGCATAAACTGCAGATCCGACTACATCAGCAACTCTATCAGTAAATTTCCATTTCCATTCTGAAGAAATAGAATTTGATTGCGAAGATTTTAATGCACCACCAGTTGCAGCTTTATTATCATCTTCACTTCTAAAAGATGAGTTTAAATAAAATGCAACTTGTAAATTATTTCCTAATCCATATTCAAATTCAAGACGTTGATCATATCTTTGAAAAAAATAATCTTTTTGTGATCGGAAAGATCCCCAAACTTCAATTTCTGCTGAGTTTAATGGCAAAACATTTGTTTCGTATGTGTAAGAAAATTTTCTTTGATTTGCTCCCGCAATAATTGGCAGAAAAGTAAAAAAAAGTAAAGCTAGTCGTTTCATTTAATATCCTTAATTATTTCTTGTTAATTTCTGTTGAACATCCGCAATCGGAGTCGCAACTATTTAATTGTTTTTTTGTAAAAAATTTTTTTCTAATTAAAAGAATTGCCGAAGCAAACACAATTATTAAACTTGTTAAATCTTGCCAATTCATAAAAAATTAATTCCAATTCTATAAGTTATAAAAGTTATAAAATATGCTAGCGCTGACATGTAAAAAAATTGAAAAGCTGGCCACTTCCAACCATTTGTTTCTCTTCGCATAATTGCGATTGTTGAAAAACATTGCATTGCCAATACATAATAAATCATCAGGCAAATTGCAGTTAAAGTTGTAAAAGATTTTTTTCCGGTTTTTGGATTTATATCTGATTTTATTTTTTGTTGTAAAGTCTCAGATGAAATTCCATGATCTTCTACATTGTAAATAATTCCCATTGTTGAGACAAAAACTTCACGCTGTAAAAGCGAGGTTAAAATACCGATTCCAATTTTCCAATTAAAGCCAAGTGGCTCAATAACTGGTTCAATAGTTTGTCCGGCAATGCCGATAAAACTAGTTTGTAATCTTTTTGAATAATCTTTTTCATCCACATTTGGATAAGTTGCAAGAAACCAAAGAATAATTGAAACGCCCAAAATAATTGTACCAGCACGTTTAATAAATAATAATACTCGCTCCCAAGCATGAATGAATAAATTTTTTAAAGATGGAATTCTATAGGGTGGAAGTTCCATTATAAAAATTGGTTTTTCACTTTTTAATAAAGTCTTCTTAAAAATTAATGCCATAATTAATGCTGCAACTAGTCCTAATAAATACATTGAGATCATCACAAGCCCGGGTAACGAAAAAATCCCTAAAAAATAATATTGTGGAATAAATGCGGCAATCAATAATGTGTAAACCGGAATCCTTGCGCTGCAACTCATTAGAGGAACTACTAACATTGTTACCAATCTATCTTTTTTATTTTCAATTGTTCTGGTTGACATGATTCCGGGAATTGCACAGGCAAAAGAACTTAAAAGAGGAATAAAAGATTTTCCGTGCAAACCAACTTTGGACATTAATTTATCCATAATAAATGCAGCGCGTGACATGTACCCTGAATCTTCCAAAATTCCGATAAAAATAAAAAGTAAAAATATCTGAGGAACAAAAGTTATTACTGAGCCAACACCACCAAAAATTCCATTTACTATTAAATCTTGTAATTGGCCTTGTGGAATAATTTGTTGGACGATTGAGCCTAAGAAATTAACACCACTTCCAATTAACTCCATTGGTGCAATTGCCCAAGTAAAAATTGATTGAAAAATAAAAGAAAGAAGAAATAGAAAAATTACAAAACCCCAAAATTTATGAGTTAAAATTTTATCGATTTTATCACTAAAAGTTAATTCATCATCACGATGAAAAATAATTGACTCGTTGCAAATATATTTTATCCATTGATATCGAGATTCAATAAAAATTGAAGACAAATCTATGTCAAGAAAATTCATTTTCTCTTTAATTTTTACAGTTAAATTATTTATTTCTGGAGTTGAAAAGCCATTTAAATTTATAGTTGAAGTTGATAAAAGTTGAATTGCATAATGATGAGCAACATCAAGCGAATAATTTTTATTAATACTAATTTCTTTGGCAAGTAATTGAGTGTTGTGTTCTACTTCGGGCTCGGCAAACCATTTGCGGATTGATTTGGATGGTTGAATTGATTTTGTAATTTCATTTTTGAGTGTATCAATTCCAAAATTTTTATTTGCAATTGTTTCTATTATTGGTAAATCAAGAAGTGATGAAAGTTTATTTTTATTAATTGTAATATTTTCTTGTTTTGCAATATCAATCATATTTAAAACAAGAATTACAGGAATTCTTAAATCAATTATTTGGGATAATAAATATAAATTTCGTTCGATATTGGTTGCATCAATTACACATAAAACTAAATCTGGTTTTGGAGTTCCATCAATTAATCCGAATAAAACTTTTGCAGAAATTTCTTCATCAGGTGAGTTTGGAAATAAACTGTAACTCCCGGGTAAATCAATTAAAGTTATTTCATTTCCATTTTCTAAATAAATATTACCAATTTTTTTTTCAACAGTAACACCAGGATAATTTGCAACTTTTTGTTTTAATCCTGTTAGTGAATTAAACAAAGTACTTTTTCCACTATTCGGGTTGCCAATTATTGCAACAACTTTTGATTTGGAGATGGATTTAACTTCCATTAATTATTTTAAGATTTTGAAACCATTATCGATTCAGCTTCAGATTTACGAAGTGATAATCTGTAACCACGCAAAGTTATCTCAATGGGATCTCCCATTGGAGCAAACCGCAAAATTTCAACATCGGTTCCTTTTGTAATTCCCATTTCCATCAATCTTAATTTTAAATTTGAATCAATATTTTTAATTCCAAAAATTTTTGCTTTTTTAAAAAGAGGTAAATTTATTAATTCTATAATTTCAAGATTTAATGGTTTAACATGAATTTGTTTTGCGATTTCTGTATTTAAAACAATTCTTGTGTTGCAAACTTCACACACAATATTATGATCGCCGTTTGACAAACATCTTATTTCAGCTTCTTCACAAAATCCAAGTTCGCGCAATCTGTGGCAGTCATTTTGATTTGATGGCAAGCTTTCAATGCGGACACGTGTACCCGAAGCAACCTGCGAAAGCATAATTGCTTCATCATCTTTCATTTTACAATTTTTTGTTTTATAATCAGTCATTGTTATTTTTTATCCACGACTAAATTAGTCGGATTTAAAAATAGTGATTATCTATTGATTAAGCAAATAGGACTTATTAAGTCCGATTATATTTATGAAAATTAATAAGTCAAATAATATTATTGTTTCAACAATATTAGTGGGGATTTTAGCTTTAATTCTCAAATATTTTAAAGTTTCAAATTCATTTTTAATCTGGGAATTTGAGCTAAACTGGAAGATAATTTTAATTTTTGCAACCATATTAATTTTTAATAAAACTGAATTTAATAATTCTAAAAATTCAATTATAAATTCTTTAAAAATTATAAATGTAAAAAAGTCATTTACTTATTTTTTAATTCCGTTAGTTTCAAGTTTAATTTTAATTTTAATCGGAATGTTATTTAATGAAATAAAATTAGGGGAGATAAATGATACAACGCTCTTTATATTTGGGATAATATTTGATGCTCCCGCAATTTTGTTTTTTTCACTCACAACAATATTATTAGAAGAAATATTATTTAGAATTATAATATTTGACAAAATTAAATCATCTAAAAATATATTATCAATAATTTATCTAAATACAATTTTTGTTTTATTTAATTTAAATAATATTTTATACCCTCGATTTATTG
>JAQCAB010000012.1 GCA_027622375.1 Bacteroidota bacterium
GTTGGAACTGGACAGTTGGCGAAAGATTTTTAACTTGGGCAAATGCTGATGGATTAGGTTTTGAAGGATTCCGTGGTACAGCTGGTTGGGCAACCCCAGCGAATTATTTTTATGGAGTTGCAAAATCTGTTACTGCATCAGATTTAAAAAAGATAGAATTCAGATTTGCTCCTTTAACCCATACTTCAGATACAACCGCAACATTCGATAATACGCATGCTAATGTATCAAAAGCATACAGATATTTAAGAGGAGCCACGGGTGCAGCAGCACAAGCAAGATTTGAACCATTTATTATAAATAAAACAGGTGGTTATGCTTTCCAAGATTTTAATAGAAGTGTGCCACTTTCTGTTTGGAATGTGGATGCAACTCCTCCAGTAAGATTAAAAGTAGCGTTTATGGAAAATAACGCAATTCTAGGATTAGTTGATGGTCAATATGTTCCACCATTATATACTATTAGAAATAATACTGCTGGTAACGGACCTAGAGAATGGCTCTTTGTTATGAATGAACCATACTCAGAAACAGCAAGTGCTACCGCACGTGATATTCTCAGTACTGACGGGAAAATTATGTACTGGTTCACATGGAATTTACAGAATACAAATGCATGGAAAGATACAGATAGATTGATATTAACACCTGCAAAAAGCCCACCTATACCAGTTTTTCCTCCATCTGGTATGGCAGATAGATCAATAAATGAATTATTAATATGGAAGAAAATATATGGATGGAATCAATATCATTTACAGTTATCAACTAACAATAATTTTACTGAACTTGAAAGAGATTATGTTGTTACAGATAGTTCTAAATCAGTAATTAATTTAAAAGCACTTACTAAATATTATTGGAGGGTTCAAGTTTTATTGTCACCTACTATTGGTGGCTTGTGGGGAGTTGATAGTTTTACAACTGGTATAAGACTTACAGATGTAAATGAAAATAATAATCTTCCAAAAATTTATTCTCTTTCACAAAATTATCCTAATCCCTTTAATCCTACAACCGCAATAAAATTTGATTTACCATTTGATAGTAATACAAAACTTGAAATTTTTAACACATTAGGCCAATTAATTAAAACTGTAATTGATGATAATTTAAATGCAGGTTATCATAAATATCAATTTAATTTAGTGCTACCGACTGGAATTTATTTTTATCGAATTACATCGAAATCTTTAACTAATGAGAAAAAAACATTTATCCAAACAAAAAAAATGGTTTTACTGAAGTAATCAATAAAAGAAATAGAAGTAACAATAAAAGGCTTGACTAAAAATCAGGCCTTTTTTATTTTTAGCAAACGATAAATCATAATCCTCTAGAAGGCCCTTCAAATTCACCTCCGCTACAATAAATAAATCCTTGTATTGAGTTAGAAAATTTAGTTAATTTAAAAGAGAAAATATTTTGAGAGCATCAAACTAATGAATAATTTTACAAAAAATAGAGCATCAAACAAACACGCGGATGCTTAATTTTATTTTAATCAATGTTTATTAATGCCAAAACAGCACATCAAACAACCTGTCTTATGCAACAGCCAGAGCATCAGCCAGTTGTATTGGTGTGTTCAAAAAAACACAATAAATACATCTGCACCCGTAGCTCAACTGGATAGAGCATTACGCTTCGGACGTAAGGGTTGGGGGTTCGACTCCCTCCGGGTGTACTTTTACAAACAAACGAAAGAATAAATATGAAAAAAATTCTCAGTCTTTTTATTTTTTGTGCTAATATAATTTTAGCGCAAACTTTTCCTGCAGAAGGAATCAGATCAAATCAACCTGCACAACACGCATTAATAAATATTTCAGTTTATGTTACTCCCACAAAAAAAATTGATAACTGTAAAATTTTAATTTCGGATGGTGTTATAAAAGATGTTGGAGAAAATATAACAATCCCGCAAAGCGCTCGCATTTGGGATTGCGCCGGTTTAACTGCTTATCCAGGTTTTATAGATTTATCAACTGACTACGGTCAACCAAAACGCCCGCAACCAACAGCACCAACTAGCATGCAGCAAGCAATGATGATGCAGCAAACACAAGCAACACCAACAAGAGGTTCGGTTTATTGGAATAATAGAGTTCGGCCGGAAAATTTAGCATCAAATAATTTTTTGCCGGATAAAGATGCTGCCGAAAAACTTAGAGCCCTCGGATTTTCAACAGTAGTTTCTGCGCCATCAAGTGGATTTATTCGCGGCACAAGCGCAGTTGTAAATTTAGGAGATGGAAATCCGCATTCGCAAATTATTAATTCAAATTTATTTCAGCACATCACTATTGAGCGCGAACAAATGTCTCAAGGGTATCCAAATTCTTTGATGGGTGCAATTTCTTTAGTTCGCCAAACTTTGTTGGATGGTCAGTGGTATTTAAAAGCAAATTCGGTTTACAAAAAAAATACTTCACAAACTAAACCTGAAGAAAATTCTTCTCTCGCTGCTTTGGAAGCAGTTGTATCAAATAAACAAAAAGTAGTTTTTGAAGTGAATGATGAATTAAATTCAATTCGCGCAGGATCATTGGCAAAAGAATTTAATCTGAATTATTTATTACGTGGAAATGGATATGAGTATCGTCGGCTCTCGGCAATTAAAGGATTAAATGTTCCGATTATTTTGCCAGTAAACTTCCCCGATGCACCAAATGTTGAAACTCCGCAACTTGCATTAAATGTTGAATTGGACGCGCTCAGGCATTGGGATTTTGCTCCAGAAAATCCTGTAAAATTAAAAAATGCTGGAATTAATTTTGCATTAACAACTTCACAATTAAAAGATGTAACTAAATTTAGAGAAAATTTAATTAATGCTGTCAATCGTGGATTAAAAAAGGAAGATGCAATTGCTGCATTAACAACAATCCCGGCAGAATTAATTGATATGGAAAATAAACTTGGAACAATTGAAAATGGTAAAATTGCAAATTTAGTTTTAACTACAGGTGATTATTTTGTAGAGAAAACAAAAATTAGAGAAGTTTGGGTTGCAGGAAAAAGATTTGAAGTTAAAGCTGCGCCAAAAGTTGATGCACGTGGTGTCTGGAATGTTCAACTTGGAAATTTAAAAGATACTTTAACTTTTGATATTACAGGAGAAGCTGAAACTCCATCAGTTTCAATATCACTTGAAAAAACAAAAATAAAACCAACTGTTTCAAAAATGGATGGATCAAATTTGATACTTTCATTTCAAGGTGATTCAATAAAATTAAAAGGGGTCGTTCGACTAACTTTGAATGTAGAAAAAAATAATTTATTTGGAAGAGGAGAGCTTTCAGACGGATCTGAAATTTTAACATCTGCAACTTTAAAATCATCTTTTGTTGAAAAACCTGATACTACAAAACCAGTAATAGTTGAAAAAGCACTTTATGATGTTGTTTATCCTGAAGGTGCTTTTGGATTTGCAAAATCGCCAGAGCAACCAAAAAATATTTTATTTACAAATGCTACAATTTGGACATCTGAAACTGAAGGAATTTTACAAAACACAGATTTATTAATTGAACAGGGAAAAATAAAAGAGATCGGAAAAAATATTTCAGCACCAAAAAATACAATTGTAATTGATGCAACCGGAAAACATTTATCACCCGGATTAATTGATTGCCACTCTCACGCAGCAATTTCGGATGGAGTAAATGAATCTGGACAAGCAATTACATCAGAAGTTAGAATTGCTGATGTTGTTAATTCTGACGATATGAGTGTTTATCGACAACTTGCAGGTGGATTAACAAGCGCAAATTTATTACATGGCTCAGCGAATGCAATTGGTGGACAAAATCAAGTTATAAAATTAAAATGGAGTTTGTTGCCGGAAGAAATGAAAATTAAAGAAGCAAAACCGGGAATTAAATTTGCATTGGGTGAAAATCCTAAACAATCAAATTGGGGCGAACAATTTAATACTCGTTATCCACAAACAAGAATGGGTGTTGAGCAAATTATTCGGGATGAATTCCGCGCTGCGCAAGATTATAAACTTGCAAAGTCTCAAGCTGCAAAAAATCCAAATTTAATCCCTGTAAGAACAGATTTGGAACTTGAAGCACTTGAAGAAATTTTAGATAGCGAACGACTTGTCCACGCGCATTCTTACAGGCAAGATGAAATTTTAATGTTAATGAGAGTTTCGGATGATTTTAAATTTAACATTGCAACTTTTCAACATGTTTTAGAAGGATATAAAATTGCAGAAGAAATTGAAAAACATAAAATTGGTGCATCATGTTTTAGCGATTGGTGGGCTTATAAATACGAAGTCGTTGATGCAATTCCTTATGCCGGAACAATTATGAATAATGTTGGAGTTAATGTCTCTTTCAATTCTGACTCGAATGAAATGGCTCGTAGAATGAATCTTGAAGCAGCAAAAGCAGTTCGTTATGGCGGAATGAGTGAAGAAGATGCGCTGAAGCTTGTTACAATAAATCCTGCAAAGCAATTGCATTTAGAAAATAAAATTGGTTCAATTAAAGTTGGAAAAGATGCAGATCTAGCAATTTGGTCAGCATCACCATTATCTACAAAAGCATTATGCGAACAAACTTGGATTGATGGCAGAAAATTTTATGATAGAAAAGATGATGAGATTGCAAAACTTGATGTTGCTAAACAACGCACAGAATTAGTTCAAAAAATTCTCAGAACAAAAAAATCACCATCACAACCATCAATTCCAACTCCAATGCCACGAAGAAGTTATTCGTACGATTGCGATGGGGAAGTATTTACAGGAGGATCACGATAATGAAAACTTTAAAAATATTTTTATCGATTATAATTTTAAACTTAAATTTATTTTCTTCCGATCAAATCCCGGGAAGAAAACAAACAAAACCAATTGCGTTAATAAATGGTTCAATCCACACAGTTACAAATGGAACTTTAAATAAAGGAACAATTCTTTTTGAAAATGGAAAAATTACTGCAATTGGAGAATCAGTTGTAATTCCATCAAATGCAGAAGTAATTGATATTTCCGGAAAACATGTTTATCCAAGTTTAATTAGCATTACATCTCAAATTGGATTAGTTGAAATTGAAGCAGCACGACCAACAAGAGATAATATTGAAACTGGAAAATTTAATCCAAATGTTCGCGCAGAAATTACTGTAAATCCAGATGGCGAATTAATACCAACAACTCGCACTAATGGAATTTTATTGACGCACACAATGCCCGAAGGTGGAATTGTAAGTGGTAAAAGCGCAGTTTTAAAAATGGATGGATGGACGCAAGAAGATATGGTTCTTGATGCTCCAACTGGCTTGGTTGTAAATTGGCCAAACATGACACCAAGTCAATCTCCATTTCTACGTGCGACAGAAGAAGAACAGAAAAAAGAAAGAGATAAAGATATAAGTGATTTAAAAAATCTTTTTGAAAATGGAAAAGCATATCAATTATTAAAGAAGAATGGGAATTATAAAACTGATTTAAAATTAGAATCATTGGAACCATTTATAAACGGAAATAAACCACTTTATGTTTCGGCAAATTCGCAATTACAAATTGAATCTGCAGTTCAGTTTGCAAAAGAATTAAATTTAAAAATTGTAATTGTTGGAGGAGGAGAAGCAATTCGAGTTTCGGATTTATTGAAAAAAGAAAATGTTCCTGTAATTTTAACTGATATTTACCAGTTACCAAGTAAGAATTGGCACGATCCTGATTATAATTGGGAGTTGCCAAAAAAAATGTACGAAGCAGGATTGCAATTTGCTGTCGGAATGAGAGGTGAAAATTCGCAAGAAAGAAATATTCCATTCCACACAGGTTTTGCAGTTGCGCATGGTTTGCCTTATGATGAAGCTTTAAAATCAATTACAATAAATGCAGCAAAAATTTTAGGTATCGAAAACAAAGTTGGAAGTTTGGAAGTTGGAAAAGATGCAACTTTATTTATTTCAAATGGCGATCCGCTTGAAATTACAAGTAATGTTGAGCGCGCTTTTATTGATGGAAGAATAGTTGATTTAACAAGTCATCATACTGAATTGCGTGATAAATATATTCGTAAATATGAAGATTTAGGAGTTTTGAAAAAGAAATTAAAATAAAAAATCTTTTTACCAAAAAAGAGTTTAGATTTTTTCGTTTGATATTTTTTTATCAAAGTTGGTAAAATTGCAACTCCTTTTATAAAGATTTATTTTAAATAAATGAGAGAGTTGCCGCAAAAAATATTAGTAATAAGATTAAGTTCAATTGGTGATATTATTTTAAGCTCACCACTTTTAAGAACTCTTCGTAAAAAAGTTGGTAATAATGCAAGAATTGATTTTGTAGTTAAAAAAGAATTTGCTGAACTTGTAAAATTCAATCATCATATCAGCATAACTCACGAGCTTGATACAGCACTCGGTTTTAAGGGATTGCAAGAACTAAAAAATCAACTCCAAAAAGAAAATTATGAGCTTGTAATTGATTTGCAAAATAATTTTCGTTCAATTTTTTTAAGAAATTTAATTGGATTAACAGATGTTGTTCAAGTAGATAAATTAATTTGGAAAAGGATGCAATTAGTTTATTTTAAAAGAAATATTTTCAACGGAATAATTCCTGTTCCAATTAGATATTTAAAAACATTGAATGGTTACGAAGTTTTTGATGATGGCAAAGGATTGGAAGTATTTGTTCCGGATGAAATACAATTTTCTGTTTCCGGAAAAATTGCATCTTTAAAATTGAATCAATACGAAAAAACAATTGCACTTTGCCCAGGTGCAAAACATGCTACAAAAAAGTGGCAAAAAGAAAAATTTATTGAATTAGGAATCGAGCTCTCGAAAACATATAATGCTAAAATAATTTTATTTGGTTCAAAAGAAGAAGAGCCGCTTTGTGCTGAAATTGAAAATAAAATTAATTCGACTTTTAAAAATAGTTGTACAAGTTTTGCCGGACAATTTTCAATTTTAGAAAGCGTTGCAGCAATTGAATTTTGCGATCTTGTTGTTACAAACGATTCAGCTTTAATGCATATTGCGTGCGCAAAGCATAAAAAAATTATAGCAATTTTTGGTTCAACAGTTAAAGAATTTGGATTTATTCCTTTCCAAACTGAATCAGTTATAGTTGAAAGAAATGATGTTGAATGCAGGCCATGTTCTCACATCGGTAAAAATGAATGCCCAAAAGGGCATTTTAATTGTATGGAATTAATTACAGTTGATGATGTTAAAAGTGAAGTTAAAAACTTGTTAAATTGATGATTGAAATATCAATTGAAACTAAAGAGCTTGTAAGAAAAATAAATTTATTATCAAATAACAAATTACATTTTGTGGATGATGTTGCAAATTTGGTTGAACTCTCAAAAATAAATTCAAATCAAAAATTATTTAATGAACTTATTTTTATTTCTAAATTTATGACTAAAGTTTTATCGATAATAAAAAAATATGGTACAACAGTTGATGGTTACGATAAATTAATTTCGGAATACAATTCCGGAATGGAAAAAATAAAAATTAATCTTAATTTAATGTTCGTAAATAATTTTGAAGATGAATGGAACGTTTTTCAAAAAAAATATTTTGATATAAATAATGAAAGTTTATCAAATACAATTAATTTATTAAGTGATTTAAGTTGGGTTAAAAATTGGAAATTAGAAAATAAATGAAAAAAGAAAATTTAATTTTATTATTTCTAGTTTTTAGTTTTTTATTATGGATTGCGGGAGATGCTTCTCGTTTAATATTAAGTTCTGAAATGTTATCTGGTAAAAATTTTGCATTCACACCGCCGGCATCATTAAATACAGAGAGGATGCTTTACTCACTTTTATCAAAAAGTATTATAATTGGATTAATTGGTTTTACATTAACAGTTCCTTTTGCAATATTTTATTTAAATTCAAAAAAATATATTTTAAAAAATGAAGGTTGGCTTTTAATTTCAATTGTTCTTTTTACTATTTTATTACCGATCGAATTATTTACATTTTGGCTCGATTATAAATTTATTATTTCTGAAATGACTTTAAATATTGATATAAACGAGCTAAGAAAACTTTTTGTGCATCGCATTTATGCATTAGCTGGCGCTCCTTATATGACAATATTATCTGTTGCAACAATAATTATAATGATAATTTTTAAACCTCTGAAAAAAACTTTATATGACTCCTGAAAACATTTTAAAAAATTTAGAATCACTTGGCACTCAATTCGGAATAGAAATTAGAAACGAAAAAGGAGATTTTGATGGTGGATATTGTATTTTAAAATCCGAAAGAGTAATTGTTATAAATAAAAAACTTTCACCACAAAGAAAGATAATTGTTATTTCAAAAGCTTTCGAAAATTTTGGAATGCCAAAAAATGAAATATCAAAAGAATTACGGGAAGCTATTGAAGATGAATTCGCAAAATTAAAAGCATCATGATTAAAGCTGTTGTATTTGATTTGGATAATACTTTGGTGGACTTCATGAAAATGAAGAAAGAGTCAATTTCAGCTGCGATAAACGCAATGATTGATGCCGGACTTGATTTAACTTTTGAAGAAGTTCAATCAAGAATAAATCATATTTACAAAGAAAAGGGAATTGAATTCCAAAATGTTTTTGATGAATTACTTTTTAACAAATTTAAAAAAGTTGATTACAAAATTTTATCTGCCGGAGTAATTGCATACAGACGAGAGCGAGAAGCATCATTAGTTCTGTATCGACATGTTTACTCAACTTTAATGTGGTTAGTAAAAAATGGAATTAAACTTGCAGTAGTTTCCGATGCACCATCTCGGGAAGCGTGGCTTAGATTAACTTATTTAAAGCTCCATCAAATTTTTGATACTGTTGTAACTTTTGATGACACAGGAAAACGCAAACCACATCCCGCTCCATTTAAAAAAGCTTTAGATGGATTAAAAGTTAAACCTCAAGAAGCATTAATGATTGGTGATTGGGCTGAGCGTGATGTTGTCGGCGCATCAAAAGTTGGAATGAAAACTATTTTTGCCCGTTATGGTGATACTTTTGGCACAATTGAATCGCACGCAGATTATGAAGTAAACGACATCATAGAACTAATTGAAATTGTTAAAAAATTAAATTCAAAATGATAAAAGGGATTGGTGTTGATAATATCGAAGTTTCAAGAATTGAAAAAACTATAAAAAATTATGGCGAAAGATTTTTAAATCGGATTTATACTAAAAAGGAAATCGAATATTGCATCAAAAAACCACACGCAGCTGAGCATTTTGCCGCCCGATTTGCCGCAAAAGAAGCTTTTGGTAAAGCTTTGGGGGCTGGTGTTTTTTATAAATTCAGCTGGAAAGATGTTGAAGTAACTCGCCACTCTTCCGGAAAGCCGGAAATAAAATATACCGGCTATTTTAAAGATAAATTAAAAGGAAATATTTTTCTTTCTTTAACTCACACTTCAAAAGAAGCAATTGCAGTTGTTGTGATTGAAGAATAAATAATAAACTAATTTATTATTTTTGCTGCAATACTTTTTTTAAAGTAGTTTGCAAATATTAAATTAACAATTATTTTTGAAAGTGAATAAAAAACAAAATCGTTTAATAAAAGAGCAAAGCCCATATTTACTTCAGCATGCATATAATCCAGTTGATTGGTTTAGTTGGAGCGATGAAGCTTTTGAGAAATCGAAAAAAGAAAATAAACCGATTTTTCTTTCAATCGGATATTCAACTTGCCATTGGTGTCATGTTATGGAACGGGAATCATTTGAAGATATTGATGTAGCAAAGTTGTTGAATGAAAATTTTATCTCAATAAAAGTTGATCGTGAAGAACGTCCAGACATCGATAATATTTATATGCAATTTTGCCAAATTACAACTGGAAGTGGTGGTTGGCCATTAACTGTAATTTTAACTCCAGATAAAAAACCTTTTTTTGCCGGTACTTATTTTCCAAAATATTCTGTTCATGGAAGAATTGGAATAATGGAATTATTACCTCGAATAAATCAAACGTGGAAAGATAAAAGAAGTGAAGTTGAAACCTCTGTAAATCAAATTGTAGAATATTTAAAACGCGATATTGAGCCAAGTTTACAACCAATTGACGATTCAGTTATTGAAAAAGCTTTTAACCAACTTTCAAATAATTTTGATAATGAATTTGGAGGATTTGGTATAAAACCAAAATTCCCGACACCTCACAATTTTTTATTTTTACTCAGATATTGTAAAAAAACAAAAAACAATAAAGCTCTTGAAATAGTTTTAAAATCTTTACACAAAATAAAATATGGAGGAATTTGCGATCATATTGGATTTGGTTTTCACAGATATTCAACGGATAAAGAATGGTTAGTTCCGCATTTTGAAAAAATGTTGTATGATCAAGCAATGCTTGCAATGGCATATATTGAAACTTACCAATTTACTAATAATAAATTTTTTCTCGATTCTGCTGAAGAAATATTTAAATATGTATTACGGGATATGACTGATTCTTCTGGAGGATTTTATACAGCAGAAGATGCTGATAGTGAAAATGTTGAAGGTAAATTTTATATCTGGGAATTGGAAGAAATTAAAAGTCTTTTAGGAGATGATGAAAAGATTATTTCCACAATATACAATTTAAGAGAAGAAGGTAATTTTAATATTGAGGGAACAAATAGAAAAAGTGGTAAAAATATTTTTAATTTAAAAGAATCAATAGATAAATTAGCAATTAAATTAAATTTATCAATTGATGATTTAAAAATAAAATTGGAATCAATTCGCCAAAAGTTATTTATTGAGCGCGAAAAAAGAATTCACCCATTAAAAGATGATAAAATTTTAACAAGCTGGAATGGACTAATGATTGCAGCTTTAGCAAAAGGGTGCTTATTATATAACGAAACAAGTTACCTGGAAGCAGCTAAAAAATCTGCAAATTTTATTCTTCAAAAATTATTTATTAATGGAAAATTATTGCATCGCTATCGCAATGGCTATGCTGGAATTGATGGCAACCTGGATGATTACTCATTTTTTATTTGGGGGTTGCTCGAACTTTATGAATCTTCACTTGATGAAGAATATCTGATGCAGGCAATTGAATTAAATAACAGTGTAATTAGTACTTTTTGGGATGAAGAAAATTCGGGTTTTTATTTTACATCTGCAGAAAATAAAGATGTAATTGCAAGGCAAAAAGAAATTTATGATGGTGCGATACCTTCGAGTAACTCAATCCAATTACAAAATTTAATTTGGATTTACAAAATTACTTCAGATGAAAAATTAAAAATCAAAATTGATTTAATGTTAAAAACTTTTACAAAGAATATTAATAACTCACCGCAATCGTTTACACATTTTATTAGTTCTTATTATTTATTAATCCAAAAATCTACTGAAATTATAATTGTGAATAATGAAAATACTGCCGAAGTAACTAATATTATAAAAGCTATCAAAAAAGAATTTTTGCCAAATAAAATTATTCTTTTCAAAAATCTAAAAAATCAAAACCTGATTTCTAAAATGTCACCTTTTACTGAAAACTATAAAACCATAAATAATAAACTGACTATTTACGTTTGCGAAGATTATAAATGCAACCCACCCACAAACGATTTAAGCAAAGCTTTTCAATACTTAAAAAATTAAAATTGCATAAAAAATTGAATATTGTTATCATCAATTTCTGAGATGAATAATAATTCTTTTAAAATATATATTTTCAGATGCAATTCTAAAAACTTTTCTGATTAGTTATCAAAAAAAATTTAATGTCAATACTTTATTTAGATGGAATAAGATTTAAAAACGGATTGATTTCGGGATTTAGGCAAGTAATTGCTCAAAAAGATTATTTAAATAAAATAAATGTTTTTCCCGTTCCTGATGGTGACACGGGAACTAATATGGCCTTTACGCTTTTGGGAATCCAAAATGCAATCTCTCGGCAAACGCACTCAAATATAAATGAGATGAGTCAAATTGTAGCTGAGAGCGCGCTTGATGGTGCTCGTGGAAACTCAGGCGCAATTTTAGCGCAATTTTTTGTTGGCGTTGCAGATGGATTAAATAATAAAATTCGTGTTAACGCAATAGATTTTACAAATGCAGTTAAAAAAGGAAAACTTTATGCCTACGATGCGCTAATTACACCGAAGGAAGGAACAATTTTAACAGTAATCAACGATTGGGTTGATGAATTAGAAAAATTAAGTCAACAACTTGACAACTTTAAAATTATTTTGGAGAAAGCCTTACATAGAGCAAAAATTTCTTTAAAAGAAACAACTTCAAAACTTGAAGTACTCGCAAAAGCGGGAGTTGTTGATGCAGGCGCTCAAGGATTTGTTGAACTTTTAAATGGAATACAACAATATATTGATTCAGGTTTTATTCCTGAGCATTTGCAAGTTAATGAAGATGCAAATAATGTTTTCATAAATAAACCAGAAATTTTAGAAGAGTTTCAATTTTGTACCGAATGTTTAATTGATGGTAAAGAAATCAACAGAGTTAGTTTAAAAGAAGAAATAATGAATTTGGGAAATAGTATAATTCTTGGTGGTACAAAAAATAAAATTAAATTACATATCCACACAAATAATCCAAAAATTATTTTTGAAATTTGCGCTAAGTATGGAATTGTTTCAAGCGAAAAAGCTGATGATATGTTGCAACAACAAACTGATGTTTTAAAGGTGCATGAAAATATTGCACTGGTTGTTGATTCGGGCTGCGATTTGCCGGAAGAAATATTGCATGAATATAATATTCATATGGTTCCTGTTCGGTTAAATTTTGGTGATAAACATTATGTTGATAAACTTACGATTACAACAAAAGAATTTTGGGACGAAGTAAAATCAAATCCAATTAATCCAACAACATCCCAACCAACACCGGGTGATTTTAAAAGACAATATCAATTTTTATCTGGGCATTATAAAAGTGCAATTTCACTTCACTTGCCAAGTAAATTAAGTGGAACTTATCAATCTGCAATTACAGCTGCAAAAGGAATTCCGGATTTTCAAATAAAAGTTATTGAAGCTTTCAATGGAAGTGTTGGAATGGGATTAATTGCAATTAGAATTATTGAAGCAATTAAAAAAAATAAAACAATTGAAGAGGTTGAAAAAATTGCAAATCAAGCAATTACTAATTGCAACGTTTATGTTTCACTTGATACCTTAGAATTTGTTGTTCGTGGCGGAAGATTACCTGCATCCAAAAAAAGATTAGCCGATTTGTTAAAGTTGAATCCAATTTTAACTTTTACAGAAAATGGAGTTAAAGCATCAGGTTTTACTTTTGGCTCGCAAGATAAATTCAAAAAATTCAAAAAATTTATTTCAAAAAAAATTCCAAAAATTCCTTTCCGTGTTGGGATAGCGCACGCAGTTGCTGAAGAAAACGCAGTCGAATTAAAAAATTTTTTCAAATCAATTAAAGAATGTGACGAAGTAATTTTTACAAATATTGGTCCCGCGCTTGGAGCGCATTCTGGACCAAATGCAATTGCTGTTGCAATCCAAACTTTAAATGATGATTTATCAAATTAAAAAATGAAAAATTATTTTAAGCAATCAAATCCATTTAAAGTTCCGACAAATGACAATAAATTAATTGAAGAGCATTTTGGAATTGTTGCAAATGGTGAAAAAAATTACAGCATCGCGCATATGGTTGCTCCACCAAAATGGATTGAACCACAACAAAATCCCGAGTTCGATGAAATAACAATAATGATTCGCGGTGCAAAAAAAATTATTATTGATGATGAAGAAATTTTTTTGAAAAAGGGAGAATCACTTTTTGTAAAAAAAGGTTCGAGAGTTCAATATTCAAATCCATTTGATGAGGAAGCTGAATATTGGAGTATTTGTTTGCCAGCTTTTACAATTGAAAAAGCAAACAGAAAATAAATAACAATATATTACTTTTTTAGATGCTCTGACATTCTTTAATTAATTTTTATATATTTACTCGAGTGAATAAAATTATCTTTGTAAAAATAAATATCATATTGTAGTTATGGTTGAATCATCAAATTTAGTTAAGATTGAACATTATTTATATTTTGTTTTATGTTATTTATTTGGGTGTATAATTTTTGGTTTAATATTAACAAAATTTTTTTATCACGGAGATATTCGGCTACAAGGTAGTGGTAATATTGGTGCGCGGAACGTTGGCCGTGTTTATGGTAAATCAGCTTTTGTAATTACTTTTATCGGTGATGCATTAAAGGGAATTGCACCAATTGTTGTTGCTCGATTATTAAATTATTCTGAATCCATTCAACTTGCAGGACTTGCATTTGCAACTTTAGGTCATATAAAACCAGTTACATTAAAATATAAAGGTGGAAAAGGTCTTGCAACTTTTAGTGGCGGGATAATTATTTTTAATCCAATTGTAGTTCCATTTTTTATTTTATCCTTTGGTGTACTTTATGCATTCATTAAAAACTTTAATATTGCAGGATTGATTTCGTTAATTATTATACCGGCAGTTTTATATTATAAACAAAACAATTTGTTGAGTTGTATTATAGTTTTTGGAATTATTATATTGATTTTTTTAGCGCACTTAAAAAATATCAAAGATTGGGTTAAGTTAAATGACTAATAACAATCTATATTTTTATAAAATTGCAAATTCCGAAAAAGAATTTGAACAAATCCATAAACTAAACTATAAAACTTTTTCAGAAGAAATTCCGCAGCATCAAAAAAACTCAGAGCAAAAATTGATTGATCAATTCCATGATCAAAATAAATATATTATATGTTTAAAGGATGAAAAATTAGTTGGAATGGTTGCGATACGTGGGAATAGACCATTTTCACTCGATAAGAAAATTGGTTCAATTGAAAAATCACTCCCATTTTTTGTAAAAAATCCATGTGAGTTTAGATTATTAGCTATTAATAAAGAATTACGTAATGGTCGAGTACTTTTTGGATTGTTTCAATTTATGAATAAATATTGTTTAAAAATGGGTTATGATATTGCTGTTATTTCTGGAACTGTTCGACAGTTAAAATTATACAAACAACTTGGTTTTAAACCATTTGCGCAATTAACCGGAACTGATGGCGTAATGTTTCAACCGATGTATTTAACAAAACAAACTTTTGAAGAATCAATTGAAGAGAGAATTATTCAAAAAACTTTACAATTTTTACCTGGACCGACAGAAATATCAAAAAATGTAATGACGGCATTTTGCAATAAACCAATTTCACATCGTTCAATAGATTTTAAAGAAGAATTCGAAAAAACAAAGTCATTACTTTGTAAACTTGTAAATTGTAAAAATGTTCAAATTCTTTTAGGTACCGGATCTTTAGCAAATGATGTTGTTGCAGCACAACTCTCATTAGAAAAAGGAGAAGGATTAATTTTATCAAATGGTGAGTTTGGTAACAGAATAATTGAACAAGCAAATCGGTTTGGATTAAAATTTGAAATTATTCAAAAAGAATGGCGAGAGTCTTTTTCAAAAAAAGAAATCATTTCAAAAATAAATAAAAAAATAAAATGGCTTTGGGTTGTTCACAGCGAAACTTCAACCGGGATACTTAATGATATCGAAATGCTGAAGCATATTGCAAAAGAAAAAAATATAAAACTTTGTTTAGATTGCATAAGTTCAATAGGTGCAATTAAACTTGATTTATCGGATATATTTTTAGCAACAGGTGTAAGTGGAAAGGGATTGCATGGGCTCACCGGTCTATCATTTGTATTTCATAATCACAATGTTAAACCATCAACAAAACTTCCAAAGTATATTGATTTGGGATATTACCAACTAAAAGATAGTATTCCATTTTCACATTCATCAAATCTTGTTGAAGCACTTTTAGTTGCATTGGAAAATTTCTCGGAAGAGAGTATTAAAAAAGTAAAAACAACACACAAATTCTTGAAGAACGAATTAATAAAATCAGGATATAAAATAATCAACAAAGAAAATGCTTCACCAACTATTATTACAATAGAACTTCCTCCAAAAATTTCTTCAATAATTTTATGTGATCTTTTATTTTACAATGGATATCAGTTGCACTATGAAAGCAATTATTTAACAAAGAGAAATTGGATTCAAATCGCCTGTTTGAATGATTACGATAAAACTGATTTGAAGAGGATGATTCAGTTATTAAAATTAATAACAGCTTATGAGCTGAATAACAACGCCAAAACTAGATTTAATTAGTTTAGTGGAAAACGCAAATCAATAATTAAATTAAAGATAGGATATTAATTTTTTGTAAAACTTGTTTTACAAAAAGGGGATCGTCGGCAATAATTCCATCAACTTTAAATTTCCAAGCGCGAGAGACGTCGGCTTCGGTTTTGATTGAATAAACATAAACTAAAAAATTATTTTTATGAGCATTTTCAACAACCTCACTTTGTAATTGATGTTTATTGCAAATAAAAATATCCGCATTATATTTTTTGCAAAGTTGAGATGGGGAATGTCTAAAATTTGTAATTGGATTAAAAATAATTCCTGTAGTTATATGTGGCGATAAATCCTTTAGTAGCTTCATTTTATGATGATTAAAAGAAGTTACAATTACCCGATCGACTAAATTAAATTTTAAAATAATATCAACAAGTTTATTTTCTGCAGTTTTTAGTGAACTACTTTCAACATTTGATTTTAATTCAATATTTAAAATTATTGATTGCGGAAGCCATTTGATTAATTTTTCAAGAGGAACAATTTTTTCATTTTTAAATTTATTACTAAACCATTCTCCATTTTTTAAAGATCTAATTTCACTAAAAAGTTTAGAATATATTTTACCATCTCCATTTGTAGTTCTATTTAATTTTTCATCGTGAATTATAACAAACTTGTTATCTTTACTTAATCTGATATCGCATTCAATCATATCAACTTTTGCATTTGCAGCTGCTTCAAAAGCTGCCATTGTATTTTCCGGGGCAATTTGTGAATAACCACGATGCGCAATTATTAACGGATTTTGAGGCGTTCCTAATTTAGTTAGCTTCACTTTTTTGTTAAAATATTAATTTGCTCTCGTAATTTATTTTGGATTAAATCAATCCCACCATCTCCATCAATATTATGAAGTAAATTTTTCTCTAAATAGAAATTTTTTACAGGTTCAGTAAGTTCGCTATAAACTTTTAAGCGTCGTTTTACAGTTTCAGGCTTATCATCTTCACGTTGAAATAAATCGCCACCACATTTGTTACATTTATCATTTAAAGAAATATTATCTAATTTTTGACTAAAAACTTTTGAACAATTTTTACAACTTAATCTATCATTTAATCTGTTAATTATTTTTTGTTCATCAACATTAAAATTAATTACAATTGGTTTTTTAAAATTCAGGTCATTAAAAATATTATCAAGTTCGATTGCTTGTGGCAAAGTTCTTGGGTATCCATCTAAAATAAATCCCTTTTCAAAATTTGGGTTTGCTAATCCTTCACGAACAATCCCGAACATCACTTCGTCCGGAACTAAATTTCCGGCATTCATAAATTGCTCAGCTTTTTTACCAAGCTCGGTTTCATCTTTGATTGCTACTCTTAAAATATCACCTGTTGAAATGTGCGGAATATTAAAATGTGTTGCTAAAATTTTTGCTTGTGTACCTTTGCCAACTCCGGGAGCGCCGAATAAAATTATTTTCATTCTTTAAATTATTATTGATAATGTGTAAATGCAAGTTGTCCGCAAGCTGCTTCAATATCTTCTCCGGCACTTAACCTTTGAAAAACTAAAATTTTATTATTTCTTAAGTGATTTACAAAATTAGTGCTTCTCTCGATTGATGATGGTTTCAAATTTTTAGAAAATCCTTCAGGATGAGTAAACTCTATTGAGTGAAATGGAATAATGTTAATTCGTGCATTTAATTTTCTGCATACTTTAACTATTAAATCTGCATCTTTAATACTATCATTTAGTTCGTTAAATAAAATGTATTCAAACATTATACTTCTTTTTGTTTTAGTTTGATAATAGTAAAGAGAGTCCAATAATTCTTCAACCGAGAATTTATTTGTAATTGGCATTAATTTTTTTCGAACTTCATTTTTAAGCGAGTGAAGTGAAAGTGCAAGATTAACTTTTATTTTTTCATCTCCCATCTTTCTAATTTTATCAGCATAGCCGGCAGTTGAAATTGTAATTTTGCTTGAACTAATTCCAATTCCTTTTTGATTTGTCAAAATCTCAATCGATTGCATTACATTTTCATAATTTAACATTGGCTCACCCATTCCCATATAAACTATATTTGTAATTTTTTTTTCAGAAACTTTTTGAAGTTGATAAACTTGATCAACAATTTCACTTGATGTTAAATTTCTTTTAAAATCAATTGTGCCAGTTGCACAAAATTTACAATCAAGTGGACAGCCAACTTGAGTTGAGATGCAAACGGTTAATCTTTTATCAAAATCTATGGCTTCAAGTCGTGGTGGTATTAAAACTGCTTCAACTAAATTTAAATCTTTTAATTCAAATAAATATTTTATTGTACCATCTTTACTTTGTAAGGTGTGCTTAGAAATTTTTAAATTTCCGATTTCTGCTAATTCATTAAATTTATCATGAAGCTCGTGTGGAATATTTTTCATCTCATTAAATGAATCCACTTTATTTTTATGTATCCAATTAAAAACTTGTTCAGCTCTGTATGGTTGCAAGTTATTTAACTTCATAAACTCTTTTAATTTTGATATTGTAAGCCCCTTAAAATCGACTTTTTTGATGACGTCCATTAAAAAAAATACTTAAGGATTAGTGTTTAATCAAACTAATTATAAACTTTTTAATTTAAACTATAAATAAAGTTGATGTATATTGTATAAAATTTATTTATTAAAGAGAATTTATTATGAAAAAGCTATTCACTTTATTTGCCATTGTAACACAATTTTTAGTTTCTTATCCAAAGCCAAAACTTGTTGTATTCATAAGTATCGATCAATTTCGGTATGAATATTTGGAACGATTCGAAAAGCATTTTAGCAAAAGGGGATTTAGATTATTTTTAGATAATGGTGCAAATCTAAATAATTCGAAATTTTTACATTCATCAAATGAAACTGGACCGGGACATGCTGTGTTAATGAGTGGCTCGTATGCAAATGTAAATGGTATTATTGCAAATGAATGGTTTAATAATATTACAAAACAAAAAGTCTATTGTGTTGAAGATACAATTTATCCGATTTTAGGGATTTCAAGCGTCAAGTTTCGTTCACCTCGAAATTTTCATGGAACTACTGTAGGTGATGAATTAAAACTTTCATCCAATTTTAAATCCAAAGTATTTTCTGTTTCATTAAAAGATCGTTCAGCAATATTAATGGGGGGAAAATTAGCAGATGCTGCATATTTTATGAACGAGGAATATGTTTTCACAACTTCAACTTATTATTTAAATAATCTTCCAAAATGGGTTTCAAATTTTAATAGTAGTGGAAAAATAACTTCGTTTGTTGGAAAGAGTTGGACGAAATTATTGCCTGAAAAAGAATATGAGTTTATGGGAAATGATGATGTTGTTGGCGAAAGCGCACCATTAGGCATGAGTCGCTCCTTTCCACATAAAATTGATAGTTATACAAAGATAATAAATTCACCATTTGGAAATGAATTCTTATTTAAATTCACATTGAATTTAATTAATGAAGAAAAATTAGGCGAAGATGAAATCACAGATTTACTTTGCGTTGGACTTTCAAGTAATGATTATGTCGGCCATACATTCGGACCGAACAGTCACGAAGTTATGGATATGACAATAAGAACAGACAGGCAGCTTGAAGAATTTTTTAATGTACTTGATAAAAAAATTGGACTTAATAATATTTTGATTTCACTTTCAGCGGATCATGGAATTGCACCTATTCCAGAAATTATTTTGGAAAAGAAACCATTAGCAAATGCAGGACGAGTTCCTTGGGATGTATTAATTTCTGCAGTTGAAAATGTACTTATAGATAACTTTGGAAAATTATCTACAAGTCAGAAATGGTTATCAAATATTAATGGGAATAATATTTATCTGAACAGAGAAGCATTAAAATCTCATAAAATTGAAATTGAGGATGCTGCTAAAATTATATCAGACACACTTTTAACTTTTGAAGGGATTGCAGCAGTTTATTCTTCGGAGCAGTTACAAGAGGGAGCAGTTTCAACAAAAATTGGAAAGCAAGCAGTTAATTCTTTTTATCCAACGAGAAGTGGAGATTTATTTTTTCAACTCTCACCAAATTATGTTGGAACTTATAAACCATCTAAACAAGTAGGTAAGGCGATTTTAACTAAAGATTTTTCTGAAGGAGCAAGCCATGGCGAACCATGGGATTATGATTCTCATGTTCCTGTACTTTTTTATGGTGTTGGAATTAAAAAAGGAGATTATCCATTTAATTCAAGTCCGGCAGATATTGCACCAACTCTAAGTTACATTCTTGGAATTTCTTCAACAAGTGGAAATCAGGGAAATATACTTTATCAGATTCTAAAATAAGTTAGTAAAATATTTTTTTGTGAGCAGACAGGGAGTTTCGAAGAAAAAGTTAACCGACAATCCAATTATAAAACCGCCAATTGTTTTGAAGGGCGTTCGTGTTCATAATTTAAAAAATATATCTGTACAAATTCCGCGCAATAAATTTACAGTTATCACCGGAGTTAGTGGCTCGGGGAAATCGAGTTTGGCATTTGACACAATTTATGCTGAAGGGCAGAGGCGTTATGTAGAAAGTTTATCAGTTTATGCTCGACAATTTCTTGAAAGAATGGATAAACCTGATGTTGATTTTATTCAAGGAATGAGTCCTGCAATTGCGATTGAACAAAAAACAATTTCACGAAATCCAAGATCAACCGTAGCAACAACAACTGAAATTTATGATTATTTGAGATTGCTTTATGCGAGAATTGGAAAAACAATTTGCCCAATTTGTAATTCATTTGTAGTAAAAGATTCTGTTCAAACAATAATTGAAGAACTAAAATATTTTGAATTGGGAAAATATTATATAACAGCACCATTCCCAAGTCATAAACAAGAATCAATTGAAAACGAAATTAATTTATTACGCAAAGAAGGATTTTTTAGATTATTTATTAATTCAAAAATTTATAATGTAGATGAAGAAAAAATTCCGAAAGTTGATAGAAGTGAAATAAAAATTTTAGTTGATAGGTTTACATTAAATCAAGATTATAAAATTGATTCACGTGTCGCTGATTCATTACAAATTGCGTTCGAAGTAGGAAATGGAAATTTGAATTTATTTAATATTGAAAAAAATATTTGGTTTAGTTTTAATCAATATTTTGAGTGCGCAAAAGATAAAATTCGTTTTCCCGAACCCACACCACAAATGTTTTCGTTTAATAATCCAATCGGGGCTTGCCAAAAATGTCAAGGCTTTGGTCGGTCAGTTGGAATTGATTTGGATTTAATAATTCCTGATAAATTAAAAACTCTTCACGAGGGAGCAATACAACCTTGGACAACACCTGGTTATTCAGATTTTTATGAAGAATTGGTTTCAATTGCGAGTGAAGCAAATGTTAGATTAGATATTCCATTTAAAAAACTTACAAAAGAAGAATTACAAATAGTATTGCAAGGATATGGAAAAAAATTTATCGGGATATTTCCTTTTTTTAAATGGTTAGAAAGAAAAAATTATAAAATTCAAGTTCGTGTTTTATTAAGCCGATACCGAGGTTACACAATGTGCGATGAATGCCACGGAACCAGATTACGAAGCGAAACAGAAAATATACAAATCGGGAAGAAAAAAATCGGAGAAGTTGTAGCAATGACGATAAATAATTCTCAAAAATTTTTTGAAGATTTACAATTATCAAAATTTGATCAAAATGTTGCTAAAAGAATTTTAGAAGAAATTAAAAAACGACTTAACTTTTTAGTTGATGTCGGAGTTGGATATTTATCTTTGGATCGATTATCGATGACGTTATCTGGCGGAGAATCGCAAAGAATAAATTTGGCAACTTCAATTGGTAGTTCGCTTGTTGGTTCAATTTATGTTTTGGATGAACCAAGTATCGGTTTGCATCCAGTTGATAATGAAAGATTAATAAATATTTTGCACAAACTTCGTGATTTAGGGAATACAGTTATTGTTGTCGAGCATGATTCAGATATGATTAAAAATGCTGATTTCATTATTGATTTGGGGCCAAAAGCTGGCGAGTTAGGAGGTGAAGTTGTTGCAACTGGCTCACCCAATGAAATTTCAAACTCAAAAAAATCATTAACAGGAAAATATTTATCACATAAAATAAAAATTCCAATTCCAACAAAAAGAAAAAAACCAAATGGAAAATTTCTGAAAATTGTTGAAGCATCCGAAAATAATTTGAAACAACTTTCAATTGATATACCATTAAATTTAATTGTTTGCATAACTGGTGTTAGCGGATCGGGAAAAAGTACATTAGTTGAACAAGTAATTTATGCAAACCTTAAAAAAAGATTTGGTGGATATAAAGAAAAAGCTGGAAAAGTTAAATCAATCTTTGGAACAGAACTTATTTCAAATATTGAACTTGTTGATCAATCACCAATCGGAAGAACACCGAGATCGAATCCGATTACTTATATAAAAGTTTTTGATGAAATTCGAAATTTATTTGCAAGTACTTCAATTGCAAAAAGAAATGGATATTCCTCCGGATATTTTTCTTTTAATGTCTCAGGTGGAAGATGTGATGCTTGTGAGGGAGATGGCTACCAAAAAATCGAAATGCAATTTATGGCAGATTTATATTTATTGTGTGATGTTTGTAAAGGAAGTCGGTACAAAAAAGAAGTGCTCGAAGTTTTTTGGAATAATAAAAATGTAAGTGACATTCTTCATTTAACAGTAAATGAAGCGATTGAATTTTTTGGTAAATATCGTGAGTCATTAAAAATTGTAAAAAAATTAAATGTACTTCAGCAAGTTGGCCTCGGTTACATTCGTTTAGGGCAATCGGCAACAACACTTTCTGGTGGCGAAGCGCAAAGGATGAAATTAGCATCTTTTTTAACTTTGGATGATGGAAATAAAACTTTATTTATTTTTGATGAACCAACAACTGGTTTGCACTTTGACGATATTGCAACTTTACAAAAATGTTTTAATCAATTAATTTTGAAGGGAAATTCGGTTGTGATAGTTGAACATAATTTAGATATTATTAAATGTGCAGATTATGTTATTGATCTCGGACCCGAAGGAGGAGAAAATGGTGGAAGAGTTGTTGCAATTGGTTCGCCTGAAGAAGTTGCGCAAAATAAAAATTCATACACAGGAAAATTTTTAAATCAAATTTTAATTAAATGAAAAATTCAAAACAATTAATTTATTTATCATCTTTTTATGGTTCACTTTTAGTTGCGGGAATATGGAATGTTCCAGGTTTAAATTTTATAAATGCATTTTGTTGTGTTGGAACAATTTCTGGAAGTCTTTTGGCAATATTTTTATATAAAAAAGAAATTGGTCAAACTAATCTACAACTAACAAAAGATGTTTGTTTGCAAATAGGTATTTTTACAGGACTTTTTGGAGCCGTTGCATCGAGTTTTCTTTCAGTTGTAATTGAACTTTTATTCGGGAATTTAGCTTTAGAAATTATGATGCAATTAGTCCCATGGAATAATATTGACGTGCCTGACTTTTTTAATGAAATAATAAATGAAGCGCGAAATCAACATATGTCAATTTATTATGCTGTGCCTGCATTTTTAATGGGTTCAATTTTTTACACTTTTATTTTGACACCATTTACAATTATTGGCGGGCTAATTGGGTGGGGAATTTTTAAAGATAAAAATTAACTCCTGTCAAGAATAATTCTAAAAATTGTTCCTTTTTGTGGAGAACTTTCTAAAACAAAAAGTTTTCCTTTGTGATAAATTTCGATAATTCTTTTTGATAAACTTAAACCTAAACCCCAACCTCGTTGTTTGGTTGTAAAGCCGGGACGAAAAATATCTTTCCTCATTAAGTTCAACATTCCGCGACCATCATCTTTAATATCAATAAAAATTTTATTTTCTTTTTCAAGAATATTAAATGTTATGCTTCCTTCATTTTGTTCGATTGCATCAATTCCGTTTTTAATTAAATTTTCAATAACCCATTCAAATAGTTCTTTATTTAAAAATGCTTTCGATTTTAAATCACCTAAAATGTGAAATTGAATTCTTGAATTTAAATTAATTGATGAATTTATTCTCTCTTCAAAATAATCAACAACTTGTTCAATAACTTCAGATGGAGTGTGTGATTGAAGAATTGGCTTTGAACCAATTTTTTGAAATCTATCAGCAATTTTTTTTAGTCGCTCAAGATCATTTTCCATATTGCTGATTGTATTACTAAACTCAGAATTTGAAAAATTATTTTTTGATATTTTATCTTTTAAAATTTCAATCCAGCCGAGTAAACTAGAAAGTGGTGTACCAAGTTGATGTGCAGTTTCGCGCGACATACCAACCCAAATATTTCCTTGTTCAATTTTTTTTATATAACTAAAAGAAATATATCCGATAAAAATAAACATCAATCCAGCAATCACTTCAATAAAGGGTAAAATTCTAAGTTGGGTGATTAATCTTGATTCGCTATAATGAATATTACTTAATATAATTTGATTATTAAATTTAACTGCAATTGGTGGATGAATTTGGTCCATCAATAAAACTTCTCCAACTAAAAAATCATTAATTTCTTTCTCACTCAAATTGTTTTCTAAATTAATATTTCGGAAACCTTTTATAATTTTATTTGTAGAATCGGTTTCAATAATTGGAAAATTAATATTTCTAATCAGCTCGTTAAAAACAAAACTATAATCACCCCCAGTGTTACTATTTGCAATGTACGAAAGTGATTTTGCATACATATCAGCAAAATAATTTTCACGTTCACGCAGTTCTTGAGTTAAATTATGAGTGTAAATAAAAATCGGGATAACAATAATAAAAGCAAATACTAATAAGAGTATTTTTATTTTTGCTGAACGTGGGTTTTGTTCACGAACATTCATTTTTAACGAATTATTGTTTCATTCCTTTTTGGACCAACAGATACAAAAGTAATTTTTGTGTTTATTAAATTTTCAATTGCTTTAATATATTTTTTACATTCTGTTGGTAGCATAATAAATTTTTTTCTATCTGAAATTATATCTCTCCATCCTCTAAAACTTGTATAAATTGGTTTAACTTTTTCTAGTGTATTTACATCTGTTGGGAATTGTGAAATATTTTTACCATCTAATTCGTATCCAGTACAAATAGATATTTCTTCAAATGAACTTAACACATCAAGTTTGGTTAAAGCAATTTCATCAACACCATTTATTGTGAGAGAATAATTTAAACTAAAAGTATCAAGCCAACCACATCTTCGTGGACGGCCAGTTGTTGCACCAAATTCGTGTCCAATTTTTCTTAAATTTTTACCAATGTTATTATTTAATTCTGTCGGGAATGGACCATTTCCAACTCGGGTTGAATATGCTTTAACAATTCCAATAATTTTTGAAACACTTGTTGGTGGAATTCCAAGTCCCGTGCATGCACCACCACTTGTTGGATTAGAAGAAGTTACAAAAGGATATGTTCCGTGATCAACATCCAACAATGCACCTTGCGCTCCTTCGGCTAATATATTTTTTCCTCTTTTGATTGCGTTGTTCAAAAAAAGTGATGTGTCAGTAACATATGTGTCAACTTTTTTATCAAAATCAATATAAGTATTTATAATTTGATCGACATCTAATTCTTCTTTTTCGTAAATATTTTTAAATAATTTATTTTTTTCGTTGATATTGGAAATTAATTTTTCGCGTAAAGTTTTTTTATCTAATAAATCAACCATTCTAATTCCAACTCGCATATATTTATCAATGTAACATGGACCAATACCACGACCAGTAGTTCCAATTTTAGTTGATGATTCTTCACGAAGTGAATCTAAAAGTTTGTGATATGGCATAATTAAATGTGCGTTATGACTTATTTTTAAACGATTATTTATTTTTACACCGAGTGATTCGATCATTTTTATTTCATCCAACAATGCAACAGGATCAATAACAACACCATTGCCGATTACACATGTAACTTTTTTGTGGAAAATACCAGATGGAATTAAATGCAGAACAACTTCTTTATCATTTACAATAATAGTGTGGCCAGCATTTGCACCCCCTTGGTATCTGGCAACAATGTTAATTTGCTTGCTGATTAGATCAACAATTTTTCCTTTTCCTTCATCTCCCCATTGAGCTCCGACAATAATAGTTACTGACATAATTTAAATATAATAATTGTTAGTTTGTTTTAGAATTTTAATTTGAACATTTTTTCTAAATTAACAAGTTAAGGCATGATATCTAACTATTTAGTTAAGAAATTTTGTTTAAGTTTATTATTTGCAATTAAGTTGCGTTTTTTATAATTTCATTACTGAAATGCAAAAAGGCAACGGTATAAAAAAACTTTATTACTCAATTAGCGAAGTAAGTAAAATTACCGAGCTAGAACAATATGTGCTTCGATATTGGGAATCTGAATTCGTACAATTGAGTCCCGCAAAAAACAGAGCGGGTAACAGAGTTTACACAAGTAAAGATATAAAATTAATTTTGATGATTAAAGATTTGTTGAAGGAAAAAAAATATACAATTGAAGGTGCAAGACAACTACTTCAAACTATATTAAATGAATCTGAAACGGGGAAACAACCTGATATTTTTGATTCGGCACTTTCAAATGGTTCACAAGCATCAAACGAAGTTGAAAATAAAACTGAAGTTTTGTCTGGAAATATTAAAGAAGAATTAAAATCAATTAAAAGTTTATTACAAACACTTCGCTCTAAGTTATCGTAATGGATTGCGATATAAAATTTCTTTAGTCAAATTAAAACAAGAGTCGGAACGGCGGGATTTGAACCCGCGACCCCTTGCACCCCAAGCAAGTGCGCTACCGAGCTGCGCCACGTTCCGTTTACTTTATAATCAAATATAAAAATAAAGATGAAAAAAACCTCTTTCTATGTTTTGCTTTTCTTTATTTTAACTACAAAAAATATTTTCTCACAAATTGAAAACTCATCACAATTAATTGTTGTAATTACAGAAAATTGGGAAGATGAAGAAGGAAAATTATTTTTATTTGAAAAAGAAAGTCAAAATTGGAAAAAAATTAACAATCCATTTTATATTAAAATTGGATTAAATGGATTAGCGTGGGGGAGTGGAATAAATAATTTTGAAAAAGGAAATCCAAAAAAAGAGGGAGATAAAAAATCACCTGCCGGTATTTTTAATATCGGTAATGCTTTTGGGTATGATTCACTTCCCCCAAAAGAAACAAAATTAAATTACACTCACTCAACAAAAAATATTAAATGTGTCGATGATGTTAATTCTAAATTTTATAATCAGATAGTCGATCAAGAAAAAATCTCAAAGGATTGGAATTCTGCAGAAAATATGAAGTTTGATGACTCAGATTATAAATATGGAATTGTTATTTTAAATAATCATAAAAATATTTCAGGAAATGGAAGTTGTATTTTCTTACATTGCTTTGGAAAAAATAAAAATGCCACAGTCGGTTGCACAGCAATGAGCGAAGAAAATATTCTAACTTTATTTAAATGGATTGATCCTAAATTATTTCCAAAAATTGTACAACTTCCTAAAAAAGAATATTTGCATTTACAAAAAAAATGGAATCTGCCACTTTTAACTTTGTTTGAGGAAAAATGAGACGAACTTCAAAAACAGTTTTAAATATTTTAATTACAATAGTAATTTTACTTGTTGGAACTTTTTTTGTTATCCGGTATTTAGTTGTAAAATCACTTCCAAATTATAATGAAGAAACTGAAATTTCTGGATTAAAAAACAATGTTGAAGTTTACTTTGATGATTTTGCAGTGCCCCATATTTATGCCGAAAATGATGATGATTTAATTTTTCTTCAAGGTTTTCTTCACGCGCAAGATCGTTTATGGCAAATGGATTTAATTAGACGTGCTGGTGAAGGAAGATTATCTGAAATTTTAGGAAAAGCAACTATTGATTTTGATAGGCAAATAAGAGTTTTGGAAATTAAACAAATTGCTAAAAAAATTGAAAACACTCTTTCAGATGAAGATAAAAAATTGTTACAAAGTTATGCAAATGGGGTAAATACTTTTATCAAATCTCACAAAGGAAAACTCCCACTTGAATTTGATATGTTGAATTACTCACCTGAAAATTGGGAGCCTTTCCACACACTTATGATTTCTCGATTAATGGCATTTGAATTAAATATAAGCTGGTATGTTGATGTAACTTTGGGAGAAATTATAAATAAAGTTGGTTTTGAAAAAGCAAAGGAAATTTTTCCAACTTATCCTGACAATGCACCTGTTACGATTCCAATTGCAACAAATATTTTATCGGATGAATTTCAAAAAAGCATTTCAGTTTTAAATGAGTTAGTAAAAATTGATATTGATCGAAGAAAATTTTTAGGGACATCTGGAATGCATATCGGGAGCAATTCTTTTGCAGTTTCTTCTAAAAAATCTTCAACAGGATTTGCGTTACTCGCAAGTGACCCACATTTAGCTTTGGCATCTCCGGCAAAATGGTACGAAGTGCATTTAGTAAGTCCCGAAATTAATTTACATGGAATGAGTTTGCCGGGAGTTCCACTTGTTGTAATTGGTAACAACACTTCAATCGCATGGGGGTTAACCAATGTAATGCTGGATGATTCTGATTTTTATATCGAAGAAGTTGAAAAATCAAATCCAAATAATTATATAGTAGATGGAAAATCGCATCCATTTACAAATATTGTTGATTCAATTTTTGTTAAAGATTCAGGATTTGTAATATTAAATTATCGAACTTCAAAACATGGCCCTATTGTAAATGATATAAATCCAATTTTAAAAAAAATTAATTCTCCACCAATAGCAATGAAGTGGAGTGCAAGTGATTTAACTGCCGAAATAAAAACTTTTAAACTTTTAGCAAAAGCTAATAATTGGAATGATTTTAGAAATGCAGTTAAAAACTTTGGCGTGCCTGCACAAAATTTTATTTATGCTGATAAATTTGGGAATATTGGTTTCCAATTTGGTGGGAATATCCCAATCCGATCACAAAATAATCCAACAATTCCAATGAATGGAAATAATTCTCAAAACGATTGGAAAGGATATGTACCGTTTAATGAATTGCCATCTATTTATAATCCAGAGCAAAATTTTATTGCGAATGCAAATAACAAAACAACAAATAAAAATTTTCCATATCATATTTCAAATCTTTGGGAGCCTCCTTCAAGAATTCAACGAATTACAGAAATGCTTTCTGTTGAAAATAATATTTCGCCAGAAGATCTTAAAAAAATTCAAAATGATAATTTTTCTTTTTTTGCAAAAAATCTGACCAGCCACATTTTAGAAACTTATAAAAACCAACCAGTCGATGGGAATTTAGAAATTGTATTAAATTATTTAAAAAATTGGAATTACATTGTTTTATCGAGTGAAGTTGCCCCTTCAATTTATGCTGTTTTTTTTAATATGATAATTAAAAATACACTACATGACGAAATAGGGGATAATTTATTGAATGGATTTCAACATCTTTCAAATATTCCGTACAGAGTAATTTTAAATTTATTGGAAAAAGAAAATTCTGTTTGGTTTGATGATATTAAAACTGAAAATGTTGAAACAAAATCTGAAATAATTAAAAAAAGTTTAGATGAAACAATTTTGTTTTTAACAAATAAACTTGGTTCAGATATTAAAAATTGGAAGTGGGGGAAATTACATTCAATCACATTTAAACATCCAATTGGCTCGCAACCACCATTTGGAATTTTATTTAATATTGGTCCATTTGAAATGAACGGAGATGGCGTTACAGTTAATAATGCTGAATATTCTTTAAATCGCCCATATGAAATGATTCTCGGGCCATCAATGAGGAGAGTTGTTGATTTCGGGAATTTGGATAATTTGCAAACTGTAATTACAACCGGGCAATCAGGTCAACCTTTAAGCGAACATTACAAAGATCAAGCTTTATTTTGGGTGAATGGGAATTATAAAACAACATCGATGAGTAAATCAAAAATAGAAAAGGAAGCAAAGTATAAAAATGTTTATAATTCCGAAAAAAAATAAACTCCGGAAGAATATTGAGCGTAAAGTTCAAGGAAAAACAAAAATAGTTTGTACGCTCGGTCCATCTACATCTTCTGAAGAAATGATTATCAGAATGTGCAGAGCAGGGATGGATGTAGCAAGATTAAATTCGTCTCACAGCAATTTAAAAGAGCAAGCAGATTTGATAAAAAAAATTAGACGAGCATCCCAAATAACGGGTGAACCAATTGCAATTTTACAAGATCTTCAAGGACCAAAAATTAGAATAGGTTTTTTAGAAAATAAATTTGTTGAACTTAAAACTGGTTCTAAATTTGTTTTAACATCAACGGAATTACTTGGAAATGATAAAATTGTAACCATCTCATATAAAAAACTTTCAAAAGAAATTGAAGTTGGAAATAAAATTTTATTGGATGATGGATTATTGCAATTAAAAGTTATTGGTGTTACAGAAAAAGATATTGTTACTGAAGTTATTTATGGTGGAATTTTAAAAGAAAAAAAGGGAATTAATTTACCCGGTGTTAAATTAAATGTTCCAGCATTTACAGAAAAAGATTTAATAGATTTAGAATTTGGAATAAAAAACGAAGTTGATTATGTGGCTCTTTCATTTGTAAGAAGCGCAAATGATATAAAACAATTAAAAAGTTTTATTGTCTCAAAAATTGCATCGGGAAGAAGACTCCCAATTATAGCAAAAATTGAAAAAATTGAAGCTCTTCAAAATATTGATGAAATAATTGAGGAAGCAGACGGAATTATGGTTGCCCGTGGAGATTTGGGAGTTGAATGTGAATTGCAGGAAGTTCCGATTGCACAAAAATTAATCTGCAAAAAAGCAAATGATTCAAATAAGCCGGTAATAATTGCAACTCAAATGTTGGAATCAATGATTAATAATCCTCGACCAACTCGTGCAGAAGCGAATGATGTTGCCAATGCAGTTTTAGATGGTGCAGATGCAGTTATGCTAAGTGGCGAAACTTCTGTCGGAAACTTCTCAATTGAAACAATTAAAATTATGGAATCAATTGTGCGAAGAGCGGAAATAACTTTAGATGAAAAATTTGATACAACAGTAACAGAAAATATTTCAACTTCAAAAGCAATTGCAAGATCTGCATGTATTCTGGCAAAAGAAGTTGATGCAAGTGCAATTATTGTGATAACTTATTCTGGTGATACTGCATGCTTAATTTCACGGCACAGACCAAAAGCTAGAATTATTGCTATTACTGATCGACAAAAAATAATGCAGCGATTAAATTTAATTTGGGGAATTAGATCAGTAAATATAAAAAAAATAAAAGAAACTGATAAAACTTTGGAAAAAATTTATAATTTACTTGTTGAACAAAAATTTGTTTCTAAAGGAGAAAAAGTTGTAGTAACAGCAGGTATTCCACTTTTAAAACGTGGAAGTACAAACATGCTTAAAGTTGAACAACTTTAAGATTCCAAATAATCAGAATTATCGTAGCGGATATTTTTTTTCAATTCATCAGAAACTTTTTTCTTTTTCCGAATTAAAAACGGAATTGAAAAAACCCCTGCAAGCATTAAAATTATTTTAAAAAAATTTAATTTCTTTTTCATTTTCCCTGCACATTATAATATATCTTTAAACAATCTCCAATAACTAGATCTAATTAATATCCTGTAATATTTTTTAATTCTGTTGAATATTTATAAAGTTCATTTATAGTTAATTTCTTAATATAACACAATCCGAATGCAGCGCGGATACGAGGATGCGAATGTTGAACAAAAAATTCTTTTCCCAAACATTTACGGATAGCTTCATACTGTTGAACAAAAATATTTTGAGCTAAACGTGAAAAAGGGCCATCAAATTCCCAAGAAGGGAAACTTGCATTACGTTGTGAACCATAACAATAGTGGAACACATTTTCCATAATTGCCATCGAATTTAAACTAACTGGAATAAATAAATTTGCTTCGCTTGGATGAAATTTATTCCAAACATTTCTATAACCCCAAATAACTAAATTATTATTTTTATTTTCAGCAACATAAAGTTTTATGGCTTCAGTTGTTGCTTGTAAAACTTTATAGTGTGTGTCTGGCCCACTCCCTTCAGGGTCGAGTGCTAAAGTTACAATTGTTGGTTTTATTTTTCTTAAAAGATTTAAAATTGGTGCCACATCTCGTTTAATTTCAGGAGATTCATTAAATATATTTCCCTGATAAAACTTTAATCGTAAATGAGAAACATCTTGTGAATTAAATCCATAAAACGCCCAAACAAGTTCTTCCTCAAATTCTCGAATCATTCCTTTTAATTTTTGAACAGAAGGTTTATCTTTTTGACCAGGATATTGATTTTCAAAATATTTAATCAAACTTTCAATTTTGGCTTTAAGTAAATTAAAATTTTTGATTTTGAAGATTTTAATAATATTTCTTAATAATCTTTTTGAAGTGGCTTCATCCCGGATAGTTTTACTATGTTCTGCAATCCCAACTAAATATTGGTTGATTTCAAAATTACGACCTTCAATATTTTTGGGATTAAAATAATTGTGATAAAATTTTATTTTAAAATCTTTATTTAAAATAATCTGATTTAATTTATTTAGTAACTCCACAGTATAAATATTTGTAACAGAAGTAAACCCACTTGTAAAGGTTGAAAAGTGATGTTTATTACTTGGTTCACGGACTAAATGAGTGATGTATGGAATATAACCCAACATAATATCATCATGGTGTGGTGCGGTATGCAATATAACTTGATCTGTTAATTGTCCCATCCCACTTTCGAGTGATGAAATAATATTTTTATAGATCTCAAAACAAATATTTTTATATGAAGTGTATTTTGATGTTAAAATATAATTTGTAAGAATATTTGACTTTATATCATTAACAGTTAATTCTTTCAAACTTTTATTTTTTTCAATAGATAAATTAATAACAGCCCGTTCGATAGAATCTTGTGAAATTGGTTTTTCTTTTTTAACAAAATGCAATCTTCTTTCAATTAATCTGAATGCAGCTCCATTTGTAATATAAAATCTGGCATTGGGAATATTTTGAAAAACTGTAGCTGGATATTTATTTGATTTTTCTTTTTGAATTGAATCCCTAATTATATTTGATTTTGATTCTCCAGCTGCAATAATTATTGCAGTAACATTTTTATTAAATGTAATTGTGCCAAGGCCGATAGTAATAACTAATCGATTTCTTGAAATCTCAATTCCACCTAAATCGGTAGCAGAGGCTGCCTGTGTTTCGTAATTTGTGTTTGTTAGTCTCGTCGTAGAAAAATGGTCGCTACCTTTTACATTAAAACCAATATGTCCATCTGGTCCAATGCCTCCCAAAAAAAATCCGATTCCACCTAAATTTTGAATTTTATTTTCATACTCTGAACAAAACTGATCAACTTTTTGAATTACATCTTTTTGTAATCTCTCAATTCTGTTTGAAGGCCAGCGAGTTCTTAAGCTTAAATCTACTTTATTGTTTGGGAAAATTTTATCAAATGAAATATTTTTTGGTTTTCCAATTTTTTCAGGATTTATTAATATTGAATTCTTTTTTTTAATTCCCCACTTTGATAAATAGTATTTATTAATGTAAAAGTAAAAACTATTATGTTGTCTAGGATTGATCGGGTAAAACTCATCTATTTGCACAAATTTTAAATTTGAAAGATCAGGTTTTTTTCTATTCACGAAATTAGTCTCATCTAAAATCTTTTTTACATTTTTTGATTCCCAATTAAACAGAAGATAATCAACCCATTTTATAAAATATTCAGGCGTTTTACCCGTTGGTAATGAAATTACCCCATCATGATTTTGACCAACCCATTCTAAAAATCTTAATGCGGTTAATTTCCCCAATTCTGGGAAATTGGGAACTTGAATAACCGGAATTTTTTCTGTCGGAGAATAAATTAACCTTAATCCAGATTTTGTTAAATAATATTTTTCAACAGTTGAATCTAGATGCATTAAAATTAATTTAGGTTTATTTCTAAAAATGAAATCAATTAGTTTATAAAAACTTTTGCAACATCAATAATTAAAGAGGGCTCACGCCATAATGCTTTTCTAAAAATTGCGGCAAGAGTTCTATCTTCTATTGGTAATTTAACAATAGCTTCTGCAATTGTGTCCATTGATTCATCCTTAATTCCACCAAAAACATTTTTAAAATTATAAAAAATCTCATGTCGCCAACCGAGTCTTTTTTGGAATTTGACTCCGTAGTCTTTTAAATTTTGTAAATCATTTTTTAATATTGAATCCGCCGCAACTTCGCCTGCAATCATTCCACCAATCATACCTGTAATAATTCCACCGCCAGAAACAGGATTAACTTGGTGCGCTGCATCGCCAACTAGCATAACATTATTTTTTACCATTACTTTATTTGGTTTTGCACATGGCACGCCACCAGCAATTCTTGTCAAAAGTGATGCATTTGGAAATTGTTTTTCTAAAAAATCATTTAAATATGAAATTGCCGATTTATTTTTAGCTTCTTCAACCGATACTCCTATTCCAATATTTGCTGAGTTTTTACCTTTGGGAAAAATCCATAAATACCCACCTGGAGAAGTTTTTTTACCAAAATAAAGATCGAGTGTGTCATCGTCAAAATTAATTCCGCTAACAGTAACTTGGGCACAACTCTCCATATCACGAATATGGCAAGTTGTATCGATGCCACCCCATTTGCCAACACGAGATTCAACTCCATCGGCAGCAATAACTACTTTTGATTTTATTTCAACTTTTTCATCTTTTATTAAAGCTTTAACTCCGATTGCCACCCCATTTTCATTTTTTAATAAATCATAAACATAAGCTTTTGTAACAACCTCGGCACCATTATTGGCTGCTAATTTTGCAAGCTCATAATCAAAAATTCTTCTTTCCAAAACATATCCAATATTTCTATCTATTGGCATTGTAATTTTAATATTTGATGGAGAAATAAAATTCATTTTTGTAATTGTGCTTGCAATCCATTTTTGATCTGGTTCAATAAATTGTAACACTCCTTCGTGACTTACAGCTTCACCACAACGAACTGGATATCCAACGTCACGATCTTTTTCTAAAAGTAAAACCGATGCACCATTTTTTGCTGCATATCTTGCGGCTGTTGAACCAGCTGGTCCTGCACCGACAACAATAATATCATATTCTTTTTTCATCAACTTAAAGATTTTGAAAATTGATTTTCATCTAAAGAATTTACTTTTGTTGATAAATTATTTATTCCATCTTTGTGGAATTCGATAACTTCCCAAGGACAAGCCCAAACGCATTTTTTACAATTTGTACAACGCTCTTCAATTATTGAAATTTCGGATTCTTTTAATTCAATCGCATCTTCTGGACAAACGCCAACACAACATCCGCAAAAATCGCATTTGTCTGGTAAAATATGAATCATTAAATGTGGTTTCGCCATTTGATTATTGAATTATTTGAATTTTTATTTTAAATATTAACTAATTCTTTGCAATATAAAAAAAAATCCATGCACTTAAATTGTGCATGGATTTGTAATTTAAAAAAGTACTTTAAATTAGAATGAAGGAATTCTTGATAGAATTGCTTCTTTTGCTACTTTTGAAACTTTGAATTTTACAACTTTCTTTGCAGGTATTTGAATTGATTCGCCTGTTTTAGGATTTCGTCCCATTCTTGCATTACGTTGAACTAAAACAATTTTGCCCAATCCTGGTACAGAAAATTGATTTGGTGCTTCACGATATGCTAATTCGGATAACTCATCAAAAAATGAAGCAACTGCTCTTTTCTTCATTGCAAATTTTGTTGCAAAGTGGTTGATAATTGCTGTTTTAGACATTCCTGGCATAAAACCTCCTTTTTGTTATGTGAATAAATTAAAGTTAATTGTTATAAACATCTTCCTAACTCGTTATTTTAAACTTACAACTCAAAATAAGAAAAAGCAAGTGTTTATTGAAGAAATTTTAATATTTATTTTTAATCAATAAAATCAATGGTTTTATTCAAATTTAATTTTATATTGTATCTATTGAACTCTATTGCAATACTAAAAAATAACCAATAATTTCAACTATGTTTGAAGAGCATATAAATCTATTAAAAGAAAAAATTAGGATGAACTCAATTGATTCAAATGAATCAATAATATTAAGGGTAATTCTTGAGTCAAATATTCCTCAATCAATTAAAGTCTATTTTCGAGCACAAGTAAAAGATATTATTAGAAGAGAAAAAGAGAATTTAATTTATTCTGATAAATTGCCTTTTTCAAATCAGGATGTAATTACACTACAAAATCAAATTGATTTGTTATTATTCCACAATTATAAATTCTCAAAAGATGATTTTTTTTCAACTTTAGATCAAGGAATAAATTTTTCACTTAATTATTTAGTGAGACCGCAATGGACTTTAAAGGAATTTTTATTTCAGAAGAGTCAATTTTTAACATCAAATGAAATTGAAGATTATTTTCATTTTTGTGCAGATTTCAGTTACTATGGATCCATCCTCAAACAGTTTTTTGAAACTAAAGAAGATTCATATCAACTAAGCATTGAAGAATTACAAAGTTTACTTAAAAAAATTGATCTTGAAGTTTTAAGTGAACATTCAAGTATTGAGCTAGCAAAAGTATTTACTCCACTTTTTAAATTGATTTCATACACATCAAATGAAAAAATAGAAGAAGTTAAAATCCCCACAAAAGCAGCAATTTTATTTTTTGAAGATAAAGGAATGACAAGTTTTGCAAGTCGTTTATCGAGTGAAAAGCAAAACGGATTAAATTTAATTACACTTCCAATTCTCGCAACAATATTAGAGAGAGTAAAAACTGGAAATAATGAATTTATTGCACTTCCTGAACTCTTCAAAGAAAATGAAGAACCAAAATTTGAATTCACTTCTTCTAAATTACCTGAACCAATTAAACCTGAAGCTATTCAACAGGATCCTGACGTTGAAATTGATTTACAAAATGAAGTTGAAAAAAAACTTGAGATTTATCCAACAACGCAACCGTTAATGCCAATGTTTACTTTACAAGAAAAACAACAAATTATTTATCAAATTTTTGATGGTAATGAAAATGAATGCGATAGTTTTATTGTAGATATTTTAGATGCAACTGATTTAGAAAATGCTACAGAAATAATTAATATTTATTTTGATGAAAATAAATTAGATGAAGATTCGCAAACTGCCCAAAATTTTATTAAGACTCTTAAAGAGAGATATTTACTTTTAAGAAGTGTATAACGGAATTCAAAATTATAATAATTTCTAATGTTTATTGATTCCGCAAAAATTTTTATTCGTTCAGGTTCCGGTGGAAATGGAATTATACATTGGAGAAGAGAAAAATTTATTCCAAAAGGTGGTCCTGATGGAGGAAATGGTGGAAAAGGGGGAGATGTCTTTACTAAGGCAAATAAACAACTTACAACACTTCTCGATTTTAAATATAAACGCAGGTACATTGCTAAAGATGGAAATAGAGGAGAGGGCTCAAATAAAGAAGGGCGTTCCGCGGAAGATTTAATTATTCAAGTTCCATGCGGTACAATAATTCGAAATATCGAAACTGAGGATATTCTTGCAGATTTAACAATTGATGGTGATGAATTTTTAATTGCAAAGGGGGGAAGAGGTGGAAAAGGAAATTCTGAATTCGCCACACCAAGTAACCGCGCTCCAAGAATCGCTACAAATGGAGAAAGTGGAATTGAATTAAATTTAGAGTTAGAATTAAAATTATTAGCTGATGCCGGTTTAGTTGGTTTATCAAATGTAGGTAAATCAACATTAATTTCTACAATTTCTGCTGCACGACCAAAAATAGGAAACTATCTTTTTACAACTCTTGTTCCAAATTTGGGAATGGTTTATTACAAAGAAAATGCAAGTTTTGTTGTTGCAGATATTCCAGGTTTAATTGAAGGAGCTCATTCAGGAAAAGGACTCGGAATTCAATTTCTGAAACACATCGAAAGAACAAAAATTTTAGTTTATTTACTTGATGGTACTTCAAATGATATTTTAAAAGATTTTAAAATTTTACAACAAGAATTATTTAGTTTTAATAAAAAATTACCAAATAAAAAAAGTATAGTTGCAATTACAAAGCTCGATATTCTTTCAGAAAAAGAAATAAAAAATATTAATAAAATAAAATTTCCGGGCAAGTTACCCATACATTATATCTCATCAATTACAAAAAACGGAATACCAAAATTTATTTCTCAAATTTGGAAAACCCTTCAATCAGCAAACGATGAATAAAAAAAGAGAAAAAGAAGTTGTTTCTCCCGAAGCATTGACAACTGAAGTTGAATTTGATTCAGCGCTTCGTCCAAAAAAATTAAATGAGTTTGTCGGGCAAAAATCCATTGTAAGTAATTTAAAAATTTTTATAGTAGCAGCTCAACAAAGGAATGAAACTTTAGATCATGTTTTATTAACTGGTCCACCAGGGCTTGGAAAAACAACTTTGGCAAATATAATTTCGAATGAAATGAATTCAGGATTAAAATCAACTTCTGGTCCCGTGCTTGATAAACCGGGTGATTTGGCAGGAATTTTAACTGAATTACAAGATGGCGATATTCTATTTATTGATGAGATTCATCGTTTAAGTCCAATTGTTGAAGAATATTTATATTCCGCAATGGAAGAATTTAGATTGGATATTGTTGTTGATTCAGGACCAAGCGCTCGTACAATTCAATTAAAACTACCAAGATTCACCTTAATTGGCGCGACAACGCGTGCAGGTTTATTAACTGCTCCACTTAGAGCAAGATTTGGTGTATCAAATCGCTTAGATTATTATAATCCAATTGATTTAGAAAAAATTATTGATCGATCTTCCAAATTATTAAATATTCAAATCACAGATGAAGGAAAATCTGTAATTGCACATCGCTCACGCGGAACTCCAAGAATTGCAAACAGATTATTAAGACGCTGTCGCGATTTTGCTCAAGCTGATATCGAATTAAAAAAATATAATTCTGTAATTACAAAAGAAGTTGCTGAATATTCACTTCGTGCACTCGAAGTTGATATTCACGGTTTAGATGAGATGGATAAAAGAATTTTAAAAGTTATTATTGAAAAATATAATGGCGGTCCTGTTGGTGTATCAACAATTGCAGTTGCTGTTGGAGAAGAACAGGGAACAATTGAAGAAGTTTACGAACCATTTTTAATTCAAGAAGGATTTATCAAACGGACACCGCGCGGGAGAGAAGCAACTCAGATTGCTTATAAACATTTTGGTTTAAAATTTAAAAACTCAAACCAAGAACAACTTTTATAAATTAATTTTTAGTTAATTCAAAACGGTGAATCACTTTTGAATCACCACCATCTAATTTAATTATTAAAGCCGTATCAGCACCACTTGTTTCAAGTTTTGATTTTGCTAATTCAATTGCGTCAGCTTCAGATGTTGTTACAGTTTCAGAAGCAATATTTTTCGGTACATCTAAAAATTTTGTAAAAACAACTCTGTAAATCATAATTTAATTTCTCTCAATTGATTCTAAAATAATTTCAGCAATATCTTTAACAACAACTTTATCTGCAGCATTTTTTGCTTTAACACCGTCAGTCAACATTGTTAAACAAAATGGGCAAGCAACTCCAATTGTTTTTGCATTTGTAGATAAAGCCTCTTCAGTTCTTTCAATATTGATTCTCTTTCCAGTTGTTTCTTCCATCCACATTCTGCCGCCGCCAGCACCACAACAAAATGTTTTATCTTTCGATCGAGACATTTCAATAATTTCAAGTCCGGGAACAGAATTTAATGCCTCTCTTGGCGCATCAATTATATTGTTATAGCGTGCAAGATAGCAAGAATCATGATAAGTTAATTGCTCTTTATTTATTTTGTTTAGATTTAATTTTCCATCATTAATTAGTTGTGATATAAACTCTGTATGATGAATAACTTCATAATTTCCACCAAATTGTGGGTATTCTTTTTTTAATGATTGCAAACAATGTGGGCAAGTTGTAACTATTTTTTTAATGTTGTACGAATTTAAAGTTGTAACATTTTCTGTAATCAACATTTGAGCTAAATATTCATTTCCCATTCTTCTTGCGGGATCGCCCGTGCATTTTTCTTCTTTTCCTAAAATTGCAAAATTAATTTTTGCCAAATTCATAAGTTCCGCAAAAGATTGAGTAACTTTTTTATATCTATCATCATAAGCGCCAGCGCAACCAACCCAAAAAAGTATTTCAACTTTTTTTTGTTCAAGTTCAGTTAAATTAAAAAATGAATTTATATTTTTTCCTTCGCTCCAATTTGCGCGAGCTTCGTGAGGAAATCCCCAAGGAGAAAAATTTCTTTCCAAATTATCAAATGTAGTTTTTAATTCAGGTGGGAAATTAGAATCATTCAAAACCATTCCTCTTCTTAAATCTACAATTTCATCAACATGCTCAATTAAAACCGGACATTCATAAACACAAGCCATGCATGTTGTGCAAGCCCAAAGTTCTTCCTCGCTAATAAAATTATAAAGTAAAGTTGAATTAGAGTTTGAATTTAAATTATCTGCGCGATTTCGAGTATCAGTAATAATTTTTCTTGGAGAAAGTGCCTTGCCAGTTAAAGTAGCTGGGCAAACAGAATCACATCTTCCACATTCTGTACAAGTGTAACTATCGAGTAATTGCTTCCAAGTTAAATCCTGAACATCTTTTGCGCCAAAAGTTGTGATAGTTTCATCTGACAAATTTATTGGCTTTAACGCACCAATTGGATTTAAATTTGTAAAAAAAACATTCGGTATTGAGGTAAGTATATGCAAATGTTTTGAGTTTGGTAAATAATTTAGAAAACCCAAAACTAAAATAATATGTGACCACCAAAATATCTGTTCATAATTTAAAGTTGAATCAAAGTTTGTAAAATTATTTGCTAAAATTGATGAAATAGGATATTGAACTGAACTATTTAATTCCGAAAGTGAGATTCTAGTCGCATTTTGAAATAGTAAAGTTGTTACTATTAAACCAATCCAAATTAAAATTAATGCAGCGTCAATTGAACCATACTTATCAACTTGAAGACGTTTTATTTTTGAAACAAATCTACGCCAAAGAGAAAAAATAATTGATAAAATCACAATCAAACAAAAGATTTCTTGCGAAAAAGTTATCCATTTATAAAATCCACCTAAAAAAGAAAAACTAAAATTTCCAAATCCAAAAATACCTTCTCCGAGGGATTCTAAAACTGCAATTAAAAGAACAATAAATCCCCAATAAATTCCAAGATGCAATAAGCCTGGAATTGGATCTCGTAATAATTTAGTTTGAGCAAATGCAATTATTAAAACTTTTTTAATTCTTGCTGGTATATTATTAAAACGATTTTCAGGTTTTCCTTTTTTTATTTTCTTGATTAATGAATTAACATTAATTGCAAAACCTGTAAAACTTGTTAAAACAATTATGGCAAAAATTAATTTCATAATTTTGAAATATCAAAAACGGAAATAGTTGATTTTTCTTTTAAGATATATAAATTATTCCCATCTATAAAGAAGCTATCAGGAACAATGTTTGGAGTTTCTTTATTCAAAATAGTTTTAAAAATTAATTTATTCTTCAATTCGTCTATAATTGAAAATTGGTGCAGAAAATTTAAACTACCTTCTATTGTTTTAATTTGTTGAGTGTGAAAACTGAAGAAAATAAAATTATTCCATTTTGTCATCTCAATTGAACCTTTAATTTTATCAAACGGAATAAATTTTGATAATTTATTTTTTAAATCAATATTTATTTCAGCAGGTTGCGGATAAATAAAATTTGTTCTTCCTGTAAAATCTTTTTCTGCTAAATAAGTTTCAGGTAATTGGTTAAATTCCTGAACAAGCTCACCATTATTTATATCAATCAAATAATAAACTCTTTTTTCAAAAAAATCTCTGAATGCACAAATAAATTCTTGATTTGCGGAAAGAACCGAAATGTCATTCCGGAACCATAATTCTTTTCCACTTTTTAAATCAACAACAGAAATTTTATGTTGCTCGGGCATATCAGGTTTTCTGAAACCATGAATAAAAAGTTTGTTCGCAATAATTCCTTTAACAGCCGACCAAAATGGATCACAAAAAGTTAAATCGCGCCAAAGTACATTTCCATTTTTGGAATCCAAACAAAAATATGTTACAACTTTTTTATCAACATCACGATCTTCACCAACAATAAAACCATTTGATGAAAAAGTAATGCGCCAAAGGACACCATCTGTTTTGTATTCCCAAATTGGTTTTTTAACTCGATTTCCGAAAATAGAAGAAAAAATCATTAATCAAATATACTTTTGATTTTTCAAAAATAAAACTTTGTAATTCTAAACATTGTAAATTGAGAGTTAGGTTGCTAAATTAATTAAAATGAAGAAATTACTACTTGACGGAAAAAACTTAAATCATCAAAATTTTTTTGAAGCTTTATCAGGAAAAATCAAAATTGAAATTTCCAAAAGCGCGATTCCAAATATAAAAAGTTCGCGAGCACTTGTAGAAAGTTGGATGAAGAAAAATGAAAAAATCTATGGAGTAACAACAGGTTTTGGAGTTTTTAGTAATATCGTAATCCCAAAAGAAAAAGTTGAAGAGTTGCAAAAAAATTTAATTTATAGTCACTCTGCTGGTAGTGGCGAACCTTTGCCAGATAAAGTTGTGCGAGGAATGTTGATACTTAGAATAAATACTCTCGCAAAAGGTTATAGTGGTGTTCGATTAAGTTTGTTAAAACAAATGGTTGATTTTCATAATTCAGAGATTATTCCTCAAATTCCATCAAAAGGATCAGTTGGTTCGAGCGGAGATTTAATTCCACTTGCGCATTTAACTTTAGTAATGATGGGAAAAGGAAAATGCAAATTGAATTCTAAAATTATTTCTGCATCAACTGCATTAAAAAAGAAAAAATTAACGCCGATTAAATTAAGCGCAAAAGAAGGATTAGCATTAGTTAACGGAACGCAGATGATGACTTCGTACGCGGGATTAATTTTAAAACAATCTCTCGATTTATTAGATTTTGCAGATTTAGCTTGCGCATTAAGTGTTGAAGCTTTAAAAGGAACCGACACTCCATTTTTGGATGATATTCACAAAGTTCGTCCGCATGAAGGACAAATAACTTCTGCAAAAAATATTTTAAAATTTTTAAAGGGAAGTGTAATTAGAGAGTCTCATAGATTTAATGATGATCGCGTTCAAGATTCATACTCATTAAGATGCGCGCCGCAAGTTCACGGAGCTTCAAGAGATGCAATTAATTATGTAAAAAAAATAATTACAACTGAAATGAATTCCGCAAATGATAATCCTTTAATTTTTGTTGAAGGCAAAAAACATCTTGAAGGTGGAAATTTTCATGGACAACCAATTGCGCTTGCAATGGATTTTGCTGCAATTGGACTTTCAGAAATTGCAAATATTTCAGAAAGAAGAATTGATAAAATAATAAGTGGTTCTTGGAAAGAGTTGCCAAAATTTTTAACTAAAAAAGGGGGATTGAATTCCGGTTTTATGATGACGCAATATTTGGCTGCAGCTTTGGTTTCCGAAAATAAAGTTTTAGCTCATCCGGCTTCAGTTGATTCAATTCCAACTTCTGCAAATCAGGAAGATCATAATAGTATGGGTTCAATCAGTGCTCAAAAATGTTGGAGTATTTTACAAAATGTTCAAACAGTTATTGCTCTCGAAATTTTAGTTGCTTGTGGCGCGATTGATTTTTACAGACCGATGACTTGCGGAAAAGTCACTGAAAAAGTTTATCAATTTATTCGTTCAAAAATTAAACCACTAACAAACGATAGAATTTTACAAAATGATATTGATTTAATTTTAAAGATTGTTCAAAATGGGGATTTGTTGAAATTCCTGAAAAATTAAATTTATGTTTTTAAAAATTTTGAAAATATTTTGTTTGTGGAGTTTAACATTTATTCCAAAAATTAATTCACAAAATTTACCATTTAGTGTTGGCGAAAATTTAAAATATGAAGTCAAATTTGGATTTATTAATGCGGGAAACGCTGAGCTTTCAATCCCCAATTATTTTTTTATAGATGGGAATGAAACTTTCCAAGTGACTTTTACTGTTCGTTCAAACAGTGCATTTGATTTATTTTATAAAGTTCGGGATTCGTATCAATCATTTATTGATTCAAAAGGAATTTTCTCGAGAAAGTTTGATCAAAATATTAGTGAAGGAAAATTTAAACGCTCGTATAGTGCAGATCTTTATCCGGAAGAAGGATATGCGCGCTCAATAAACGGGAATTTCCAAATCGAAAAAAATACGCAAGATATTCTTTCAGCATTTTATTTTATAAGATCAGTTAATTTTGAAAATTTAAAACCAGGTAATAAAATAAAACTTAAAAATTTTTACAAAGATAAAATGCACAACTTGGAGGTAATTTATGTGGGTAATGAACAAATTCAAGTTGACGCCGGTACTTTTAATTGTTTAAAACTCGAACCAGTAATTATGGCTGGCGGATTATTCCGTGCCGAAGGAAAAGTTATTTTATATCTTACGAATGATGAAAGGCGATTGCCAATTCGTGTTGAAACAAAAATTATTATCGGTTCAATTGTTGCAGATTTAGTTTCTTTTAAAGGATTAAATGGGGAATTGAAAGCAAAAAAATAAGAATGAACCAATTTTTAGAAACTGAACAAAAAATAAAATTCAATCCATTCAAATTTGGAATCATTTCAATTTTTGCAATAATGCTTTTTTATCAACTTGCGGGAGTTTTACTTTATACTGTTTTTGATTTTTTTATTTCTTCAGAGGCCGTTCTTTTACGTTCAAGCGCTTTTATAGGTCAACTTGTTTTTATGCTGATACCAACTTTAATATTAATCAAGTGGCAACATGGAAAAATAAAAACTTCAATTCCATTTAGAATCCCAACAATTACAGAAGTTTTTGTGACAATTTTATTAATTCTAACTTTGCAATTTGTAATGGAAGGTTTTATTTATTTTGAAATGAAGTTGCCATTCCCAGATTTTGTGAAAAATATATTTGATGTAATTGATAAAGCCTTTGAAGGAATTTATCGGCAGTTAATAATTGCAAATTCAATTCCTGAATTATTTTATGTTTTATTTGTAGTTGCGCTTGTTCCAGGGATTTGTGAAGAGGTTTTATTCCGCGGATTATTTTTAAAAAATTTATTAATTACAAAAACAACAAGTGACTCAATTATCTTTTCCGGAGTTATTTTTGCGCTTCTTCATTTTAATCCGATTGCGCTTCTTCCTTTAATTTTTCTTGGAATGTATTTGGGATTTTTATTAATCCGCACGAAAAGTATTTTTATTCCGATTATAGCACATGTTACAAATAACGCAGTTACAACTTTAAAAGTTTACTTTAATCCCGAATTAATTAAACAAAACTCGACTTCTTTTAATACCACCGATGGTAATGAGTTAAGTTTAATTATTGTGATAGTCATTGCCTCAATTATTTTTTATTTTCTTCATAAATATTTTAATAAAATAACTTCAACTATATCAGAAAATTAAAATGAGTTCAGAACATAAATCAAATTTAAAAACAAGAATTATGGTTTCGGTAGTTGGAATTCCATTTTTACTTTATTCTGCATATTTGGGTGGAATTTTATTTTTGCTGACGATTTTAACAATCTCAATTTTTGCCACATGGGAATATTTTGATTTAGTTAAATTACAAGGTGTTAAAATTATTCGCGCAACTGTGTTGATTTTTATTATTGCACTTCATTTAACTTTTTTTCATGAAAAATTATTTGGCTTTTTTATACCAATTTTAAATCCCTCGGGATTAATACCGAGCTTTTCAAAATTACAATTGTTTTTAGTTGTACTTGTAGCTGCGATTTTAACTCTACTTTTACAGGAAATAATTTTAAAATCCAAAAACCCTTCATACTCAAATGTTGGAGTTGCATTCGTTGCATTATTATGGATCGGTCTTGGTGGTGGTATGCTTGTAGGTATTCGTGAACTTTTTGGAAAAGAATTTCCATTCTGGATTTCACAAAAATATTTTAATGGAATAACTTCTTTTGACGATCAATTAATTTCAAAAACTTACGAGTTTGGCGGAATAATGATTATCGGAATTTTTATTACACTTTGGATTTGTGATACTGCGGCATATTTTGTTGGCAAAAGTGTTGGCAAAAATAAAATTTCAGAAATATCTCCAAAAAAAACTTGGGAAGGGGCAATTGGTGGATTTATTGCAGCAATTTTAACTTCTGTTTTTATTGTAAAACCCTTACTACCATTTATTTCAGTTTTTGATTCAATTATTTTGGGAAGTTTAATTGGTATTTTTGGACAAATGGGAGATTTTGTTGAATCAAAATTTAAACGCGATGCGAATGTAAAAGATTCATCAACTTTAATTCCCGGCCATGGCGGAATGTTAGATAGATTTGATAGTTTACTTTTTGCTGCGCCACTACTTTATCTTTATATCGATTTTGTAATTTTAAGTTGATGAATTCTGTTTTTATTACCGGAGCTTCAAGCGGTATTGGGGAACACCTCGCTTATTTTTACGCGCAAAAAAAAATAACTCTTGGTTTATCTGCTCGTCGTCGAGAAGAATTAACTAGAGTTGCAAAAAAATGTGAGTCTCTCGGCGCAAAAGTCTTTTTTTATCAACTTGATGTAAAAAATAGTGATGATGTAAAAAATGCAATTCAAAATTTTACAACAAAAATTGTAACCCTTGATTGTGTTATTGCAAATGCTGGGATTGGAAAAGATGAGAAAATATTAATTGGCAATCCTGAAATAATTAATAGCGTACTGGAAACAAATATTTTGGGAGTTACAAATACACTTTTGCCGGCAATCCCGATTATGAAAAATCAAAATTTTGGAAAACTTGTTGCAATAAGTTCTGTTGCATCATTTATTCCGACACCAAATAATTCAGGTTATTCGGCATCAAAAGCCGCAGTAAAAATGTTGATGGATGGTTTTAGATTAAAGCTGTCTCAATATGATATCGAGTGTATTACAATTTGCCCCGGATTTATTGATACACCAATTGTTACAAAAAATAAACCAACACCTATGATGCTTGATGTTGAAAGTGCAGTAAAAAAAATTGCGAGAGCAATTAATCAAAACAGAAAAACTTTTATTTTTCCCTGGCAGTATAAAATTATTTTACCGATTCTTAAATTAATTCCTGATTGGGTGATAAAAAAACTTATTGCTTAAAAAAGTTTATTCCTTTTTCAATTTACCACTAAACTCTTTTTTAAACTTCGCAAGTTTGGGGTTTATCACAATTGTGCAATATGGCTGGTATTTATTTTGGTTGTAATAATTTTGGTGGTAATCTTCTGCTTTATAATAATTTTGAAATTGAAGAATTTCGGTTACAATTTTATTTTCCCAAATTTTTGAATCTTCAATTTGCTTTTTAACATTTTCAGCAATTTGTTTTTGCGCGTTTGTGTTATAAAAAATTACAGAACGATATTGCGTTCCATAATCAGCTCCTTGATAATTTAAAGTTGTGGGATCATGAGTTTTAAAAAAAATATCTAATATTTCAGCAAAGCTAATTTTAGAATTATCAAATTTAATTTGTATAACTTCTGCATGCCCGGTGTTTCCGCTCGAAACATCCTCATAAGTTGGATTTTTTATTTTTCCACCAGAATAACCTGACTCGACTTTTTCAACGCCATCAAGTTTTTGGAAAATTGCTTCAACGCACCAAAAACATCCACCCCCAAGAGTTACAGTTTCAAAATTATTTTTCATTTTAGTTTGCTTTTGTTTTGGTAAAATTAGTTGCACCGCAATCAATAATAAGAAAAGAGCTTTCAAGGTTTTTATTTTAATGCAATTTAAAGATTAAAAAATTAGTTCTCAAACTGCCAAACATTTTGTAAATTTGCGTTTGTTTAAAGGGCCCTTAGCTCAGTTGGTTAGAGCAAAGGACTCATAATCCGTTTTATCGGATTGTCCAAAGCTCTGAAACGCAATAAAATCAAAGCTTGTAG